>CAYYHC010000157.1:0-5010 GCA_964471715.1 uncultured Lentimicrobiaceae bacterium | reverse complement strand
CAACTGTTTAGTTCTTCTACGTATAGTTTCGTCGATGGTTGCCTGCATCGATTTTGTAATTTTATTGGCATAAAAGATGACGTGACCGTTCACGTGTCGCGCCGCCCTACCCGCGGTCTGCGTTAACGAACGCTCAGAACGTAAAAAGCCCTCTTTGTCGGCATCCATAATGGCAACCAACGATACCTCCGGCAAATCCAAACCTTCGCGCAACAAATTGACACCCACCAACACATCAATTGCACCGGCTCTCAAATTCTGCAAAATCTCTACCCGTTCAAAAGTCTCTACATCTGAGTGAATGTACTGCGTTTTAACGCCGATGCGAATCAAATACGACGACAATTCCTCCGCCATTTTCTTGGTAAGCGTGGTCACTAAAACGCGCTGCCCATTTTGAATAGTGTTTTCCACCTCTTCCAATAAATCGTCCACCTGATTAGTAGCGGGACGTACCTCAATAATCGGGTCTAACAGTCCGGTTGGGCGCACAACTTGCTCAACTACAACGCCAAACGATTTTTCCAATTCATATTGGGCAGGTGTGGCACTCATATAAATAGTCTGTCCCGTTAATGCTTCAAACTCATTGAAACGCAGGGGGCGGTTGTCCAAAGCCGCCGGAAGCCGAAAGCCGTAGTCCACCAAGTTTTGTTTTCGGGAACGGTCACCACCATACATGGCACCAATCTGCGAAACGGTGACATGGCTCTCATCAATGACCATTAAAAAATCATCGGGGAAAAAGTCCAAAATGCAGAAAGGGCGGTCACCGGGCTGACGATGGTCAAAATAACGCGAATAATTTTCAATGCCGGAACAATAGCCGATTTCCTTCATCATCTCCACATCATACGTTACGCGATCTTCCAATCTTTTGGCTTCCAGATGTTTACCAATTGACTTAAAGTACTCGATCTGCATACCCAAATCCAACTTAATTTGCTGGATGGCCGCATTCATGGATTCTTGTGAGGTAACAAATAAATTGGCGGGATAAACAGTCAATTCTTCCAATTTATTGATTTTGGCACCACTAATCGGTTCTATTTCAAAAATATCTTCAATTTCGTTATCCCAAAAGATTATACGAAAAGCATTATCATTGTATGGAGGAAAAATATCGACGGTATCACCTTTAACACGAAATTTGGATGGTTCCAAGTCCAATTCGGTACGAGAATAGAGACTATTGACAAAAGCCAACAACAATTGATTTCTGTCAATTTTCATGTTTTGACGAATCCTGACGACATTCTTGGCAAAGTCATCGGGATTTCCGATTCCATAAATACAAGACACAGAAGCAATTACAACGATATCTCGCCTACCTGACAACAGTGCGGACGTGGTACGCAGTCTTAGTTTTTCAATTTCATCATTAATTGCCAAATCTTTTTCGATATAAGTATTGCTGACGGGCAAATAGGCTTCGGGTTGGTAATAATCGTAATAAGAAACGTAATATTCTACGGCATTTTCGGGGAAAAATTGCTTAAATTCGCTATAAAGTTGCGCAGCCAACGTTTTATTGTGACTTAAAATCAGCGTTGGGCGGTTGGTTTGCGCAATGACATTGGCAATGGTAAAAGTTTTACCGGAACCCGTCACTCCTAAAAGAGTCTGGGCTTGGTCGCCACGATTCAACCCTTCCACCAGCTGTTGAATGGCAGAAGGCTGGTCGCCTGAAGGGGCAAAAGATGAAGTAAGTTTAAAATCCATAGTGTATGATAATTAGATGATTAATAGCAATTTATAGTTAATATTAGATTCAAAAGCACTTACGAAATCAAAATGTTCTCCATTAGAATTTTACAATCTTTTTCACAACCTGATGATTGTGTGTGTCGAAAATCTTAAGCAGGTAGATAGATGCCGGAAACGAAAAATCCAATTGCAATTGATTGCTTCCATTGGTTACGGATTGAGATTCTCGATGTAAAAGACGTCCTTCAATACTGTAAATTTCGAAAACCAAATGGTCGTTTTGCGGCATATCCAGAAAGACATTCAATTGCTCTCCAACAGGATTGGCTACCTGGATGGCAGATGTGAGATAATCCGTTTCCGTAATGCCGGCAGTAGCATCAATTTGATATTGCAGAATCACCGGAAGATGGTCGGACATGTTGTAAAGTGCCGTTGCAATATTGGCGGGGACAGCGGTATTATTCGGTTCAAGAAGAGAACTATTATAGTGATTTCCATCTTGCCCCAGTGCCTGATAAGTATTGTCGAGTGATTTTACTTTTTGAAGATTATTTTTTATGTAATTGGAAACCAATATTATATCAAATCGGTCGTCCAGTCCGCCACTTGAAAAACACTCCGCATTATCGTTGTGAGTGGATTGCGTGTGCAAATGGCGATAGTTGTAGTTGCTTCCCCACTCGCCCTCTTGGTCAATCGGATCATAAAAACGGATTAAGCTATTGCTATGGTGAATCAGGTGTTGATAAGCATCTTCGCTGGCGCGATAGAGATTCATATCGCCGGAAAGAACATAGTTATCCGCAATTCCAATACTGCCCAAACGATTCATCAGGGCTTGCACCTGAGTATATCGAGCCGCAACATTATCATCATAACTTCCTGCTTTTAAGTGACATATAATAAATGTAATGAAAGCGGTATCGCCTCGTTCCAGCTCAGCCGAGCGATAGTACATCCGATAAGCATTAAAATAGGTAACAGAGGTAGAAACATAAAAACTGCTTTTCAGTGCCAACTTTCGCGTATCATAAAACAGACGATTGCCGATAGTGATATAGCTGTTCGTATTGGAAACAACGGGACAATAAGCGTAATAATTCACGCCATCGGTATTGAGAACATTATTCAAAATTCGGTCTGCATACGATGTTTCTTTTCCTATTTCATTCACTGTCAACACATCAGGCATTACATATTTTATAATCGTTTTTAAATTTGCATCTTTTGCATCCAAATTGTTGGTAGATTCGTTGCATGCGTCCACACCATTAGTGGTGTAATATAATAAATTGTATTGCATGTGTTTTATCGTATCGGCACGCATTGGAATTAGAAAACCAATTCCCGCAATTATCAACAAGATAAAGATTTTATAGGTGAATTTCATTGACTTAGTGATTAATAAGTAATTTGAATGTATTTTTTTTATGATTAATGTCAAGACTACAAAAATAAATGCCGTTGGCGAAATTTCTGCAATTCAATTGAATTTGATTCATGCCGTTGGCGTAAGTTTGACTCGGTTGTTGCCATACGGTTTTGCCGGTCATGTCGCAAATAACAGCCTGAATTTCAGATTGTTCAGTTAAATTAAATTGTAAAGTGACATATTCTTTCGCCGGATTGGGATACATTTGAAAGGAGGATAACATTAAATTATCGGAAATGCTTAGGGTTTGCAAATCAGCAAATCCGTAATTGAAAAGCATAGCAAAGTTGTAGCGCGCCACATGTTCGTGGTAATCATAATTATTCCATTGAACAGAGTCATTTTCAGTATGATAGTAATCGGAAAATGTATTTTCGATAGCAAAAATTGTTTTAAAATCATTTTGTGAGTAGGCGTAGCTATCACTATTTTGGCGGAGGTCATTATCTTCACCGGTTAAAATGACGGGGGTGATATCGGTATAAGTTTCGCACACTTCCACTGCTTTTTGGGTAATGTCCGGTGAATTGTCATACCAATGCAAGGTTAATTTCCAATCATCATCGGGTTGATAAGAGACCATATCGTTGTTCAACATTACAACCACTTTTTCGTTGTTGGCAGCCCGTGTTTCGGCATCGTGATAAGCACCGACTAATCCGATTTCTTCCGCATCGAATGCCATAAAGTGGATATTATGTTTTGGTAACAAATTGTATTTCTGTATAATACGAGCCATTTCAATCATCACGGCGACACCGGAAGCGTTGTCATCGGCGCCGGGGCAAGAGGGCAATAATTGATATTCGGGGGTTGTAGCGATGGCATCAAGGTGAGCGCCAATCATGACGATAGAATCGGAGGGTTGTGCGGGACCGAGTATCCCTTTGACATTATAAAACCAACAATTATAATCCCCAACCAACCAGAAATAGTCTTCTACGTAAAAAGAATCAACAGCCGCTGTAATACCATAATTTTCAAGACGTTGCGCAATATATTCAGCGACTTGTTTATTCCCGTTTTCGCGCAAACAAAAACGACTCCCGAAATTTTGCAAATCTGTGACGGTTTGACGCAAACTATCGCCATTAATTTCATCTAAGAATGAGGTGAATTCTTCGGGTGTTTGAGCTTGCATTCTGCTTGCAATAAGAAGAACGGATAAAAAAAGATAAAATCGTTTCATAAATATTCTGTTTTAAAAATAGGGCTGCAAAGGTACGATTTTTTAAGTAGTACCACTTTTTTGTGAACAAAAAAATTAATTATGAATACATTATTGCAACAATTAAACATCTGAACAAAAAGTATTGTTCTATTTTCAAAAAAAGATGTAAATTTGCACTCGAAAAAAATGAAGATAAAGAATTTAATTTTAATTTTAAAAAGTATTGAAAATGAGTAACGTAAAGTATGTTTACACCTTTGGCGGAAAAGTGGCTGAAGGTAAAGCTGACATGAAAAATTTATTAGGTGGCAAAGGTGCGAACCTTGCTGAAATGTGTTTATTGGGATTACCTGTTCCTGCCGGTTTTACCATTACGACAGAGTGTTGCACAGCATATTATGCTAATAATTGTCAACTTCCTGCCTCTTTGATGGCAGAAGTATGGGAAGGCATGAAAAATGTTGAAAAGATAATGGGGCTTAAATATGATGACACTGAAAACCCACTTTTAATCTCTTGTCGTTCAGGTGCGCGCAGCTCAATGCCCGGCATGATGGATACCGTTTTGAATATCGGTCTCAGTTCTAAAACTCTTCCCGGATTAATCAAGAAAACCAACAATCCTCGTTTTGTATATGATTCCTATCGTCGTTTGATAATGATGTATGCCGATGTTGTAATGGAAAAAGCCGAAGGT
>CAYYHC010000156.1:0-5047 GCA_964471715.1 uncultured Lentimicrobiaceae bacterium | reverse complement strand
GATTTTACAAAAATATAAAACTTTGAGTTTTACACACTTTTTGGGATAGTATCAACACTAAGGCAATGAATTACAGAGAACAAAACTATAAAACCATGAATGATACAGAGGAACTATATCAAAAAATAGATTCCTTGAAAAGTTGTATCAAAAATTCGATAGAAAACGAATTTATTGTATATCAGTTAGATAAAATAGAAACCTCTGGGGATAAAAATCCCGATATGAGAGTTATAGTTTCTACAAAAAGAACTTTTGAGGCTGCCGAAAAATATAAAGGCAAAAAAATCTGTTGCCTCGATTTTGCAAACAATCATAACATTGGCGGTGCACCGTGGTCGGCAGGTGCACAGGAAGAATCGATGTGCAGAATTTCAACACTCTACCCTTGTCTAAAATCCAAGGAAACAGAATTTTACAAAAACCATCAAGAAGAATTCAGAGACGGAATTATTGACGAAATGGGCAACGATGATTTGATTTATATTCCAAATGTTACTGTTTTCAAAACGGACGAATGGCAACCACAATTGCGCAACGAGGCGGAATGGTTCAAAACTGATGTGATTGTTTCGGCAGCCCCACAACTTGGACACGGATTTGACAAAGTTCGATACACAACCATAATGACAAACCGCATAAAAAGAATCTTAGATGTGGTGGCAAGGGAAAATGTTGAGGTTTTAATTCTCGGTGCTTTTGGGTGCGGTGCTTTTCAAAATCCACCTGAAATTGTTGCGGGAATCTTCAATTCCCTGATTCGAAATTACAATTTTGATATAGTTGAGTTTGCGGTCTTCTGCGCAAACGATAATACAAACTACGAGGTGTTCCGCAATATTATTTCTTATAACAGAAAAAATCCAATCGGAAAACTTGTCGGTAAATCCGTTATCGTTAGAGAAAGTTTTACTATTGGTATGCTTACACATTATGCCGCACCATGCACCGGTTCTGCTTCCATTGAGATACCGGTGGGCATTGTGCTGAGCGATTTGCATATGATGAGAGACGATGCGTATTATTGTGATTGTGACAACAAATCGTTTATTGACAATGCAATAACAATAGGTGAGAATAGCTCGTCGCCAAAGTTGAAAGATAGATTTACAGGAGTTTCTTTATTCATTACTATTGACCAAATAGATAATTATTGCGACGTACTATAATATTTCTGATTATTCCGATACAAACTAACCACCCCATTCCGCAACAAACGGATTACCCCCATTCCTCTACAACAGATCAAGAAAATTCAATTCGTTAATAATCAATATTTTATAATTCAATAAAACAATAACCTTCCCCATCCCGTCACTGCATTGACGAAATTATCGTTTTTCACCTCAATCATTCAGTTACTCGGTAATTCCTATTTCTGCTTATATGCTAATAACATTTCTTTGTCTTCCGGCGAAATGCGAAAACTATCCCTGCACTTTTGAACACCCTTGTTAATGGTGAATTTATTCAGACGATGATTCTTCAAAAAGACGATGGTTTTGTCGCGTTGTTTGGTAAAACACTCCGCAAACAACCACGCATTGACCATATTAACATAATATTCGGTCTCGTTTTCAAAAGAGTTTAAAATATTAAAAATTTTGTCAATATATTGATCGTCATCTACCAATTTAAAAAGAATGGTAATGCCCATCCGGCGCACGAAGGGCTTCGGCGAGGCAATATACTCCTGCGACAATTTAAAATAGTCGGCTTTATTGTTCTCTTTAATGTTGAACTTCAATAAATCGCAACTCGCCCAATTGTCAATCTTTTCGGCATAATTTTTCAAAAACTGCGTCATTAACGAAAAATCCTTTATTTTACAAATCAGCGAGCCATTAATCGAAGTATTCGTAAAATTTTCCCAAAGGTTCAAATCCAAAAATTCCATAAAGTTACCTTTGGCAATGGCTTTCACCATCAGCTGTACCTGCTTGGAGTCCACGGCAATACAGGGCATTTGCGTATTGATAATCCGTTTTTCCCATGCCGCCTTGTCAGTACCTTTGCTAAAAGTGAGTAAATATTGTTGAAATTCTCTGCCGTCTTCGATGGTCCAATGTTCGCGTGTCAATTCCATATCATTAATTATTTAAACCGCAAAGATACCATTATTCATTGAAATTTTGCATTTCGTCACAATTATTGTTTTTTTAAGAAATCAGCTCTATTTCCCCGCACCGCCGCAAAACCAATTTTCTTTTGATGCTTGATATTGAGCCTCTCCTGCGCACATCGTTTTTTATATCTTTTTCTATACAAAACCTCTTTCATGGTAGATTTTTGGACAATATTGTCAATTTTTCCACTCGAAAAGTTATATTAAGTTGCAATAGTTTGGCTTATTTCTTAAAAAAAGCGGAATTTTATTTTGCCTATCTTCATTCTCACTTCAACAGAAAAACTTTCAAATATAACCATGAACAAAAACCGACATTCAAATGCGACATCAAGATTATCAACCAAATAGATGGTGGCAATGCCGGTTGAAAGATGATTACTCTTTAACCGTTTTGTTGATCTTCACTTTATCTTATTTCTGTAAATAATTGCGATTTTTCAAACAAAACTTTTAGCAAAATGTTGCTTTGTAGAAAAATGTAGAAAAAATAATCAAAAAAAATAAAATATTGATCAAATAGGTTAAATAAACCGTTTTTAAAAAAAACTGACAACATATTACAAAACGGCACAATACAAAAAAATTACATTCTACATCAAAAAATGTTTTGTATCTTTGCCGCCTAAATTAAAATATCATATTATGGCAAATTTTTTAGCTAAACTCTTTGGAACAAAATCAGATAGAGACTTAAAACAACTTGAGCCGATCAAAGATGAAGTATTAGCAGCATACGAAATTATCAAGAACTTGACCAACGACGAACTTCGTGCAAAAACCGTTGAATTCAAGAATATTATCCACGAATCCGTTAAAGAAGCAGAAGACAGGATCGTGGAAATAAGAAAATATTTGGACGAGAATTACAGCATGGATATTTCCGAAAAAGAGAATCTGTACAAGGAAATAGAGCATTTGGAAAAAGAATCATACAAAACGACCCAAGAAATTTTGGACCAAATATTACCGGAAGCCTTTTCGGTAATGAAAGAGACCGCCCGTCGATTTAAAGATAACGAAATCGTTGAAGTTACTGCCACTCAAATGGATAGAGATATTGCGGCTTACCGCGACTGTATCGAAATCGTCAACGACAAAGCGCGCTATCATAATAGTTGGACCGCCGGCGGCAACCTCATCAAATGGGATATGTGCCATTACGACGTTCAGTTGATAGGAGGAACCGTTTTGCACCAGGGTAAAATTGCGGAAATGGCGACCGGTGAAGGAAAAACATTGGTGGCTACCCTCGCCGTTTACCTGAATGCACTCCCGGGAAAAGGCGTCCATATCGTTACCGTTAACGATTACTTGGCGAAACGTGATAGCGAATGGATGGGACTTTTATACGAATTTCACGGTCTTACTGTCGATTGTATCGATAAACACGAACCCAATTCCAAAGAGAGAAGAAAAGCCTATTTAGCAGATGTCACTTACGGAACCAACAACGAGTTCGGCTTCGACTACTTGCGTGATAATATGGCCAGAAATTTAGACGAATTGGTGCAACGTCCTCACAATTATGCAATTGTGGATGAGGTCGATTCCGTTTTAATTGATGATGCTCGTACTCCATTGATTATTTCAGGTCCTACCCCGCGCGGCGACCAACAAGATTTCGACAAATATAAACCTAACGTTGAGAAACTTTTCGATGCGCAAAAATTACTCATTACCGAAATTTTGCCTAAAGCCAAAAAAGCCGTTACCGAAAATCCTGATATTAAACCTACCGAATTAGGCGCACAACTTTTACTCCGTTGCCAACGCGGACTTCCTAAGAATAAGTCACTTATCAAATTTATGAGTGAACAAAACATAAAGAATATTCTGCTCCGTACCGAAGCTTTCTATATGGCTGAACAGAATAGAAATATGTTCATTATTGATAATGACCTGACTACTTTAGATGACGAAATCAACGAAAAAGTACACAGATTTAATCAAAAAATTGAAGATTTCAACAAAATTATCGCCGCACTTCCCTCCGCAACAGATGAAGCAAAAGCCAAAGAAAATCTTAAAAAAGAGGCTCTTTCGCTCAAAAAAGAGATTGAACATTTGTGCGAAGAAATGAAAAAACAGGTCAGCGACCATATTCAAACCGAAGATCCTTACAAATTCCCAAAATCCATTAAAAATATTGCATGCTGCTATAAAAATTTGTCATTATTGGCAACTATAAGCGGAGAAACTGCCGAAAATAATGCTTTTCAAGCTTATTCCGATATGATTGTTTCCACTTTGCAAAGCAATATTGCCGAATGCGACAATTCACAAAATGAAAGAAAAAGAGCTTTTGAGGTGCAATTACAAGCTATACAAAGTATTAAAATAGAGGAAATTACAAATCTTCAGCCATTTCTTGAAGTTCCTTTCGGAAAATACGGTTTGAATTTCGTTATTGAAGAAAAATTGAATTCCGTCAACATCATGGAACGCGGTATTGAAGTTATTTCAAAGAATACGGAAGAAGCCAAGTTGTTCATTATGCCGGACATAGGCACGGAAATTGCCAAAATGGAAAAACAGAATTTGCCGGCTCACGAATTGGCAGAAAAAAAGGCGGAATTGTACCGCTTCTTCTCCATTGCCTCCGAACGAATCCACACCGTGCAACAACTTTTGAAAGCTTACACCATGTTTGAAAAAGATGTGGAATACGTCATCATTGACAACAAAGTAAAAATTGTTGATGAACAAACCGGACGTATTATGGAAGGTCGTCGATATTCCGATGGATTACACCAAGCCATTGAAGCAAAGGAAAATGTGAAAGTAGAAGCCGCCACACAAACCTACGCAACCATTACATTGCAGAATTATTTCAGAATGTATAAAAAGTTGGCAGGTATGACCGGTACCGCAGAAACGGAAGCCGGTGAATTTTGGAACATCTACAAATTGGATGTTGTG
>CAYYHC010000155.1:3353-5169 GCA_964471715.1 uncultured Lentimicrobiaceae bacterium | reverse complement strand
GGTCGTTGTCTTGGTGCCATCAGAAGCAAATTAAATATTGATGACGTTGTTTTCTATTGGGGAGCCCCCGAAAAACGTTTTGAAAACGCGTTCCCATTGGTTCCATTGAAAAAAACTTCAGAATTTGGTCCTGCTTTAAGTAGCGAAACCATCAACGGTGCCCGTATCGTACGCGATGCCCGTCAAGATGTTGATGAATATAACCGCGTGGTTGTTTCTATGTCAATGGAAGATGCCGCCACCAAAGAATGGCAAAGAATTACCAAAAATGCTATCGATAACCAACAAAGCAAAGGACAAACCAATGTGGCTATCGTGTTAGACCAATTCGTTTACTCCTACCCTACCATTCAATCCGAAATTCAAAATGGTAACTCTCAAATTACAGGTAATTTCACCATTGATGAAGCCAAGGACTTGGCGACCGTATTAAATTCCGGTAACTTGGAAGTAGGCGTCAACATTGTGGCTTCAGAAGTTGTAGGACCTACCTTGGGACAAGAATCCATCAGTTCAGGGTTGTTCTCATTCTTAATCGCTTTCATTTTGATTTTGGTTTACATGTTCCTATATTATGACAAAGCCGGTTTGGTTGCAGATTTAGCATTGTTGACCAATGTATTCTTTATCATCGGGGTTTTGGCTTCTTTAGGAGCTGTTTTAACATTGCCCGGTATCGCCGGTATCGTACTTACTTTAGGTATGGCGGTCGATGCCAACGTAATCATTTTCGAACGTGTCCGCGAAGAAATTCGTAACGGCAAAGGCTTGCGCTTGGCAATTGAAGAAGGTTACAAAAATGCTTATTCCGCCATTATCGATGGTAATGTCACCACATTGATTACCGCCATTGTATTATACATTTTCGGTTCAGGTCCTGTTCAAGGTTTTGCCACTACATTGATAATCGGTTTGTTATCTTCAATGTTTACCGCTATTTTGATTTCTCGTTTGGTATTTGAAAGACAATTAGCCAAAGGTCGTAACATTAAATTCGGAAACAGCAGAACCATCAATGCTTTCTCAAGCGTACATTTCGATTTCTTGAAAACGAAAAGATTTTTCTACACGTTATCCATCTCTTTAATTTTAATTGCCATCGTCTCTTTCTTCACATTGGGATTAAATCCGGGTATTGATTTTACTGGTGGTCGTAACTATGTAGTTCGTTTTGACAAAACCGTCAATGCAGAAGATGCTCGTCGCGCAGTAACAGAAACCTTTGGTGGAAGCCCACAAGTAAAAACTTTCGGTAATGATGACCAATTGAGAATTACCATTAACTATAAAATTGATGATAATAGCACAGAAGCCGAAAAAGAATGTTATACCAAGTTATATAATTCTTTGAAACCATTCTACAAAAATCAAAATATTTCTTATCAAAACTTTACAGAACCCAATGCGGATGCAGTAGGTATTCAAAGTTATCAGAAGGTTCAAGGTACCATCGCACAAGAATTATTGATGGATGCCGTTTGGGCCGTTCTTATTTCATTAATTCTCATCTTTATCTACATTGCTATTCGATTCAAAAATTGGCAATTCGGTTTTGGCGGTGTCGCAACCTTGGTTCACGATGCTGTGCTAACCATCGGACTTTTCTCCCTATTCTATAAAGTATCTCCGTTCTCAATGGAAGTTGACCAATCCTTCATTGCTGCCATCTTGACAGTAATCGGATACTCCATCAACAACGTCGTCATCATTTATGACCGTATTCGTGAAAACTTGGCATTATCACCCAAAACCGATAACTATATCAACTTCAACTCCGCCGTTAAGGTCGATATGAACTTCAAAAACCTTTAATGAA
>CAYYHC010000155.1:0-3343 GCA_964471715.1 uncultured Lentimicrobiaceae bacterium | reverse complement strand
CAACTCCGCCGTTAATAGTACTTTGGGACGTACCGTCAATACTTGCGGAACAACCGTAATTGTACTTTTAGCAATCTTCATTTTCGGTGGTGAAGTAATTCGCGGATTTGTTTTTGCAATGGGTGCAGGTATCCTTATCGGTACTTATTCCGGTATCTTTATTGCTACTCCGTTGGCTTATGACTTGTTAAAAAGATCAAAGAAAAAAGTAAATACAGTAAAAGTACAATTGAACAAATAATTTTTCAATAAATAATTTTGAATTAAGTTGCTATAATTGAAATATTTTTTCTATTTTAGCAACTTAATTTTTTAAAATCAAATTGAGTACGATATGAGATTATTTAAGCCCTTCGTTTTAGCCCTAAGTGTTTTATTCTTAATGAGTTCAGTATTAAAGGCTCAAATTGTAAAGCCCGCCGACGATGCCTTTAGAACTTGCAAATATGAGAAAGCTTTGGAAGAATATAAGAAAGTTGTAAAGAAAATTCGCAAGAATAAAGTTGAAACACGACGTGTTTCTTTTCAAATTGCGGAATGTTATCGTATCATGGGTGATGTAAAACATGCCAAAAAGCAATATGAAGGATTATATAAGAAGAATTATCAAAAGGATAATCCACTTTTATTGTTTCATTTAGGCAATATTTACGTTAGCGAAGGTAATTATGACCAAGCTTTAAAATATTTTCAGGAATTCAAGAAGCGCGATGCAGAAGATGCACGTGCTGACGTTATGATTGAATCTTGCACAAAAGCCAAAAATTGGAAAGAAAATCCTACTCGTTATGAAGTATTTCCTCTCAAGAAATTCAATACAAGAAATGACGAATGGGCACCGCGTTGGGGCAATCCCGATAGAAGAACACAAATGATTTTCACGTCTAACCGCGATGGCTCTGTCGGCAAATCTACTGACCAATGGACCGGTGTTTCATGCTCCGACATTTACATTGCCGAATTAGCCAAAAGTAGAAATACCGAATGGCCGGGTGAATGGTCTCCGATCGCTTTACTTGAAGAAAAAGAAATTATCAACACTCAGGTTAATGAGGGTGAAGCCTCTCCCAACCGTAAAGGAACAAGCATCTATTACACATTCTGCCCGCAAGATAAAAAACAGATTAAAGGTTGCTACATTTATCATACTACCAAAAAAGGACAAGATTGGACAGAACCCGAAATGGTTGTTTTAGGTCCCGATACTTTCAACTATGTTCATCCATTCGTTACAGGAGATGAACTTACCCTTTTCTTTGCTTCCAATAAACCCGGCGGATACGGCGGATACGATATTTACAAAGCCACTCGCTCTAAAAAATCTAAACCTTTTGATAAAATCGTCAACTTGGGTAATATTGTCAATACGAAAGGTCAGGAAGTTTTCCCGGCATTACGCGGCGACAGTTTGCTCTATTTCTCCTCTGACGGACATCCCGGAATGGGCGGCTTGGACATCTTCTGCACCAACTACGAGAACGGCAGCTACCAAACTCCTGAAAATCTCCTTCCCCCTATCAATTCGGAAGGTGATGAAATAGGAATTATGTTCGACGATTCCCCTGCATTAGATCCTAAATCAAAATCACCTTACGTTGACAAAGGTTACTTCTCTTCTAATAGAGCAGACGGCAAAGGCGGTGACGATATTTACTACTTTTTACTCCGTCCTTTGGTTTATACGATTGCCGGTTTTGTTAAAGACGCTATGACCATGCAGTATCTTGACGGTGCCGATGTAGAAATTGTTGGTTCTGACGGCAGCTCATATAAGACCAAAACCGACGTAAAGGGTTATTATAAATTTGATAAAGAAAAGATTTTAGGAAATACTACCTATCAAATGACAGTTACCAAACCAAAGTATTTTAGAGAAAACAATACAGCCTCACAAACTACGGTCGGCTTAAATGAAAATACGGACTTGAAACAAGATTTCGTTTTAACTCCCATTCCAAAAGATCCTATCGTACTTCCCGAAATTCTGTATGATTTGGCAAAATGGGACATTAAACCTCAATATGAAGACTCTTTGTTGTATGTTTATGAAATCATGACCAAAAATCCGACACTTGTTGTTGAATTGCGCTCTCACACTGATGCTCGTGACGATGATAAATCCAATGAAATTCTTTCACAAAACCGTGCTCAATCTTGCGTAGATTTCTTGGTCAACATAAAAGGAATCGATCCTAACAGAATCCAACCGAAAGGCTACGGCGAATACAACCCGCGCAAATTGGAGACCGATAAAGTCATTGTCTATAACGGAAAATCTTTCACATTCAGAAAAGGCACAATTCTAACGGAAGAATATATCAACTCTTTAGGAAGTAAAGATGAAAAAGAAGCCGCTCACCAATTGAATCGTAGAACCGAACTGTATGTATTGCGTGACGATTATGTTCCAAAGAGTGATTCAATCGCACCAATAACGGATGCAACCCGCATTAGCGTCATCAAACAAAGAACCTTCCCGATAACCATTGAAACCGGTATCGTAAAAGGTACTTGCATTGCCAACAATAAAACACTTAAATTCGAATTAGTTCCCGGTGGTGATATTTATATGAATTATGCCGAGGCTACTCGCTTCTTAAAAGAAATGATTATCACCGTTAATGATTTTGAAGCAAAAGCTGCCGCCATCAACGCCGAAGATGGTTCTATCATTGAAAACTCCGTTCTCTACCTGACCGACGTGAAATTCGGTGACGATTATGCTGAAAATGTAAAAGTGATCGTTAAAAAAGGACTCAGTTCGCCATTCTTCGTAGGTGAAGATTTTATCACCAACGAATTTGGCACATATACAGTTGATAAAGCACAAAAATTAATCATCTTTGACAAATAGAATATTCATCTTAATATCATTGTTTTTGACAATATCCACTCCCACAATAGGTCAGCCTACTGTGGGAGCGGCGTTAACAGAGCAATATTTTCCTTTCATTGAAGGCAAAAATATTGCCGTGTGCGGAAATCACACCTCCACCATCAACAATACTCTTTTAGTGGATAGTTTGGTAGCCAGCCATTTTACAATTAAAACCATCTTCTGCCCGGAACACGGTTTTCGCGGTGAAGCCGAAGCCGGTGCCTCCATTCAATCTTCCAAAGACGCTAAAACGGGAATCCCCATTGTTTCACTTTATGGCAAGAATAAAAAACCTACACCTGAACAGTTGAAGGGTATCGATATTATTTTGTTTGACATTCAAGATGTCGGATGCCGTTTCTACACTTATATTTCCACACTTCATTACATCATGGAGGCTGCCGCAGAAAACAATATAAAAGTTATCATTCTTGACCGACCTAATCCAAACGGCTATTTTGTAGA
>CAYYHC010000154.1:0-5299 GCA_964471715.1 uncultured Lentimicrobiaceae bacterium | reverse complement strand
TCTGCAGCCATACTTTTCCCAAATATTCCCATACAGTGGAAGATTCGCACTCCGCCACATACTCCCACAATTTTCGATTTCCAATATATTTCAAAATATCATCCATCGAAGAATAGTTATAAATTATTTTCGTATCCTCACGAGTACCGGTTTCCGAAATATCACCGCCCCCGATACTGAAATAACGCTTTTGCAATAATACATTATTATGTTCATCATAAGCAATAAATTCCATTCCGTTAGGATGTTCTGGAAGAAATATTTCCGGCTCCCAATCAATAGTGAGTCTTCTATTTTCAAAAGCATTGAAAAGAGATACATCCGTTAAGTGTCCTTTCCCGGTGGCAGCCAAACTTCCGTATAACGTTACGTGATAGCGTGTTGCATTGGGAATAAGAGTTAGAAAAGTTTGTGCGGCTTTCACCGGTCCCATGGTGTGAGAACTTGAAGGTCCAACACCGATTTTAAAAATACGTTTAATTGTTTCCATCCTTTAAGGTATTAGCGTATTCTCTCAAAATTCTTTCCAAACACGCTCTGTGCCTTTGAGATAGAGATAAATGCGCCACTATCAATTTCTTTAATAATTCTAATAATATTAGCTTTGTCGGTGCGATGCGCAATAATGAGCAAAACCTCGGTTTCTTGTTTGTTATAGCTGCCGACTCCTTTTAAAAATGTAGCACCGCGTTTCAGTTCGGTATTGATTTTCTCGGCAATTTCGTGATTTTTGGATGAAAAGACCATAAACTGAAATGTCTGTTTGTAGCCATCAATGACAATGTCGGAGATAAAAATATAGGCAAAAAGCACGACAACGCTATAAACTAATTTATCGAGCGACTGGACTATAAAATAAGAAGATAGGACGATAAAAATATTCAAATAAAGTGTCACTTTACCAAATGAGATGTTGCGATATTTGGAAATCATCAGCACTATAATATCAGTTCCGCCGGTATTGCCGCCATAAGTGAGAGCCAATCCGACGCCAAAGCCGGAAAGAGCGGCACCGATCATCGCGCACATGAAAGGATCATCTTTCACCAATGGCTCGGGAAACAGATATTGCCCGAGAGACATAAACAGTGATAGAATAACCGTGCATATCAGGGTATCAATACAGAATTTTTTACCGAGCACTTTCCAAGCAAATGAAACCAAAATCAAATTGAGTACTAATGTTGTAACCCCAACAGGAATGGTTCCCGACGCAAAATAAATAATCGCCGCGATACCGCTTATTCCACCGCCGGTCACTTGATTGGGTATTAAAAAAGCCGTCCAACCAAAAGTGAAAAGGGCTAAACCTATGCAAATAAAAAAATAGTTTTGAACTTCCTTTAATACTTTTTTAGCGTTCATTTTGATCATTATTATCAATATATGTTATAATCCCATTTTGATAAGAAGGGTACCTAATTTCGCAACCGCAATTACGGTCTTTTTTGTGTTTTCTTGCTCCATAAATTTTAGGTTGACAACCTGCCAAAGCCGTAATCAATATCAAGATAACGGATAATTTGATAATATGTTTAATTTTCATCATTCAAATAATTAGGAACGATTATCGAATTGCAGTCTCCAGGAATCGCCATTTTCATCAGTATATTCATAAATTAACTCTTTTGAAGACAATAGTTTTATCTTAGCGATATAGCTATACGTTTTGTTAGCCAAGACGAAATTAACTATCAATTCTTTTTCATTATCACTAAATTCCCAATATCCTGAAACAGATTCCATTCTTACTTGATTGATGATGGTCGTCACCGACAGCATTCTTTCAATAAAAAAAGCATAATAGTTTCCTACTTGATTAGCAGGGTTAGAAGACGTAGTGATTTCATTTCCATTCAATTTCACATGACTAAGTTCCCAATAGCCGACAATGCGGTTTTCAGGAGATATAAAGCTGACATAAGGGCCTTCTTCATATCGACAAGAGGTTGTTGCTAATACCAATAATAGTAATAATGCACGTAAAATATTTTTCTTCATTTTTAATTCTTTTTAATCAGTTCCAATTGATAACTAACGTCATTATCTCCAAAATATTCTACAACAAGTTCATTTTTTGTCAAGCAAGTAATGGTATAGCTAACAGTTTTACGGGGATAAATCGAGAACGTAATATTCAATTCCGACTTATCGACACCGAACGAATAGTAAGCAACTTGCTTATCTACAAGCAAATCGTTTATTGATTTATTTTCGAAACAAACCGTTCCATCCATTTCAAATTCAACTGTAGAATTTCTATACAAAGAATCAAAAACGGGTGCATCCAAAGGAATATAATTTTCAGTTACTTGCCGATACGACCATGTTCCTTGCAGATTTTTTTGAGCATTATAATAATATCCACCATCCTCAAATTTATCGCAAGAAATGAGCAAAATACTCAAAATAAGTACCGAGAACAAAAAGTGCTTATTCATCATTTATCGTACAATCGTAACAATTCCCGTCTTAATTTCTTTCTTACCCATTAGATTGTAATATTCAATCATATATGTATATACCGCAGGAGGTGCAGGTTTTCCGCCACAAGTTCCATCCCAGCCGACATTAGGTTCATTGGATACAAAGATTAATTCTCCCCAGCGGCTGTAAACACAAACTGAATATTTTTCATTATCAATATTGCTGAATATCGGCAACCAAACATCGTTCATTCCATCACCATTAGGAGTAAACGCATTAGGAACATAAACAATGACATTCGGGATAACGGTAACTACCTGCATGGCAGTATCCGTACAGTTATGTTCATCGGTAACGGTAAGCACCGCTTCATAAGTACCACTTTCGGTGTACTCATACATCGGATTTTGTTGATTGGAGAAAGCACCATCGCCAAAATCGTAAAGCCAAGTAACAACGCTATTGGAAGAATAGTCAATAAAGCGAGAGGTGGCACTACCTTGCATGAATACGGAAGGTTCAATAGAAAATTCGGCATTTGGTCCCGGGATATTGCCAATACTGAATGGCATAGCTACCGCGCAGATTCCATCATCAACGCTCACAATGTAATCACCGGCATAAAGTTGGTCATTGACAGGAGCATTCGGATTATTATCGGCAGTCCAAGAATAGGTGTAATTATTAATACTATCGCCGACAACGGCAGCAGTTCCATCATTTCTATCGCAATAAGCATCCGTAGTAACTACCGATAAATTAGGTATTTCGTGGAATGGCATTTCAATATCCACCGTATCAGTACAGCCATTTTGATCGGTAATGGTAACGGTATAGAAACCTACTGCCAAACCATCCACAGAATCGGTAACGGCACCTGTATTCCATTCATAATTATATTGCGGAGTTCCGCCAATACCTTCTACAACAATGACGCCCGTGGGTTGTCCATTGCAACTTGGTGTAACGCTCACAATATTAAGTTGTAACAATTGCGGTTCGGTAACGGTAACACTGTCGGAAGCCAAGCAACCATTAGCATCGGTTACATAAACCACATAATCATCTGCCGCAACATTAAGCAAAGTGGAATCGTTTTCAGGTCTGATTTGCCAATTATATTCATAAGGAATGGTACCACCCGTAGGAGTAACCACCACTTCGCCATCACTATTGCCGAAACAAGATACATTGGCAACAACAGAAGCATCCGCCACTAACGTATCAGGTTGGCTAATTGTAAATTGTACAGTTCCTTGGCAACCATTGGCATCTGTAATAACCGCATTATAATTGTTCGCCCACAATCCCATGAAGATATAATTCCCTGCCGTATCCAATGGGAAAGCGTTCAAAGCCGGATCTATCAAAATAGAATACGGATGAATACCACCACTAATGCTGATGTGAGCAATTCCTGTACTATCGCCATAGCAAAGTACCGCAGAAAGGCTGTCCACCAAGGCAGTAACGGCAGCAGGTTCACTAATGGTAACCGTTAAGGTTGTCGTACAATTGTGTTCATCTGTAACAGTGATAATATGCTGTCCTGCAACCAAATCAACAAATTGTGCATTGATGTTTACAGCGGACAAATTGGTAGGTTGTTGATTATTGTCAATCCACAAATCGAAATCGGCAGTACCTCCGGTAACGTTGACCGTAGCGGTGCCGTCATTGCCGGCATTACAAGAAATATCGGTAACGGCAACTTGATGGAGCAACAATTCTTCGGGTTCATTGACAGTTGCGGAAGTTTCTATTTGGCAACCATTCGCATCAACCACCATAATCGCATAAACGCCTTGCGTCAAATCCGTTAATAGTTGGTCACCTGCAACGGCGACATTGGCAACTTGTACGTTGTTGAGTAAAACGGTATAAGGAGCTACGCCGCCTGCAATTGCCACAGTTATGGTTCCGTCTGCACCTTGGAAGCATGAAGGTTCTACTATTGCAGTCGTTTGAACGGACAATAATTCAGGCGAATTAATTGTGAAGTCGGCTTGTGCTTGGCAGCCATTCGCATCGGTGACAGAAGCCACATAATTAGCTGCCGACAATCCCGTAAATGTATGAGTACCACCGGCATTAATAATAACAGTTTCATTATTCACCTGAACGGTATAAGGAGCCGTTCCACCGTCAGGAGTAACAGTTACTTCGCCATTTACATCACCAAAACAAAGCACATCCACCATGTTATCGGCGATAACGGTAAGCAATGCCGGTTCGGTAATGTCAACATTCAATGTAGTGTTACATCCATTTGCATCTTGGACTGTAACCACGTGCGTTCCGGCAGGCAAATTGGTAAACGTTACATTTTGAATGTTGTTAACAGTGGTCGTTTGTTCGTTGTTATTAATCCATAAAGTGTAGGCAGCTGTTCCGCCGGTGAAAGCGACTTCAACGGTAGCATCATCGAAACCATTGCAAGAGACATTTACAACCGCCACATTTTGCAGAACCAAAGCATCCGGTTCGTTAACCGTAACCGTGAGTGAAGCGGCACAACCATTAGCATCCGTCACCGTCAGGTTATAAACTCCCGCAGCAATATTTGTAATTTGTTGATTCCCTTCATTTTGCATAACAGCCACATCATTTCCATCCATGTTAAGTGTGAATGGTGCAGTGCCACCCGCAACATCGACCACGAATTGACCATCAGCAGCTTGATTACAAGACGGCATGATTACGGATACTTCCGATAGAACCAACAAGTTAGGCGTACCAATTGTAAATGGAATTTCAAATAAGCACTGATTGGCATCCAATACCGAAATGGTATAGTTGCCGGCTGTTAAACCATTGAACGTATAAGAGTTACCTAAATTTACGGAATAGGTAGTCACATTTTGGTCGATGC
>CAYYHC010000153.1:0-5361 GCA_964471715.1 uncultured Lentimicrobiaceae bacterium | reverse complement strand
TATTTGCAACTCAATTAATAACAATAAATACTCGTTTTTTTACGGGTCAAAACACCATTTAGTAAAAGTCCGTTATAGAAACCAAAAAAAATATGACATGAAAATAAAATCACTCGAAAAAGTGGATTATGAGAAAATATTGACAGCATTTGGTAAAGCATTTGCCGACTATGATATTCAACTAAACGCTGACGAACTCAAAACTATGTGGAAAAGACGTGGTTTTAATCCCGATTTATCGTTTGCCGCGTTTGAAGGGGAAGAGATTGTTGCATTTACGTTGAACGGGATTGGAGATTTTAACGGGACAAAAATGGCTTACGATACCGGGACAGGAACGCTCAAAGAATACAGAGGGCAAGGTTTGGCAACAAAAATATTTGAATATTCAATACCATATCTGAAAGAAGCCAATATTAATCATTATCTCTTAGAAGTATTGCAGCATAATGAGAAAGCCATTTCTGTTTATCGCAAAATCGGCTTTAAGGTAACACGTGAGTTTAATTATTTCGTTTGGAAAAATGAAGAACTAAAAAATGAAATCAAAAACTCTGATATCCGCCATTCAATTGAATTGTTTAATATGGATGAATATGATTTGATTTCCGATTTTTGGGATTTTTATCCTTCATGGCAGAACAGCTTTGAATCCATTCGGAGAGCAAGAGAAGATTTTATCTGTTTAGGCGTATTTTCCAATAAAAAACTTATAGGATATTGCATTTTTGAGCCTAATTCCGGGGATATTACCCAAATAGCCGTAAGCAAAGCATATAGAAGGAATGGAATTGCTTCTATGTTACTTCACGAAATGAGCAGGCTTAATCAAAATCCAAAAACAAAATTGATAAATACGGATGTTGCTTGTAGTTCGATTATTGATTTTCTAAAGTCAAAAAATATCGAGATAACAGGGAAACAGTTTGAAATGATTAAAGAAATATAAAAACGGCATATTTCAATGTGTGTATCACAATTACAATATTTCCAAAACATCTTCCACCTCCATCGAAATAACAGATAAGTTATTTAAGTTATGTAAAAGGATGACAGTCAGTTGATTACTTTCATTCTTTTTGTCATTTAAAAAGGCGGATTTTAAACAATTTTTCGAAATGTTCTTTGGAAATGAAATGGGAAGATTACAATTTTTAAAATCAATGCACAAGCGTTCGTAAATAGAGCTTTTTGCCAATTTTGCCGAACAAATAATGCCCATTGCCACCGCTTCGCCATGCAAAATTGTTGAATCACAATGTTCTATGGCGTGTGCAAAGGTATGTCCCAAATTCAGAAGTCTGCGGTTTCCGACATCAAATTCGTCATCTTTTACGAAAGAACATTTAATTTCAATTGCATGTTTTATGAAAAAGTGTAGCCGGTCTGTGGCGGCAGGGTCGGGGAGGAGGTCGGTGATGTTGTTTCCTGAAAAAAACGAAACGGCATCTTCATAATGTTGTCCGGTGATAATAAACATTTTCAGCATTTCCGCCAAGCCGCAGCGGAACAGTCTGTCGGATAATGTATTGAGAAACGGCGTGTAAATGATGATGCGTTGCGGTTGCCGAATGGTTCCCGCCATATTTTTATAAGTCAAAACATTTACACCGTTTTTGCCACCGATGGCAGCATCAATCATAGCCAAAAAAGTGGTCGGAATAAAAGCAAAATCAACCCCTCGTTTATAAATCGACGCCACAAATCCGCAAATATCGGTAATAATTCCGCCCCCAATACCTATCAAAAACAGCTCTTTCCCGACATTCATCTGCAATAATTGCGTCTGAATTTGAATAATAGTGTCAAAAGTTTTGCACTTTTCGTCGGCTTCGATTGAAATTTGTGCGCAATTAAAATAGTTTCCGTACAATTTTGCCAAGTGACTGTCAATAATTGCCACCACTTTTCTGTTCTGTTTTTGTAAATCCGAAATGAAGTCGCTACAGACACTTCTATCCGATGTAATCATTATCGAAGAGCGATTCCCATTTTTTGTCACTAAATCAATTGTTTGCATGGTTCTATTTTGGCAAGCAAAATTAGAAAAAAAATGGCAGCCCATCGCTTTGAACTTTGGTTTTGGGTTATTTTTTTGTATGTTTTTTCATTATTTTTAATGATGAAACTTGATTTTATTTTTAAATTACTAATAATCAAAATATTACAAATCAATTTTAAATGATAATTAGTTTGATATTTAATTATTGGAAGCATAATGTTTTGTCTTCGTAAGTATTTTATTATTGGTCATCGTCATGTTCATCGTTTTAGTCATCGTCTTCAGTCATCGTCTTTAGTCATCGTCTTCAGTCATCGTCTTCAGTCATCGTCTTTAGCCATCGTCTTCAGCCATCGTCTTTAGTCATCGTCATCAGTCATCGTCTTCAGCCATCGTCTTCAGTCATCGTTTTAGTCATCGTCTTCAGTCATCGTCTTTAGCCATCGTCTTCAGTCATCGTCTTTAGTCATCGTCATCAGTCATCGTCTTTAGTCATCGTCTTCAGTCATCGTCTTTAGTCATCGTCTTCAGCCATCGTCTTTAGTCATCGTCATCAGTCATCGTCTTCAGTCATTGTTTTCAGTCATTTTCTACTTGATTATCAAAATGATAAAGCGGTTATTTAAAAAAATGCTGTTTTTTTTCTTCAAAATACTCTTTACCACAAATTATTTCATTATTTTTGCACTTTAATTGAAAGTATGGCATCTTTTTCTCAACATTGTAATAATATCGAATATGCGCTCAAGGATTCCATCATTAGGTTGACCGAGTATCAAAAAGAGGTTCAATTACTTAGAGAAGAAAATGCACAATTAAAAAAACAGTTGGAAGAAGAGCAACAGGAAAAAAACGGATGGAGAGAAAAACACAATTTAGTAACGATAACACACACATTATTAAAAAAAGAAGATAAAACAGAAGTAAAAAAGGAAATAAACGAATTAGTGCGGGAGATTGACAATTGCATTGGCTTCATAAATGGTGAAAATGGAAACGGAAGATAATAAAATTCATATTACGGTAACGATTGCTCAGCGTGTGATAGACATTCGGGTGAATAAAGAGCATGAATTTTACTATCGTGAAGCCGAAAAAAGAATCAACGATAAATTTCTACAATTTGCAAAAAAATGGGCTTATACCGATCATCAAGATTTACTATCTAAAATATTGCTTGAATTGATGATTAATTATATAGCCAAAGAGGATAAGATAAACGCATACGAGGAGAACCTGATTCCCCAAATGGAAAGATTGGAGGACTTGTCGGAAGAAGTAAGAAAATGCGTGGCAATATTGGAGGATACATATGTAGTGGATAATGCAACACAACAGTAAGTCGTTGGTTGATACGTTCTTTGAATAAAATACAAAAACCCGCATACGTTCAGATACGTTTGTTAAACTCAACATTATACAAACGAAGGATAGGCTCAATTGCTTTTAAGAACCGGCCTTATTACCATTGGTAAAGTGCTTTGGCACTCAAAGGACTTTCGAGAAGGCAAGGCTCCTTCACCGTGAAGATTAGGAGTTTATAGAAACCCTATGGAACGTTATGCGGGCTTTTTTTGTGAAACACTTAAACTATATATATAAACATATTATTAATCTTAAAAACAAATTATGGATATACTACTTATTATTATTGGAATCGTGATTGGCGCAGTGGTGGGTATTGCGTTGTCGTACACGCTGCTTAAAAAAACGATTACCAAAAACAGTCAGGAATTGCTGCAAAAAGCTCAAGCTGAAGCTAAATCTTTAAAAAAGAAATCGGAGGAAGATGCCGAACTACTCAAAAAAGAGAAAATTCTGCAAGCGAAAGAAAAATTCTTACAATTGAAGGGCGAACACGAAAAAGCTGTCAACGAGAAAAATCAACAAATGGCAATCGCCGAAAACAGAATTAAACAAAAAGAAGCCAACTTAAACCAAAAAATTGAAGAAAATAATCGAAAAGCTACAGAAAACAACACGCTGAAAGAGAATCTGACCCGCCAAATGGAAGCTACTACCCAAAAACAAGCGGAATTGGATAAACAGACCTCTATTCAAAAAGCGAAGTTGGAATCTATTGCGGAATTGTCTTGTCAACAAGCCAAAGAACAACTAATGCAATTGATGCAGGATGAAGCCAAAGCCGAAGCGATGGTACTGATTAAAGATATTGTGGATGAAGCTCACAATACCGCCAACATGGAAGCGAAGAAGGTGATTATCAAGTCGATACAACGTACCGGTGTGGAAACGGCACTCGAAAATGCAGTTTCAGTTTTCAACATCGAAAATGATGAAATTAAAGGTAGAATCATTGGACGCGAAGGTCGTAACATTCGTGCGTTGGAAAATCTTACCGGTGTGGATGTCATTATTGACGATTCACCTGACGCCATTCTTCTTTCCAGCTTCGACCCTGTACGCCGCGAAATTGCTCGTTTGTCACTTCAAAAATTGGTTACCGATGGTCGTATTCACCCGGCTCGTATTGAAGAGATCGTGGCGAAAACGAAAAAGCAGGTTGAACAAGAAATTCTTGAAATCGGAAAACGTACCTGCATTGATTTGGGAATCCACAATATGCCTCACGAATTGATGCGTTTGGTTGGAAAAATGAGATATCGTTCTTCTTACGGACAGAATTTGTTGCAACATGCGAAAGAAGTTGCCAATTTATGTGCAACGATGGCAGCGGAATTGGGTTTAAATGCCAAAATGGCAAAAAGAGCCGGTTTATTACACGATATTGGTAAAGTTCCGGATACCGAACCAGAAATGCCGCACGCATTGTTTGGTGCCCAATTGGCAGAACAATACAAAGAGCGTCCCGAAATTATCAATGCGATTGGTGCTCACCACGATGAAATGGAAATGACAAGTTTGATTTCTCCGTTGGTTCAAGTGTGTGACGCGATTTCCGGCGCACGTCCGGGTGCACGTCGCGAAGTGGTGGAAGCCTACATGAAACGTTTGAATGACCTTGAAAACCTGGCGTTGACCTATCCGGGTGTTGTAAAAACATTCGCTATCCAAGCCGGTCGTGAATTGCGCGTGATCGTTGGTGCAGAAAAAGTTACCGATGAACAAGCCAATCAAATCTCTTTCGACTTGTCGAAGAAAATTCAAAATGAGATGACTTATCCGGGTCAAATTAAAATTACGGTAATTCGAGAAACTCGTTCCGTAAACTATGCAAGATAATTGAAAAATTGATTTGTTATTGAAAAGGGCAGTCGAAAGATTGCCCTTTTTTGTCCTTCTGCGCCAACGATTGTAGCGGATACCCCGCAGCAGGCGCTGCTCAGGAGAAGGAAGATAGAAGGAAACAATAAATAGAAAAGCAGGGGCTATCCGAC
>CAYYHC010000152.1:0-5394 GCA_964471715.1 uncultured Lentimicrobiaceae bacterium | reverse complement strand
GACCGGCCACAAATTCCAAAAATTCGGTGACGTACATTTCATAATACAATGGGTTGGCTTCCGACAAATAGCCCACTTTTTTCTTTAATTCCAAAGAATCGTTCCAAATATCTAATCCACAAACGGATACATCACCTGAAGTGGGTGGCTGGTAACAAGTGATGATTTTCATCATGGTAGATTTCCCTGCACCATTAGGACCTAAGAAGCCGACAACTTCTCCTTCATTTACGGTGAAACTGACATCTTTCAATGCCCATTGTGAACCGAATTGTTTTGATATGTTTTTTACAACTATTGACATTATTTTAAAATTTGTGGCAAAAGTACATGTTTTTTTTATTTCGGAGTAAATCGTAATAGAATTATGCAAATAAAGAAATAAAGAATATTGGGCAACCAAGTGGCTAACGCAGGCGAAAGTTGTCCGGAGATGGCAAAGACATTCGATACTTGTTGGAAAAAGATAAAACTAAAGACAAAAAATAGTCCGATAAAGATATGGACGCCCACTCCGCGACGTGTTTTACGAGCAGCAACACTTAATCCCAATAACGTCATAATGATGATGGAAAACGGATTTGCCAATCGCTTTTGTCGTTCTATCTGATAAAATTTTACTAATCCCGAACCTTTTTTCTTCTCTTTGTCGATGAATCGAATCAATTCTCGATATGACATGGTCTCTGCTACCGTTTTGTCGTTCTCGAAATCGGAAGGCAAAAACGTAAAAGTGGTATCTAATATATCACCGGCGCAAATATGCTCTACTCCGTTGGTATCGAAGGAACGAATTTTGTAGTCGTAAAGTACCCAGTGACCGTTGTCATCATTGTATTTAATTTCGGAGGCACTCAATTTGTATGAAATAATATTCGTGTCAAAAACTTCATAAGTGAATTTTTCCCCTTCAGAAGTTTTCTTTTTCCATCTTTCGGCATATACATAAGTCTGCGGCGAATTGCGAAAATGAATATCCGAACTTGTAATTATTTTCTTTTTATATACATAAGCGTCTTTAAAATTATGCATCCGTTCATTCGTATTCGGAACAACAATATTGGACATTGCCAATGAAATAATGCACAAAATAATGGAACCGACAATATATGGTACGGCAAAACGATAAAAGCTGACCCCTCCGTTGAAAAAAGAAATAATCTCATTAAAACCGGATAGCTTGGAAGTAAACCATATTACGGAAATAAACGTAAAAAGAGGAAAAAACAGATTGACAAAATAAGGTATGAAATTCAGATAATACTTTGTGATAATGATAGATACGGGAATATTATTTTCTAAAAAACGATGAATGTTTTCCGAAATATCAAACACCACAATAATCGTCATTAAAAGTGCAATAGAATAAACGACAGAACCTAAAAATTTGAATAAGATGTAAGAATCCATGATGGTCCATCGTGTCTCTTTTTTTAAATTATTCAAATTAATTTTAAATTTCATCGGCTTTCTTCTTCTTTCCTATTTTGTAAACAATTGATTAATAAAGATTTATATCTATTAAAACAAAATTGTTTTCAAGTGCAAAAATATGCTTTTTTTAAATGCTGTGAGATAAAATACTAATTTATCAATCATCTTCATCTTCAACGGGAGCTGCTAAAATAAAATGCAGATATGGGAGAACTAATGTAATTTTCATTCCCCAATTGGTAAGAAAATAATAGTGGCACGAGGCGATGGCATTCTCCTTGGCAGCTTGTTGCTCTTTACTATACAATAGCAGAAAATCTTTTAAATCCAAATAGATGTCCGCCAACAATTCTGAAAGTGTCACAGGAACAGAATTAATATCATTAGAAGATAAATCAACGGCAGAATAATAATCTTTGTCTCCAAAAAACCGTGATAATTTGTAGCGAAGGGTTTCATACTCTTCTTCCGTAACAAACCGTTCATTGGCAGAATCGTCTTCAATCTCTACTGAGGGGAAAAGGGCACCTTTTAAGTACAAAGCCGACAATATCTTTTGTAAAAATGAGAATGATTCCGCTTGTTCGTAATTCTCAATCTTATCCACGAATAAGCAGTACTCGGAGGCAATGGTAAAAACTTCAAGTACTATTTTAGATTTAATTATATCTTCTTTATCTTCAGCGTTTTGCATTGTGTACTAATTAATAAAAAAGGCTATCTTGAAAAAGACAGCCTTCTCAATATGGAATGTTTATTTATTGTAAACTGCAAGTAAATTTTGTACTATAAGCACTATCTGTTTCTTCATAACTTAATGACTCGCATTCTCTTTTATCATAACCTTTTTCGGAATAAGTAGTGGTTACTGTTTGTGCAGGAATCGTATCCGATAAGTTTACATCACTTGTATATGTTTTTTCACATACGCATTCTTTTTGACAAGAAATAATTGAAGCTGCAGAAAAAGCAACTATCATACAAATACCTAATATTTTTTTCATTTCATTAAATTTATATTATTAATTCAAATTACAAGTAATAACGCGTGTTACACCTTCGCTGTCATTGATGGAATCATTATAACTTAAGCAATCATCTTCCGTTAATTTTCCCATTTCGCAGGATATATTATTAGAAGTGGTTACGGTGGTTCGTGTTACTAAACAAACACAATCCTTTTTACAAGCGGTAAATGCTACACTAATAATAAAAAGGAGGGATACCCCGATAAAATAACTTTTTATAACTTTCATACTTATAATCTTTCTATTTTTTTGTGTTTATATTTCTTTTCTATTTCCCACTTCAACACTTGTTGAGAAATTCGCGGCAAAGTTATAAAATATTCTTGATATTTGATTGACTTTCAATATTTTTTTTCAAATAAATGTTGTTCATTTCAATAATGCGCTTATTTTTTCGATGATGCTTATTTCAAGCACCACAAAGAATGTGCAGTACTTGGCTTGATTTTCCGATGTGAGCGCGATTATAATAGTTGCTCAAGAATACCATATAAATGTTTTGGGCGGGATAATAAAGCATTAAATGGTGATAACCGTGCCATAAACCGCCGTGGTAAATCAATTTTCCGTATTCGGGACTCTCTTCTATGCGAAATCCGTAACCGTACAACTTCGCCGGCATACCCGATTTCAGATTGTTTTGGGGTTGAGTGGCTAACTGTACGTATTTTTCAGGAATTATCTTATTTTCAAAAAATGCTTTGTTCCACAGAAATAGGTCACCGATGGTCGAATAGATTCCTTTATCACCTATCGAACCGTCCATATAACGTAATCCTAACGGTTTTCCATCTTTGTAATGTCCTATGGCACAGCCTGATAAAATTCTGTCTTCCATTTCCGTTACAAAACACGAATGCTTCATCCCTGCCGGTTTGAAAATATTTTCGGAAACATATTTTTCAAAAGGTATTCCCGAGACTTTTTCCGCAATGGCCACCAAAAGGATATAATTGGTATTGGTGTATTCAAATTTGGTGCCGGGTAAAAATAAAATTTCAGGTTTTTGAGTTTCTAAAATATTGATAACATCCATATTATTAATGAGATGCGTTGTATCAAACCAGCTTTCGCTAAAATCAAAATAATCGGGCAAACCCGATGTGTGTGTCAGTAGATGATGAATAGTAATATCGTTGTAGGGGAGCTGAGGGAAGTATTTTGTAAGAAGGTCGTCCAAGGACATTTTATTTTCCGATACCAATTTTAAAATTGCCGTTGCCGTGAACTGTTTCGATACGGACGCCAATTCAAAAAGGGTGGTGTCAGTGATTTGATTGAAGGGATCGGAATGGTTGGCGGTCAATATTTTATAACCACTTGCTTTGTTCACCATAATTACATCATTTTGCGAAATGAGCATCGTGCCATTTAATTTTCGGCACATTTCATCGGCAAATTCTGTAATTTCTTGCTGTTTGTATTGTTGATTAGCCTCTTTAAAAACGGCATCTACCTCTGCAATACTAAGCGATTCCAGAGGTTTTGCCGGTTTATTTTCGGGATAAATTTGAGAAAACAGGAGACCGGGAAGCAGCGCGATGACAACCGCAAAGTAGTATTTCTTCACTATTTATTTCAAAATTCTCAAAAATTCTAAAGTCAAGTCCCAACACATTTTCACGGTATCAATTTCCAGTTTTTCATCAGGAGAATGCACCCCGCGCAAAGTCGGTCCAAATGATACCATATCCAATCCGGGATATTTTTGTGAGAAAAGGCCGCATTCCAATCCGGCATGAATGGCTTTTACTTTGGGTTCTTTGTGGAATACGGTTTGATAAGCGGTAACTAACGTTTTTAAGGCTTCAGAATCGGGATTCGGTTCCCAGCCCGGATAACCGTCAGAGTTAATGACTTCAGCACCAATCATATAAAAAGTAGCTGAAACACGGTCAACGGCCGCTTGTTTCTTCGATTCCACCGAACTGCGTTGGCTGGTGCAAATCACGATTCTGTCGTTTTCGATTTTTACCGATGCCAAATTGCTGGATGTTTCAACCAGATTGTCAATATCTTGCGACATGGCAAAAACGCCGTGAGGACAAACGTAAAGTGCATTCATCAAATCGATTTGGATTCCTTCGTCTAAAATCTTGGCAGGCATTTTAGCCGTTTCAAAAGAGATGTTTACATCCGGGTCGGTTTTATGAAATTCATTTTTAAAAATAGCGTTGACGGATGTGATATATTCTTCAAAATCAGCTTTTTCACTTTTGGGAACGGTCACCAAAGCCATTCCTTCGCGGGCAATTGCGTTACGCAAATTTCCGGCTTTGATGTCGGCAATTCTTACGTCATAATCCTGGTAAGCGTTCCACAAAATACGGTTGAGTATCTTAACGGCATTTCCCAAACCTTTGTTGATGTCATCACCGGAATGTCCGCCTTTTAATCCCGTAACCTTAATGTTGTAAGCCAAGCTGCCGGCAGGTACGTTTTCATACTCGCAATCAATGTAAGCGGTCGTATCTTTTCCGCCGGCGCAACCGATGAAAAATTCGCCTTCGTCTTCAGAATCCAGATTGAGCAACATTTTACCTTTCATAAAATTGGGTTGCAGGGCAAATGCACCGGTCATACCCACCTCTTCGTCAACGGTGAAAAGAGCTTCCAACGGACCGTGTTCAATATCTTTGGCTTCCAAAAGAGCCAAAGCAATGGCAGCGCCAATACCATCATCAGCACCCAAAGTCGTACCCTTTGCTTTTATCCAGCCATTGTCAATGTAAGGTTGAATACTATCTTTTGTAAAATCGAAATCGGTAGTGGCATTTTTTTCGCAAACCATGTCCACATGGCTCTGTAGAATGAGGGGGGTAACGTTTTCTTTTCCGGGAGTGGCGGGCTTGGAAATCAGGACATTACCTCTTTCGTCGCGCTTGGCGTCCAAATTCCATTTCTTGCCTAAGTCCAAAAGCCATTTTACCAC
>CAYYHC010000151.1:0-5491 GCA_964471715.1 uncultured Lentimicrobiaceae bacterium | reverse complement strand
GACAATAGTCTTTGATTTCATCGTTGGTAATTGTATCTTTTTGAATTTTTTGGTATGCGAGTTCAATATTACGTTGGTTATGTTTTTCGATTCCGTCTTTTTCAATAACGGTATAGTGAAAATTGAGATATACAAACACGGCTACAAATGCGATAAATACCACGGAAGCACCCACACAAAAGGCTTTTGTAAATTTGATAATGCCATCAAGACATTTGTCTCGATACTCCTTGATGCATGCATATAAAACGCCAACGAAAGCAACTATCATGAGCAAATCAAATACCGGACCGAACGAGTATTCGATATTGCGTGAAAAAAAGTTGAGCAATCTAATGAGAGAAAGCCCTGCTCCAAGCAAGGCTCCCCATTTAAGTATAATTTGAAATTTTGTTTTTCTCATCTATAATTCTTACGAAATAAAAAACCATTATTGATTTCCTTTGTAGAAGTTGTGTCTTCTATCAATGATGGTGATTTTGCTTTCCAATTCATCCAATACGATTTGTTGCATTCCTCTGCTTCTGCCCATTACAACTTCGCGAAGTACATTCTTTTCCAAACCGAGAGTAGGAGTGGCGGTACCTTTTTCTTCATTATAGATAGAAACCAAGTAAACGTTATCTTTACCGCTGACTACGTTAGGTTTGCTGTTGGCAGCCAATGTGTAGATTTTACCGATGGCACTGTTTTCAATACCGTAAGGGTTGGATTGCATCAAGCTAACCTTAACGCTGTCGCGAACTTGTGCATTGTATTTACTTGCCAATTCAGGAATAGTGGATTTTGCAATTTCACCTTTTAATTGTTGTTCAATAGCATCTTTCTTCTTTTGAGCGGTCAATTCTTCTTTAATAATGTCTTTAACGTTATCAAATTCAGCTTTTCCTCTTTCTTGAATTTTGCTCAAACCTGCAACGATGATGGCTTCGTCGCCTAATTGAGGTTGTTGGTTGTACATAGAGTACATAAATCTTCCATCAAAGGAGGTACGAGATACGTGTCCCAATTCTGTTTCTTTTTCAAATGCCCAACTAATGGCTTCACGGCACATCAAACTTTCTTGCATATTGGTAGAAATCACACCTTGCATATTGGTGACGTGAGTTTGTTTAATGATAATTGCGCCTTTGCTTTGAGCCAATTTGTTTAATTTTTCAACGTTGTCGCTTTCAGCGGCTAAGGAGTTGGCTTTAGAGCGTAAATCCTCGATAGTGGCTTTAGAAGCTTCAACAGGAACAGGGTATAATACATATTGTCTTTTTTCCACCAATTGTGTTTTTTGAAGAACTTGGAAAATCAAGTAGCAATCTTGTGCTTCGTATTGATAGAAACCACCTATAGGAGTAGCAATTAAGTGATTGTACATTGTATCGGGAGCATCTTCAAACCAATGGGTTGAATCTTTTTGGAAGAATCTTTCATTTTTATAAGAGGGGAACAAAGTGAAGATTGCCATCGGATCAGGATTGCTTTGAAGTGATTGTTGTAAGCTGTCTGCCAATGCTTTAGCTTGTTCTTTGGTACGAGTGGAAGTAGAATTCTGTCCAACTTTGAAATCAATGGTAAGGAAAGTGGTTCTAATTGAGTCAGGACGTGCGGCAATGTCGCGTACTTTACCGAAATACCAGAAATTACCATCCAAATACGGTGGAATTAATGTGCCTGCAGGAGTTTTGAATATGGCAGAATCCAAAGGAGCCGGCAATGAATAGTTTTCATTTTGAGTGATTTGATATTTTTGTAAAGCGGATTTACCATGTTGTAAATACATTAATGTATCTAATTGAACATGATTAGCGGTATAATCATTATATGACCAGAAAGAGCCTTCGCTAACGCTGAATAATCTTTCGTTGCTGATTCTCTTTTCAGTTCTTGCAAAATCACGAATGCTGTTCGTAGTTGCAAAACGTTGGAAAATATGATTAACGGTATCGGCAATGTCTTTTCTATCTTTGGTAGTGGGAACAACCGGGAAAATGGCAAAGTCGATGTCTCTACAATCCTCTTTTACATAATAACGGTCTTTATGAGCGTCGAAAAAGTCTTTAATTTCTTTATCTTCAACGGTTACCTTGATATCTTTAAATGTAGGGTCATTCGGATTGATGGCGGCAAATTGCATGGTGGCAATGGTATTATTGTCGGCAATTTGTTTTACTAATGGGGTAGAAAAATAGGTAGAGCCTTCAACTAATCCGAAATATGCTTTGCTTTTTGCATCCAAAACGGCAATTCTTTCAATGGCTTTATACATATTATAAATGTCGTTACCTCTGTAATCATCAATGGATTGCAAAGCACCGATAATAGTTTCAATCGTGTTGTTGGGGTTGGTTTGCAACAAACGATAGCACATTTGCATTAAATATTGTTCAGCATTCGTGCTCGGTTTTGTTTGAGAAGAAAGGCTTTCTATCAATTGACTATTGATATTGGCAATTAAATCATCGTGGAAAAGAATTCCCAAGTTTTCCAATTGTTCATCCAACAAAACTTCTTGTTTAACTTGTTGCCAAGTAAAATCGTGAATTGATTGTTCAAATGCGTCATCTGTTGAAGTAGTTCCGTTGAGAAACGTCATCAAGGCTCTGTTTTGATTGTAATAAGCGGTATAAGTATTTTCTCTATTTTCCATTCTTATACTTTCGCCACCCACTTTTGCCAATAAATTTTGATTGGTGATAGATGGGATAATTCGGGTAAGGTCACCTACGATAAATGCGAGAAGCGCTACACCAATAATAATCATTAATAACACACCGTGTTTACGGATTCTTCCTATTGCTGCCATATTCTTTAATAAATTTATATAATAATATTAGTTTTTGTTTTTAGGGTGCAAAATTACTATTTTTTTTTCAGATGTGAAAATGTTTCTATTTTTTTTTCAACGGGTATCCCAATAGCTTTTCTGCTTGGTTAAATTCTTCATTTATAATATGTTCCCTTATTTTTGATGACCTGACTTTGTTCTCATCAATCAAAAACTCGGGGATTAATATAATTTCTATTCCATTTTTTGCGCAAATTTCGTGTATGGTTTCGCAGTTACCTTCACGATTTTTTCCAAAATTATGATTGGGTCCCATCACGATGGCACGAAGTCCGATTTTGGTTTGTAATAAAGTGAGAAAATCGGTAAACGATAGTTGCGAAAAGGCTTTTGTAAATGGAATAATAATCAGATTATCAATACCTTGCTGTTCCAATAAGGTAATTTTCTCATCTAAGGTATTGAGCAAAAAAAAGTCGGAACGCTCGGGATGCAAACAAGTCTGGGGATGTGGGTCAAAAGTAATGATGATGCTTTCACCTTCGTATTTTTGTGTCCCCATTTTTAAATAATCGAATATTTTGTGATGTCCCAAGTGCACACCGTCAAAAGAGCCGACGGCTACCACCGGATTTCGAAAAACAGGTAAATCTTCTAATGTTCTAAAAATTCTCATTTTATCAATTTCTTACATCCATCGCATTTCGAATGGCATTTCCAATGAGCATAAATGCCAATACCAGAAGCATGATGGCTATGCCCGGTATAATGGCTAAGTACGCGTTATCCAATACAATATAGGCGTAGTTTTCTTTCATCATCATTCCCCACGACGGGGTAGGAGGTTGTACGCCAATTCCCAAAAAACTTAATCCCGCTTCCATCAGTATTGCAGAAGAAAAGTTGGAGGCTGCAATGACGATGATAGTTCCGGAAATATTGGGCAGCAAGTGTTTAAAAATAATATGAAAACTGCTGAATCCCAACGCTTTGCCGGCTTCAACAAATTCTTTTTCCCTTAAACTTATGATTTGCCCACGCACTACCCGCGCTACATCAACCCACATCGTCAATCCCATCGCAATGAATATCTGCCAAAACCCTTTTCCTAATGCAAAACTTATCGCAATAACCAACAACAAGGTCGGAATGGACCAAACCACATTAATAAACCACATCAATATATCATCAATCTTTCCTCTGTAATATCCTGCAATAGAGCCTATTAAGATTCCAATGACTAAGGCAATGAATACGGATATGCCGCCGACCGCTAAGCTGATGCGCGTACCAATCATCAACTGACTTAATACATCGCGTCCGTAACGGTCAGTCCCCAAAACAAACTTTTTGGTAATAACCGGTTCATTGTCAGCCAAATCCGACAACGGGTAGGCAATTTCTTCCTTTTCCCCATACAAAACTACGTATGCAGAATCTGCATCTTTCCGGAATTTCTCTATCGGAATAGTTTGATATTGAGCCGGTTGCCCAACTATCATTCGCTTTAAAAAATGATTTTGCGCTATTTCTCCTTCGGACTTCACTTGCAATAATTGAACGTTAAATCCAGGATTCTTAATTGCAATTTCCAACTGCTGATGATTACAATAAGGTGTTGAATCAGGTGTAATTAAATATCCCAATATGGCAATAATGATGACGGCAATGATGAACAGCAACGACATAACGCCCTGTTTTTCTTTCCGAAAACGCTGCCAAGTGAGCTCGGAAAGAGAAACTGCTTTATAATTCTTATCTTTTTTTTTAAAGATGTTCAAAATTATTTGACAATTTTAGGGGTACACGTTTCCCTTTTGCTTTCTTTCATTATGGAAATGAACGGATTGAAGTACATCTCACCTTTGGCAGTTACACCCGCCAATCCTTTTCCACCGTTTTTGCTTCGCTTGATGTCGGCAAATAATCCTTTTTCCAATGCATCAAATAATCCTTCTTTCGCAATATCTTCCAATAAATTGATCGTATTTTCAAGTACGGTTTGTGCTCTTTTTTTGATGATACCGCCTTCTTTAAACTCAACTTCATCACCGATATTCTTCATATTTGAGAAGATATATTTCGCATTTTCGATAGCCAAATAACGGTCGGACATAAACGGTGTATGAATGGCTTCGGTAATCATTCCCAACAATTGAATTCCCTGACCTGTCCATATTGAAATTTCATTAAAAAGTGCATCTTGAATGGCGCCGCGGAAAATATTACCTGTCATAAATTTAGTGGGGGGCATATATTTTAAGGTCGCTTTCGGAAATATTTCGCGTGTCATTTGTGCTTGAGCCAATTCGTACAAGAAACCGTTTTCCAATTGCGGGTCCATTTCAAAAGCGTGTCCCAAGCCCATTTGTTCTTCCGGCATGCCGGCCAACAACGCCAATTGTTCGTTAATGAGGTCGGAAGCCAAAACGGTATGTGCTTCTTCGTAAGCATCGGCGGTAGTTAGATAGTTATCTTCGCCCGTATTGATGATGACGCCGGCAAATCCGTTAATAATGCGTGAAAAATATTGGTCAATGATGGTACGTTGCGGATTAATATCGCGGAACAAAATACCGTACAAGGCATCATTCAACATAACATCCAAGCGTTCCAATGCGCCCATAGCAGCAATTTCCGGCATACAAAGTCCTGAACAGTAGTTACATAAACGAATGTACCTGCCCACTTCTTCTCCCACTTCATCTAATG
>CAYYHC010000150.1:2709-5540 GCA_964471715.1 uncultured Lentimicrobiaceae bacterium | reverse complement strand
GGCGTGATTGTGAGTGGCGTGAGCGATGAACCCGTCGTCTATACAATCCGCAATATCAATGAAAATCACGTGGTTAGCGTCGATTTTAAAATTAATGAATATTCTATCAGCATTCATGCAACGACCGGCGGTACCATTACCCCTAACGGTGGTGCTTTTGGGTTCATTATTGTCCCGTGGGATACCACCGTGACTTTTCAATTTACACCCGAAACCGGTTATCAAATCAGTGATGTAATCGTGGATAATACCACACATTGGGGCGCAATATCGTCTTATACTTTTGAAAATATTCGCGATTTCCATCAAATTTCCGTCATCTTTTCACCGATTACCTTTACCATTACTGCTTCGGCAAATACAGGCGGTACCATTTCCCCTTCCGGCATCAGTACAGTGAATTATGGCGATAATCAATCTTATGTTATTACCGCTTTGGAAGGTTATCTGCTTGATAGTGTGTTAATTGATGGTGTTCCTTATCCCACTATCGATCCCGAAACCATTACTTATCTTTTCTCGGATGTTCAGGCAAATCATACCATTCAAGCATATTTCTCTATTAAAAAATTCATCGTTAAAACCACCCATTCTATCGGAGGAACGTGGCAAATTGCAGGTGGAACCGTCGTAGGACAAGATAGTATTCAGGTTACTTACGGCGAAGACCTGTTGTGTACGCCAATGCCCGCAGCCGGTTATCAAGTTGCTGATATTGTACTAAATTCCAACCATTTAGGAGCACTTCCTTCCTATACTATTCAAAATATTACGGCGCATCAAATCCTGCACGTTGCTTTTGACACCCTTTCTTACCATTTTAGAACGATTACTTATGGAAATGGGGACATTACCCCTTCTAACCCCTCCTCAACTCACTACTTCGATACCACAACCTTCACATTATCACCCGGTTACTGCAAAGAAATCGATTCTGTATTATTGGATGGAGTGTCATTGCCGATTCAGTCAGTTTATCATTTCACGGAATTATCGGGGGAACATCTTTTGGCAGCCTATTTCGGAACCATTCAATATACCGTTCAAACTTCAACCGACGGGAACGGAGAAATTTCAGGCGTTACTACTGTAAATTGCGGAAATTCACAAACTTACACATTTAATAGTTATCCATGCTATCGTTTAAAAGATGTTTTTATTGATGGAATCAATAGTAATTATTTGGTGGAAATTTTCAATCAAGTTCCCCGAATTACGTTGACTAATGTCAGCGAAAATCACACTATTTCAGCCACTTTTGAACAAATTTCTTATACGTTGGAAGTCGTAGCCGGGCAAAACGGAACAGTTACACACACAGGAATGGATACCTTATTTTGCGGTGAATCAATGAGTTTTATTATTGTTCCGGACTTGTGTCATCAAATTGATTCGATCGTATTAGATGGCATTTACATCAATACTTCGGTGGAAATAAGAGCAAATAGTGATGATCATTATGGGGACTCCGCATTTTTGGACATTCAAAATATCGACAGAAATCATGTATTACGTGTTACTTTCAAAATGATGACTTATACCGTGACTGCAATTCAAAATAGTCACGGGACAATTGCACCGACAGGAAATACCACTATTCAGTGCGGAGATGCCGCCATGTACAGCATTTCCCCTGAAGATTGCTATGAAATCGATTCTGTTTGGATTGACGGAATATATGCCAATTTTGAATTGGAATATATTGATTATGAAGCTTTTATCATTATTGAAGATATAACCGCCGCCCACACTATTGAAGCGACTTATCAAAAAAGAGAACACCAAATTAACTTGCAAGTCGATGCCAATGGTTCGCTCATTACCGATGATTCAACGGCCCTTCTATGTGGAGAGGATTTCCATTTTACGATTGTACCCGATTGGTGTTTTAAAATCGATTCCGTGATTTTGGATGGTGTTTGTATCAATCATTTATTAGAATATCGGCACAATACGAATCCGCGAATTGGCGATTCAGCGCTTTATGTTATAGAAAATCTTTCGCACAACTCTGAGCTTCATATATCCTTTAAACCAATTATTTACACCATTAGAACCGAGGCGCATGACGGTGGCACAATTACTCACTCGTTAGCTTCCGATACTGCTCTTTGCGGCGAATCAATTACTTTTACCATTACCCCCGATGATTGCTATGCCGTCAACTACATTATTTTGAACGGCGAATATTTTTATGATTATCAATTAACTGACGGCATTGCCACGTTTACGATTCCGCAAGTATTGAGTAATCAACATTTAATTGCATATTTTAACACAATTACTTATACCATTGATAGTTATGCAACAGGCGGCGGCGAAATTATCGTACCTGCCTCACCCGTTACTTGTGGAGATACCATTCCAATCCACGTATATGCTTATAATTGCTATTATATTGATTCAATATTTCTTAATGGAATATATCTTCATCCCGCCGATATTCAACATGTGGGAGATACTTTAGTATTTTCAATTGAAAATATTGCACAAAATTGTATTATTAATGCCACTTTCCGTGTTGACAGCATTCCATTTTTTGCAGAAAGTAACTTAAATATACCACTTTCCGTTGAAAATACTACTTTGGCATGTGGAGAAGAAATTACTCTATACGCCATTCACGACGATTGCATGCGATTGAACAATATTACCATTAATGAATATCAATACGACATTACCTCTTTTCAAACCATCGGAACGATTCGAAATGTTGGTGATACCACGTTTTTTACTTTCTATAATTTGCAGGATACGACCCATGTCAATATCAATTTTGATACAATATATTATAATGTGGTAAACGATGCTTGTGAGTTATATAAACAAGC
>CAYYHC010000150.1:0-2699 GCA_964471715.1 uncultured Lentimicrobiaceae bacterium | reverse complement strand
ATACGTCAGCAATGAAGGCTCTCATCGTGTAATGTGCGGGGACACTTTGGACATTCATATCAGACCCGATAGCTGTAATTATTTGAGCAACATAATGTTCAATACATTGAGTATTCCGATTGAAAATGACACATTGCTCCGTCTGAGCGATATTCATGAAAATATCACACTGACCTTTTCTTTTGAACCATCTTTTTACAATGTGACGGCGATTTCCGGTCCCAATGGTTATATTATTGATGACAATCCGGTTATTGTGCCTTGCAACGGACAAAACAGATATGTCATTAAAGCGGATCCCTGCTATGAAATTGATTCCGTTTTATTGGATAATAATTTGGTTAATAATGAATTAGATACAATTAATGATGTTATTACTTTTACGCTGTCCAACATTTTGCAAGATCACGAATTTAGGGTTACCTTCCGACCATTGATGTATGAAGTTGTGGTTGCAAGTGATGGACAAGGTTATGTTTCAACTTTGGGAAACAACGACATTCAATGTTTTGACAATTTGATTTTCAAAATACTTCCCCACGATTGTAATAATTTGGATTCTATTACTATGGATGGAGAAAGATTCAGTCCCGAGTTTGTTTTTGTTAACGATACAATCTGTTTTACACTATATAATATTACCGCCAATCATCAGATTTTCGTTCATTTCAAGCGCAATCCGCGAATGTTTACTCAACGTTTGATAGTCAATAATGAAGTAGTAAATGAAATCCGAAATTCTATTTTTTGTCACCAAGACACTACCGTTTTCATTCCGCAAGAAGAATGTGTGCGAATTGATAATATTTATATCAATAACGAAAATGTAGGAATATCAACGTCTTACAATTTTACTGATATTATGAGTGATGTGGAAATAGTGATTTATGCTCAACATGCAACTTATAATATGGATGTTACGCAATCGCAAAACGGTATTATTTCATCTGATGTCGCCATTCAGGTACGATGTGGGGACACGATCACTTACCATTTTACGCCCGACGAAGGCGCCATTGTTGCTAATCTTATTATTGATGGCGACACCTTAGCAGGTGATACCACTTATACTTTTGAAAACGTGCGCGAATCGCATACCATTGCCGCCATTTTTTCACCGAACACTTACGAAATTACAGTTAACAATGGCGAAGGCGGAATCATTACGCCCAACACCTCGATAGTTGAATATGGGGACAGTTTGCGTTTTAATATTATTCCAGATGATTGTTATATCATTGATTCCCTAGTTGTTGATGGATTTTATAAAGGAAGCGATAGTACATTTCTGTTTGAAAATATTACCAATAATCATACTATTTCTGTCACTTTTAAAATGTTGCGAGATACATTCGCACTCGTTGCCGGCGAGCATGGTCAAGTATTGCCTTCGGGTGACAGCATTGTTGATTGTGGAGATAGTTTGATTTATACGATTATACCGGATGAATGCTATCAGATTGGAAATGTGTGGGTGGACGGTGTTTGGCATAACGAATTAGTTGAAAATACCGAAAATGGATATCTATTACCATTCCGGAATTTAAGCGATGATACTTCACACACGATTTCCGTCACTTTTGAACCGATTGCTTACATTTTTGAAGCATCCACTAATGGCGGTGGTACGGTTTCCCCGATGTTTTCTATGCCACTCTGCGGCAGCGATTTTGAGTTCTCCATAGATGAAGCATCCTGCTATGAAATTGATTCTGTGTGGATTAACAACGTTTATATTCCGTTAGAAGAGTTTCTTTTCGTCGGAAATAATGCTCACTATACCATCCAAAATGTACGGCGCGACCATCAGATTTACGTCAAATTCAAAGATAAACCATACCACTTAACTATTGATAATGGCGAAGGTGGAATGATTTCAATTTCAGATGCCGATATCGTCTGCGGTACAGATGTTCCTTTCTATATTTTTCCCAATGTTTGCAACGCCGTTGATTCCGTTTGGCTTAACGGAAATTGCATTAATCATCTTTTGAATTATCACGATAATGTGATTAGTTATCTTCCTGATACTGCGTATTATACAATAACTAATTTTTCTCAAGACAATCATTTGCTCATCACTTACACCGACGCCCCGCAACGCGAAATAGTGCAATCTTATTTTTATAATGATGAATTAATTTCAGAAACAATTACAAGGGTTGATTGCGGAACAGATACCACTTTGTCCTTAAATTATGCTTGTTATTATGTTGATTCCGTTTGGTTAGATGGCATTTATCAAGGGAATAATAACGAATTATTATTAACAGAGATTATTGATAATCACGTTGTTACAATAAAACTTTCCATTTATCAATACACACTGACGGCTTCCGCAACCACCAACGGAACGATTACTCCTTCGGATACGAATATTGTGAATTGCGGCGACAACTTCACGTTTACGATTTCACCGAATGTAGATTATTATACAAGAAATTTAATTATTGATGGCGATACAATTTCAGGTTCAAATACTTATACATTCCATAATGTACAATCCGACCACACCATTGGAGCCGTTTTCGATACTTATACCTACACCGTTACAAGCAACGCCGAAGCAGGAGGAAGCATTTTGCCCGAATCAGCTTTTGTGGACCTTGGCGACGCCGTAACTTTGCAAATTATTCCTGACAGTTGCCATTCCATCGATTCTGTTTGGTTAGATGGCGTTTATCAAGGTAATATTGATA
>CAYYHC010000149.1:0-5541 GCA_964471715.1 uncultured Lentimicrobiaceae bacterium | reverse complement strand
CTTCGGAACCGGTTTCTCCGACGGCGGCTACTGCTTTTTACCATACAAAAAATTGGCGGAACTTCCTGCTACCGGCGGAATTTGGAACAGCTGCGTTTATATGGTGAACGTGAAAGATGAAGTCTTTCCGCAAATTACCTATAAAGCAACGATTGAGCACACCTGCCGCGGAAAACTGAAATTAACCGCCGGCATTGCCAACAACATTAACGCCACAACACCCGAACACACCATGGAATTTAATGTTTTTAACTTTCAGGGCGGCGAACACTATATGCAAGGCGATTCCACAGAGGAAGATAAAACATTGGAATTAGGATTGGATGTGAGTCCGCTTCTCAATTATGTCACACCCAACTCCCCTACAAAATTCTTTTTCACCGTCACTGAAAATGATGCAGGGAGTGTGGCTGTCGGACAAATCGTGAACTTTTCCGTAATGGATTACACGGGCGGCTCTGTTGTGGAACACGCTTGTAATCAATCGAATGTAACCATTGCGAACAATACGACCACTACCCTTTCGGTTACACAAGCCATCAACTTCTCCAAACCTCAAATTGATGCAACTATTCCGCCGGCAATGGAAGCTTTCAGTGATTACCGCTACGAAATTCCTGCCTCCGGCGGCAAAGAACCCTATCGCTGGGAATTTACCAAAGAGTATAATATTCAGGAATTTACAGGAAATTATCCCACCACATCCGGTATCACACTTTCTTTAACCAACAACGACAACGGTTATGGCATCGTTAACCTTCCTTTCGACTTCACATACTACGGCGAAACTTTTAATCAACTCTACGTGATGGCAGACGGATACCTCGCTTTTCGATACGATACATACAACTGGCCATTTTTGCAAAATTCTAATTTACAAATTAAAACCACAAAAATGATTGCTCCTTTTAGAGCAAATCTGATCGTGTCGAGTGTCAATGTCGCCACCGGAAGTTCGGAAGTGACCATTGCGGTCAACGCCAAAATTTCAGGTCAGACTAGCAGTGTCATTCAGTACACCATCAAAATTTTTGAGGACGGAACTATTGAGTACTATTATGGGAATATGCAATTTACGGATACCGAATTTCTCTCCGTCATTTCGCGAGGCGATAGCCGTATTTTTCAAAAAACAGAAGTTTCGGGCGTCTCGGCAAGTAACATCGCCAACCGAAATTTCCGTTTTACTCCGCCAGCAACCATTGACTTTTTGGAACTCTCCTACGACGGGATTTTAACCGGAATGTCCACCTCCGCTTTCACGGGACGCGAAGTGGCCGTTACCTGCTTCGACAATAACGATGTTCGTCACGATACCGTTTTGTTGATGAACAGCGAATTTTCCAATCTCTTGGCAATTACCGATATAGCCATTAGTAGTGGCGACGACAACGTGCTGAATGCCGGCGAAGAAGCCGAACTCTCTATTACCATTAAAAATATGGATACCATTCCTTATGATAATTGCAATTTATTGTTTAATATTGTAAATGAATATGTTACGCTAATTGATAGCACCGAATATTTCGGATACATCGCCCCGGGCAACGAATACACGCTCAATGCCGCCATTCGTTTTGACATAGCCGCCACAACCCCGCACTTAACTATTTTGGATTTTAATGTGCGCATCGACAACGACCGATTCCCGGTTACAAGTATGGAATCTGTTACTGTTTATTCGTACCCCATAGAAATAACCGATTATCGAATTGTTGATGATAATAACTCTTTGCTCGACCCGAATGAAACAGCGATTTTGTCGGTAACGGTGAAAAATGCAGGCACGGAATTATTGACAGATTTGGATTTTCAACTTCATTTTCAAGAGCCAAACATAACAGTTAATAGTGGAAATATATCATTGGACTCTTTGCAAGCCGGTGAAGAGCAAAATATTGCGTTTGCAATTACCCCCAATTCCAATTTCGTTTCAGGAACAAGCATTGATGCCTTCTTGGACACCTATCTTCACAACCATTTCTACCAAACCAATATTCTTTCCATTGTTGGGGTTGACAATTGCGAAAGTTTTGAAAACGGTTTTCCCGCATCCTATTCTATGGCGGATACTGCGTGGCTGCTGTCCGATATAGCCTATTTGGGCGACGCATCGGTTATGTCGGGAGAGATTTCTCACTATGACACTTCAACCATGAATTGCCAAATTACCGTTATGCGGGAAGGAGAAGTCTCATTTTACTATAAAGTTTCAAGTGAAGCTCGCTACGACTTTCTTAACTTCTTTATTGATGGTACTTTACAAGGAAAATGGGCTGGCGAGATTGATTGGACACAAATCGCTTTTCCCATCACCGCCGGGGATCACACGCTGACATGGAAATATATTAAAGACGTTTCTGTCAATAGCGGACAAGACCGCGCATGGATTGATGAAGTGTGCCTTCCGTTGGCGATCGATGCCGCACCCGAAATTGCCGTTACACCCGAAGTTATTGATTTAGTGGTTAATAATGAACTACTTACGATACCTGTTACATTGGAATCCGTAACCCCTATCTACCTGCTTTTTGAAAATCAGGTTTTAAATGAAAATCAAATGCCGGTGGGTTGGCTAAATACCGACTATCCCAATGGAAGCATCAACGCTTTGTCTTCCAAAGTCATCAACCTTAGAATTGACACCCGCAACCTGTTGCCCGATATTTATCATCTAAAACTAAATACCCGAGCCATTGATGGTAATACCGTGGTCACTCCTATTACCATAACCGTTTTGAGTAATAGCATAACAGATTTTAAATCAACAGATTGGGACATAAAAGTATATCCAAATCCAACCAACGGACAGCTCAATATTATGGTTGAAAATGACAATTACAGAGACATTCATTTTGAATTGTTTGATATGTTTGGACATCGTTTGCAGCAATTTTCAACCTTCGACAAAGAGCTTGTTCTCAACTTAGAAAGTTATAGTAATGGATTTTACATATTGCGCGCCGTGGCAGACAATAAAGATGTAAAAGTGATAAAAATTATTAAAAAATAATTCTGTGATATTTAGTTCTCCCCTATTCTTATTTGGATTTCTACCGATATTATTGCTTCTTTATTACTTGTCGCCGTACAAAATAAAAAACTATACTTTACTGATTTTTAGTTTGTTATTCTATTCGTGGGGTGAGCCGCGATTCATTTTTTTGGTTTTGGCTTCGATAGCTGCAGATTATTTCATCGCCCGTCATTTGACGAAATGCGAAGCAAAAAACAAAAAACGATGGCTGTTTTTATCAATTTTGATCAACGTGAGCGTTTTGCTCTATTTCAAATACAGCAATTTTTTTATCGACAACTTAAACGAATTGTATTCGTTGTGGGGATTGACGCCGTTAAAATGGTCGGCGGTGGCATTGCCGGTGGGCATTTCGTTCATCACGTTTCAGAAAATCTCTTACATCATCGATGTCTATCGCGGACAAGTTGAGCCACAGCGCAAAATGTCGGTTTTATTCCTGTACATACTTTTGTTTCCCCAGCTGATTGCCGGTCCTATCGTTCGTTACAAAGAGATTGCACAACAACTCACAGACCGAAAAGCCAACGATACCTTTCAAAACAGAGTCAGCGGGTTTTCCCGCTTTATAGTTGGATTGGCAAAAAAAATACTGATTGCCAATGTGTTGGCAGAACAAGCAGATTTAATTTTTGCCCTTTCACCCGACTATTTTTCCACCGGTACTGCTTGGATGGGAATGCTTGCCTACACATTTCAAATCTACTTCGACTTCTCCGGTTATTCCGATATGGCATTAGGTTTGGGAAAAATGTTGGGGTTTAATTTCCCCGAAAACTTCAATTTTCCGTACATTTCACAAAGTGTAACCGAATTTTGGAGACGATGGCATATTACCTTAAGTAATTGGATGAAAGACTATTTATACATTCCATTGGGCGGAAATCGCGTAGCGGTGTGGCGCATGTATCTCAACTTGGCAATCGTCTTCTTAATTTCCGGTTTCTGGCACGGTGCTGCTTGGACTTTCATCTTTTGGGGCCTTTATCACGGATTTTTCTTAATAATGGATAAACTGTTTTTTCTCAAATACTTAAAAAAAATGGGCAAATTGCCTTCAATACTGCTCACCTTCTTCGTGGTATCTATTGGCTGGGTATTCTTCCGTGCCGATAGTATGAATTATGCTTTTGCCTTCATTCACAAATTGTTTGCTTTCGACTTCCGCATCGATGAATTTTATTTTGCGCCCCGTTTTGTAACGATGCTTGGAGTTGCCATTTTCTTTTCGTTCGTAGGTTATTTCAAAAAAGCTGAAGATTTCCAATATCGAATTTACGACAGTCATCCCACAAGGTCATTATTCATATTCGCTTTCGTGGCGGCCGTATTCTTGTATGTCATTTGTGGCGGTGTATTGCTGGCGGGCGGGGTCAATCCGTTCATCTATTTCCGGTTTTAATGTTACAAACATGCTTCAATTGCATATAAAATCTTACTCCATTTATATTCTTCCGTTTGTTTCATTGACAGGATTGACAAATTTGATAAGATTTATTGAATTGACAGGATTTTTGATGATTTTATTTTCAACGCTGATCACTAATTACAAATTCTTGCATTAAAACATATAGTTGATTGAATGTTATAACAACCCGATTATTTGGTGAAAATATTGTAATTTTGCAGCGTAAAAAAACACTAAATGAAAATCGAAATCAATCCTCAAGAGACCACCCGTTGGGCTGCTTTTAACTTGTTGATGAACGTCCCAAACCCTATGTTGACCTTTATCAAGACAGTGGATGTTACAAATCTGGTACATATAAGCAAGAAGAAGCACATGAAATTCAATATGCTTATGGATTTCTGTGTGGGCAATGCGGCAGTAGGAATTAAAGAATTCTATCTATTGCCTATTGGAGACAAATTATATAAATTCGATTCCATTGCTATTAACCTAATGGTGCCAAACAAAACCGGCGAAGTGAGTTCTTGCGACAATCATTATTCGAATGATTTGAAAACTTTCAATGAGGAGTATCTAAAAAATACGGCTCAGGTCGCAGCAACGTGTCAAGATCGTGACTTATCTGAGGAGTGTATGGTCATAGGTACATCCACCATTATTGACACGGAACTTGATGCTGCCATTGGAATGAATAGCGGAATTTTCAATAATCCGTTCATAATATGGGGTCGCTACCAAAAAAAATTGTTCCGCTATTACCTCCCTATCTCATTCCAGTTTCATCACGTTCAGATGGATGGTGCCCATGCGGGCAGATTCTTGGCCAATCTACAAACTGAGATTAACAAATTAAAATAGATCAGTATTCTTCCTTAAAACGACTTTTTAACTGATATGGCAATAATTTGTACTTCTGCCACCGACTTCTTATTGTAAAATTTCTTTCACCATAAGATTTTTGATAATATATTCAGTGAGGTTCCAAAATATAAAGTTAAAATCCACTACATCGATAAATCTCAAAGAATTGGTTACTCACTGTTTATTCCGATGAAATAGACCAAGTAATTCCGGAGCAAACTGACCAACCCCA
>CAYYHC010000148.1:0-5592 GCA_964471715.1 uncultured Lentimicrobiaceae bacterium | reverse complement strand
TTATCTATCAGTCAATTACAAATGTTTTAAAATTTGAGTGATAAAGTTGGGAAAATCTTGTTGATGACAGTATTGTGGATATTATGACTTTTTTCGGTTATACTCCGTAAATAGTTATAACTTTTTTATGAGTATAGTCGAGAAAAGTAATAAATTATAGCGTGCAATACATTAAAAAAGCTCCCAACAAATTGCATATCAACTTGTTGGGAGCTTTGAAGGTATTAAAGTGAAAATTATAATAATTCTACGCTTCGTTTAATGAAATCGCTTAGTTTTTCACCGGTCAAAATGTTTTGTGACAATAGTGCAAGGTCAATGAGTTGATGCGTTAAATCATTTTTCTTTTTATCGTCTTTTTCTTCCAATAATCGCATTGAAATGGGGTGATTTCCGTTGACAACAAGATTATAGTGCTCAAAATTGCCATAAAAACTCTTCTGTCCCGACAATTTTTCCATATCTTTATATCTTCTCATAAATTCGTTTTGGGTAATGAGAATAGGAAGTTCCGTTTCGCTCAAATTGGCAATTTCAATTGTGAATTTTTCTTTATTTATTTGATTTTCAAATATTTCTTTTAAATTTTTTTGTTCGTCTTCGGATAACTTGGCAGGAATAATATCATCTTTTTCGATTAATTTATCCATCGTGTCAGCATCCACGCGTGCAAATCTGCTCTTTTCCATTTTGGGTTCCAACAGATTAATGAAATGAGTATCCAAGAATCCGTCCATCAACAAAACATCGTAGCCTTTTTCTTTGGCAGCCTGAACATAAATGTGTTGTGTTTCCATATCGTGTGCATACAGGTAAACCAGCGTGTCATTTTTGTCTTTCTGCAAAGTTTCGATGTGAGCTTTGTATTCATCTAACGTAAAATACTTATTATCAACATTTTTGAACAATATGAAGTTCTTGGCTCTTTCATAGAATTTTTCATCCGTAATTGAACCGTATTCAATAAATACTTTCAAATCGTCCCACTTCTTTTCAAAATCTTCTCTGTCGTTTTTGAACATTTCTTCCAATTTATCAGCCACTTTTTTAGTAATGTGGGTGGATATTTTTTTGACATTGGAGTCGGATTGCAAATAAGAACGTGACACATTCAAAGGAATGTCGGGAGAGTCGATGACGCCGTGTAACAACATCATAAATTCAGGAATCACACCATCCAATTGGTCGGTGATAAATACTTGATTACAATATAGTTGGACTTTATTCTTTTGTAATTCCATTTGATTTTTGACTTTCGGGAAATACAAAATGCCGGTTAAGTTGAAGGGGTAGTCCACGTTGAGGTGAATTTGGAAAAGCGGTTCTTCAAAAGTAGCGGGATACAATTCTCTATAGAATTTCAGATAATCTTCTTGTTTAATGTCTGATGGAGATTGTTTCCATAACGGATTGGTATTGTTGATGATACGTGGTTGTTTAATCTCAATTTCTTTCTCTTCGCCTTCCGGTTTTTCCCATTTGCTCTCTTCACCGCAATGAATGGGAATCGGTAAAAATCGGCAATATTTATGCAATAATCCTACGATTTTTGACTCTTCCAAAAATTCGGCGCAATCATCAGAAATGTGCAATATAATGTCTGTTCCGCGTTCGGTCTTATCTGTTTCCGTCATTTCATAATCGGGAGAACCGGTACATGTCCACTTAACAGCTTTAGAATCTGCTAAATATGATTTAGAAATAATATCTACTTGAGATGAAACCATAAAAGACGAGTAAAACCCGAGCCCAAAATGTCCGATGATGTTGGCATCTTCACTTTTGAATTTTTCTAAAAATTCCTCCGCACCCGAAAAGGCAATTTGATTGATGTATTTGTCAACTTCTTCAGCGGTCATTCCAATCCCTTTATCGGAAACGGTAATCGTTTTATTCTCTTTGTCAACCTTTATATCAATGGTTAAATCTCCTATTTCGCCATCAATTTTGCCAAGCGTGGACAGCGTTTTCAGCTTTTGGGAAGCATCAACGGCATTGGATACCAATTCTCTAATAAAAATGTCGTGCTCCGAATAAAGAAACTTCTTGATGACCGGGAAAATATTCTCAGTTTGAACATTAATTTGACCTTTAGTTTGCATAGCTTATTATTTTTTAATTTACATAATTTCACGCCTGACATTCTTCAAAAGCTATGCCAAAATTGAATACTGACAAAATGTCAGAATTATTCAAATTGCCCGTCATTGATGCAAAACAAAAAGTAGGAATTGAAAAACAGAAACAAATTTAAACCTGCTACGGTCTCTAAGGTGTCTTCTGTGAAAAAAGAGATGGTTAAAGCCACAAAAAACAGCACATATAAGAAACTTTTCTTCCTTTTTCTATCGAAAAATGGTGCAATCAACAGCCCGATAAATGCCAAAAGCAGCACAATTCCGCCGGTGAGCGTATAGGTCAAAAATTGATTGTGGCATCCCATTTCACCCGATAATTCGGAGTGGGATTTTTTTAGTTCTATATCTAACGCATTCTTAGTGTTCCCTAATCCGCACCCGGTCAGCCAATGATGACGGCAAACTTTCAAACTTGTTTCCCACAATTCCACTCTTTGCAAAAGTGACGAGTTGGTGGTAATATGGGTCTGTTTATAAAGCGACAAACTGAAAAAAGTGGGGTAAAGTACCCGTTTTAATCCAATCTTTTGAGTGTAATCTGCGTTGGCAATATTTTGTTCAATGTTCTTAATATCGTCGTCTGTCAATGATTTAACCCCTGAAGCATCTTTTCGTAATCCTTTGGAATTGAGATAGCGGATTAAAGTTTTTTCCTTACTATAATAATTGCTGTCACTTCGTAATTGCCACTCTTCCTCCAACTCTTTTTTACACACGTAAAGTCCTGTTTTATTGCCACTTTCAATAATAGAATGGGTGTCATGTTCGTACAAATTCCCCTTTTCCGTGCGCAATGGAAGTCGGGCCTCCTGTGTGGAATCGTAATGGTAATACTGTACGATGACCGTGGTGATAATGAAAATGATAGCCACGAATAAAACGCTTGAGCTGGCAATTATTGCTTTTTTGTAAGGTATGTTTTTTTTGGAAAAAAGAAATTTAATAGCAAAAATGATAGAGATAATCAATAGAATCACAATTCCTGTAAGGACTTGAATTATAAATAGATAAAAAAACAACCAGAAGGCTGCGATGGCACAGCCTATCCGAACCGGTCGAGGATACATATCTTTTTTAAAAAAGTAGTGGCCCGCAAAAACTATGGATAGGGCAACGCAAATGCTAAACCGTATGTGCGAAATAAAAAGACCGCCCTGACGAATGTCCGAAATGTGATTGACTTGTAGGATAATGATGCTTAATAATGAGGAAATTAGGACCGTAATAATGAATGCGAGGAGAATAAATCGTTGCCATTTGAGGTTGGGTTTGGGCGTGGTGGCAAGTACCACCGGAATGTAGAAAAATGGCGTTTTGGCTGCCAAATTTTGAAATGCTGTTGACCAATTGTTAGTTTGAATCAAAGAAAAAGCAAGAAAACACCAAAAAACAGCAAAAACTATTGCCAACTTGTTTTGCTTTAATAAATTGTATTTTTCTTTCCAATTCCATTCCAAAACCCAATTGGCAAATAGGCATGCCCCTGCCAAATTCATACCTGCGTTGGATGTCGGTATAGAAATGACTAATGCAAGCAGAGAGAACAAATAAATGTTTTGGTGAATTTTACTCCGCATTAGCCGATGTTATTTTTTTTGAAGAATTGAGCGGTAACGATTTCCATCCAACAAAACGGATTTAGCTTCCTGAATATCAGGGTCGTTGGAGAGTTGATTGATAATTCTTCCTTTTTGATAATAATAACGAACTGCAATTTCGGATGCCAAGTATTCGGAAATTTCTTCTTGATGCGTAATCAAATCACTTTCCTTATCTCGTTGAACTTGTGCCTGCATTTGTTGGTAAAGTCCTTCAATATTTTTGAAGTAATTTTCTTCTTCGGCGGTGATTTTCAAGTCTTTTAAATACTCTTCCGTTTCGGTGGTATAAGTGTATTCTTTGTTTTTTAAATATTTACAAAATTCTTGGAAAATTTCGTCATCAACCTGAAAATGAGCGGCATCCGGTATCGTCGTGTGTTTGGCATAGTAATCGTTGGCAAAGTCGAAAATGTGATTATTGATCACGAGGGCGAGAAGGACATTGCTGCCGAGGATGTCTTTCGTTACTACATCGGGTTCAACGCCACCTTTGTCATAAACGGTTCTGCCATTTTTGGTTTTGAAAGCGGTGGCCAATGAATCGGGAATGTGGGCGGCGGGGTGCAAACTATCCTTGTGAAAATAGTCGATGTTTTGCACGCATCTTCCACTTGGAATGTAATATTTGGAAACCGTTAATTTCATGGTAGTGTTATAACTGAGAGGTACTACATTCTGTACCAGTCCTTTGCCGAATGTTTTTTTACCAACAATGACGCCGCGGTCCAAATCTTGAAACGCACCCGATACAATTTCCGATGCCGATGCACTATAAGCATTGACCAAAACTACCACCGGAATATCTTTGTCAACCACCGGCATACGTGTTTTAAAAGTGTTGTTTTGTTCCGGAATTTTACCTTTTGTAGTGGCAATCGTTGTGTTTTGATCTACAAAAATATTCATAATATTGACTGCTTCTTGCAATAAACCGCCTCCATTATTGCGTAAATCGAAGACAAGATACTTCATTCCCTGTTTTTGAAGGTCTAAGAAGGCACTTTTAACTTCCGCACCGGCTCTTTCCGTAAATTGATCTAACTTGATGTAACCTATCTCGTTGTCCAACATTCCGTAATAGGGAATATTAGGCAATTTAATCTCTTTTCTTTCGATGCTGAAAGTCATGGTTTTGTTTTTGGAGGGGCGTTTGATTTCCAAAGTCACGGTGCTGCCCGGTTGTCCTTTCAAAAAGGAGCTTACATCTTCGGAGCTTTTCCCTTCCGTTGTTTTGCCGTTGACTTTCAGGATAATATCTCCGGCTAATAGTCCGGCAGTGTGCGCGGGCCATGTTTCATAAATTTCTGATATAATGATTTGATTTTTATGTTGTTGTATTAAAGCGCCAATGCCGCCGTACTGTCCGGTGGTCATCATTTTGAAATCTTCCAATTGAGATTCAGGATAATAAACGGTGTAAGGATCCAAGCTTTCCAACATGGCATCAATAGCCGTTTTTGTCAAGTCGCCGGGGGAGACTTCATCCGCATATTTGGCATTTAATTCTCGCAAAATGGTGACGAAAATATCCACATTCTTGGCAATTTCGAAATCATTTTGAGCTTGAACGGGAATGGCGAATTGAAGGAAGATCAATATTGCCAATAATTTTACTTTTAGTGATGCGAAAGATTTTATCATATTCATTTTTAACGAATTAAGGTACAGGATCATAACCACTTCCGCCCCAAGGATTGCAAGAAACAATGCGTTTGATTGTCAGCCACGAACCTTTGAAGGCGCCATATTTTTTCAATGCTTCTATTCCATATACAGAACAAGTGGGAACATAGCGACAACTCCGTCCGATAAACGGGGACAAAGTCCATTGGTATATTTTTATAAAAAAAATA
>CAYYHC010000147.1:0-5627 GCA_964471715.1 uncultured Lentimicrobiaceae bacterium | reverse complement strand
GGGAACGGACCTTCTTCCGATTTTGAGCGGGAGGGTTGTGCGGGGAAAACAGGGTGGTTAATTCCCAATTCGTTACCCGATACGGTGCGGGAAGTAGATGAAATGGTGCGAATTTGAACGTTGTCGCACAAAGGAATCTCAATCATTTTGACCATCACCGGTAATTGGGGATTGCCGACATTAGTAGAATTGAAATAGCCGTCAGCGGTAATTTTTGAAAAAGTGCCTTCTTCGGTCACCAATTCTTCGGTTTGAAGTGTCGGAGTAGAAAAGTGCAATACAACTTTGTCGAAATTGCTTTCCAAGACGCTGTAATTGCGATTATCCTGGGCATTGATATTAGTTGCCAAAAATGCAAATAATAAGGTCAAAAGGAAAAGATTTTTTTTCATAATTATGATTTTTATATTTTTTTGCTTAATGATCAAGGTTTATAGGCTAAAATAAGTTTTTGTATGGTAGGATTATTCTTTAAATCGGGATGAATGGAAAGAAATAAATCCACTTTACTATAGTTGATGAGAAGAGCCGTTTTGAGATAGTTGTAGGCTACACCAAAATTGAGATTCAGATGATGTAAAGCTGCCAAGAAATAGGGAATTACAAATGTTACTTCTTCGTTGTCGAGATAATCTTCCAAAATTTCGATTCCCATATCGCGTAATTCTTCGCTTTCTGCACAATAAATGGTGAAAAAACGCAAAAAATCCTCTTTGTTTTGCAATTGTTTAATGGTGAGATGAAACAACTCTTTTAATTTCGCAATCTGTTCTTCATCATCGTAAAATGGTAAAACACTGAACAATAATTCAAAACTTTGTGGGGAATTTTTAAAAGCCAAATAGACAAATTCTTCTGCTTCTTCTGCACGATTGGTCTCTTTCAACACCGATATGATTCCGATAATGGCATCGGCAAAGGTCGGAACAATATTGAAAGATTTGCGATAATATTCTAATGCTTTGTCGTATTGCTTCGTCGCATAATAACAATCCCCAATGCCTGACATAGTGCGAAAATCCATATCATTGCAAGTGTAAGCACGTTCATAATAATCAATGGCATTTTGGTAATCATTCATCTCGTAATAAACATTTCCGAGATTGAAATAGGCAAGGGAATGTTCATCATCCAAACTAATGGCAAAATTGTACGCTTCAATCGCTTTATCGAATTTTTTTGCCCAACTATATGCCAATCCTAATGAAAACCAAAGCTCTGCATTGAGTGGGAATTCTTGGGTAAGCTCTCCGAAAAAACGAATTGCTTCATCGTATTCTTGCTTGTCTTCGAAACAACAAGCAAACAAATACAACTGCTCATCTACTCCTTCATCTGCTCTGATAGCTCTTGATAAATAGATTAAACTTTTGTCAAATAGGGATTTTTGAGCGTATTCAAATGCAAGATCAAAGTTTACCTCCGAATTATCAGGTTCTAATTGCAAGGCTTTTTTTAACCACGGTATCACATCTTCTCCCTTTTTTTCAATATTCAGAAAAAAGACTTTGCTTACGTATGTATCTACCGTCGGTGGAAACAATTTCTCTATAATATTCAGTTCTTTATGTGCTTGTTCATAATCCATTTTGTATATTAATCGCTTTACTTTCAACATTCTAAATTCATAAGTTTTAGGATATAATTGAATCGCATACTCAATGGCTTTGTCTGCATAATCCGAATTAAAGTCGCTGATTAACTCTTCAATAATCGATTCCAATTCATCAGAATCAAAAAATCGAGAGTTCCCGGTGCGAATCATTAATTTGAAATTCTCCACTAATTCATCTAATTCGTCGTCTTCGCTATCGTATTCCATCTTTTACATTTTACGCGGCAAAGTTACAAAATTAATTATTATTTTTAATATAAATAATATGCTCACATCAAAAAAAATATTTGTTATTTTAAAATATTATAAATCAGTTATTTATAAAGATTTCGATTCATAATAATTTATCGTTAATAGGAGGTTTTCTACAAATTACTTTTTTTATCGGTATTTGCCATCGCTTGTTTATTTCTCCCAATGTAATAGAAATAAAGAGATAGGTCAATTGTAACTAAAACGGCATTAAAAACATACATCCAAATTACAATGTCATTACTATATAGAGATTTGTGAATGATGCCGAAAATATAGCCTAAAATGATCAAAATCATGAAAATCGGACTTTTCCCCATCACTACTTTTGTGCGTAGTGCTTTAATGATTGAAAGCGGCCAACTGATCGCAAAACAACACAAAAACAGGACTTCCCAAATGCTAAAACTACTCATTACAATATTTATTTATACGATTAATCAATTCTTTCTTACAACTCATTGATGATTTTTTAGATTTATGATTACGGATAATTGAAATTCTAACCGACATTTTTGCATTCCAAATCATTTTATAAATCTAAATATTGGGATATTAATTTTTGATTTTCAATGAGTTACATTTTTTTATTGTGAAAATTAATTTGCCGGCAAATATACTCTCTTTTTTTGGGATAAAAATGAAAAAATGACAAAGTTGTAATTATAAATGTATGAGAAGAAATCAGTTGTTTGTCAGTCATAAGGCAACAAAAAACGGTGATGAAAGTCCTCATTCCAAATTTTACAAAATAGTATCAATGAAAAGAATCGGTCTATTACTGTTATGCGCATTTTGCATTAGTAGTTTGTTATCGCAAAGTGTTTGTAAAACGCTTTTTGTCGGAAATAGTTATACTTCTGTCAATGATTTACCGTTAATGGTTTCAAAAGCAGCACTTTCTGCAGGAGATACGTTAGTTTATGACAGCAGTGCTCCCGGTGGGTACACATTTAGCCAGCACGTCAGTTATGGTGGTACGACATCATTAATTCAAGCCGGCGGGTGGGACTTTGTTGTCTTACAGGAGCAAAGCCAATATCCCGCATTTCCGATACAGCAGGTGCAGGCGGAGGTTTTACCTTACGCCACGCAGTTGTCTGATATGATTCGCGCCGGCAATCCTAACGGAGAAGTTATGTTTTACATGACTTGGGGACGCAAAAACGGAGATGCTGACAATTGTGCGAGTTATCCGCCATTGTGCACCTACGAGGGAATGGATAGTTTGTTGTATCACAGATATTTACTAATGGCGGAACAAAATCATGCTGCTGTTTCGCCGGTAGGAGCCGTTTGGCACTATTTGAGAGATAATCACCCCGAAATCGAACTCTACAATTCTGATGAGAGCCATCCTTCATTGGCGGGAAGTTATGCGGCGGCTGCCATTTTTTATACCGTTTTATTCAAGAAAAATCCGACCCTGATTACGGATGATTTGAATCTTAGTGCTGAGGTTGCGCAAACCATTCGCGAAGCAGCGAAAACCGTAGTTTTCGATAGTTTGGACCATTGGTTTCAATATGTTATGACGAGCGTTTCGGAGCATGATTTGAACAATAATTTGCATATTTTCCCTAATCCGTGTGATGATTATATTGATATTCAATCTCCTTATTTTCAGAATAATAGTGGGATATTAACCATTTACAACGGTGTTGGGATGAAAGTAAAACAGCTTAAATTTTCCGCTAACGGCACCGTCCGCATTTCTACTTCTGACCTTCCCGCCGGCTATTACATTATGGAATTGGATTCCAATCAGATTTCTCAACGAAAACCATTCATTAAGAGGTAATTGTTTGGTTCATTCCGGCAGTTTTCATTGAATAAGATTGCCAAATCAATATTGAACAATTCGAGTAAAAAAACGATACGAAAGTTTAATAAATATCCGTATCGGGTGTTGAAATATGTTGATTTTATTTGTATCTTTGCACGATTTTTTAGACGAGATCAACATATTTATAACCATCTAAATAATAATAAATTATGGCAGAAAAAAAATTTATGACGTGCGACGGTAACTGCGCTGCAGCTCACGTTGCATACATGTTCAGCGAAGTTGCCGCTATTTATCCTATTACCCCATCTTCTCCAATGGCAGAATACATTGACGAATGGAGTGCAGGCGGCAGAAAAAACATTTTTAATGAAACCGTTAAAGTAGTTGAAATGCAATCCGAAGCCGGTGCAGCAGGTGCTGTTCACGGTTCATTACAAGCGGGAGCTTTGACCACAACCTATACCGCATCTCAAGGTTTGTTGTTAATGATTCCAAACATGTATAAAATTGCAGGTGAATTACTTCCGGGCGTTTTTCACGTTTCTGCCCGTGCTTTGGCCGCACAAGCATTATCCATTTTCGGTGACCACGCCGACGTAATGAGTGCTCGTCAAACAGGATTCGCATTCTTGGCTACCGGCTCCGTTCAAGAAATTATGGACTTGGCTCCGGTTGCTCACCTTGCCGCTATCGAAGGACGCGTGCCTTTCGTTCATTTCTTTGATGGTTTCCGTACTTCTCACGAAATTCAAAAAGTGGAAGCTACCGACCAAGAAGACGTTGCTAAATTATTGAATTGGAAAGCCCTTAACGAATATCGCGAAAGAGCCTTGAATCCGGAACATCCTGTAACCCGCGGTACTGCCCAAAACCCGGACATCTATTTCCAAACTCGCGAATTACAAAATCAATACTACGATGTTCTTCCCGATATCGTAGCCAAATATATGAAAGAAATGAGCAAAATCACCGGTCGTGAATACGCTCCTTTCACTTTCTACGGCGCAAAAGATGCTACCGACATTATCGTAGCAATGGGCTCTATTACAGACGTTATCAAAACCGTCATCGACAAACAAAATGCTGAAGGCAAAAAATTAGGCTTAATCAGCGTTCATTTATACAGACCATTCTCAGTTAAATACTTACGCGCAGTTCTTCCTGAAACTGTAAAACGTATCTGTGTATTAGACAGAACAAAAGAACCCGGCGCTAACGGTGATCCTTTGTATTTGGATATTGTTGAAGCTTTCAAAGATTGTCCAAAACACCCCGTTATCATTGGCGGTCGCTACGGCTTATCTTCAAAAGATACCACACCGGCTCAAATGATTTCCGTATTCGACAACTTGGCAGCTGCCGAACCTAAAAATCAATTTACTGTTGGTATCATTGATGATGTTACTTTCAAATCATTGGCAATTGTTCCCGAAATTTCAATCCTTCCTAAAGGAACTTTCGAAGCCAAATTCTACGGATTAGGCGCTGATGGTACAGTTGGTGCCAACAAAAACTCTATCAAAATCATTGGTGACAATACCAACAAATACAGCCAAGCTTATTTTGATTATGATAGTAAAAAATCAGGCGGTTATACTTGTTCACACTTACGTTTCGGTGATCAACCCATCTTAGCTCCTTACTTGGTGGGAACTCCCGACTTCGTTGCTGTTCACGTTCCTTCTTATTTACACAAATATGACTGTTTGCGCGGTTTGAAAGAAAACGGAACTTTCTTATACAACTCCCCATGGTCAGTGGAAGATACCCAAAAACACCTTCCCGATTTCGCAAAGAAATATCTGGCAGAAAAACATATCAATATGTACATCATTGATGCTACCAAGATCGCTGCCGAAATTGGTTTGGGTAACAGAACCAACACCATTCTTCAATCTGCTTTCTTCAAAATTTCGGGCGTAATTCCTTACGACTTGGCAGTTGAACAAATGAAGAAATTTATCGTAAAAT
>CAYYHC010000146.1:0-5664 GCA_964471715.1 uncultured Lentimicrobiaceae bacterium | reverse complement strand
TCGCAATAATGGCAAAATCCACCAATAATTGTTGCCATATAGAGCGTTTTTTCATTTTATAATATGTTGTATTTAAAATGTTTATGATGGAATTGACGCAAATAACGACCAAAACTAAACCGAATAGGAATGAAAAGGAGAGTAATGTCCCATTTTGCTGATTAATTACTTCGTTGATCATATTTGAAATGGCGGGCCATACGTAGGCGGGTACCAGCGATTCTATAAAATTGAGGATGGTGTTCCGAACAGAGTTGCCCAAGTATGAAATGATGGAAAACAGCGCCATTATAATCGGGATAATGGCGACAAAAATACGGTAAGTCATTGCAGCAGCACGATGTACCAATATGCCTTTGGTTAAAGATTCAATGAAAAAAATAGTTACGCGCCCTAATTGTACCCCTTGGAAACCGGGTAGCACGATAATATTTAGAAGACCAATTATTTTTTTGATAAATGGTATTTCTGTCAACTTTTTCATTTAAACGGGCAACTTTCGACTTGTAAAACCTCTTTTGTCTCAGAATTAATTAAAATAGCGATGACTTTGCAGTTATCGAAATTCCAATCTTTTTGACTGCAATTCAAGTCATAAGATTTTGTATAGGCGTGTCCTTTTTCTACGTATCCATCTAATGAAATAGATGTCCCGTAAGTTCCATTTAATGAACCTCTTAAAACGTGATTATGCACATAAAATGTATCAATAACATTTCCATTGATTTGTGGGGCAATAATATCATCTTCAATGATGAAAAGTGAAAGTTGAACTTTTTCTGCATAATCGTTGATAATGGTTGTTTTGGTATGCGCTGTGAGTTTTTTTGTTGTGTTATCAAATTCGTTAATCATTTGTATAGCAGCTATTTTCTGATTTCTGTCAATGCTTTGAATAGCCGGATTCCATTGAGCTATATCAAGATTGCAATACGTATTGTTATATTCTGTGCGATTCACCATTGCGCTTGGAGTTCCTATATTTCCATAGGTTTCATATATTTCTGTTCCTTCAGGGGTGCGGAAATCCTTGATGAAGAGTTCACCGCTGGGTGCTGCATTCCGATCCACATGCATTCCGATGGCGATTAATGTATCGTTGTAGATGGTACTCAAATTATCCAGCTCTGCGTGTCCTAAGGGACAACCGGTGCACCTGTGGCCGGTAAATTCTTCGATTAAAATTTTACGATACACTACATTAGTGTCCAAATCCGGAAAACTCACGTCAGTTAGCACGCTTTCGTCGGCTGTAATATAAGGATCTTCAATTTTGTCGCAGGAATATAGGGCGGTGATGATACCAATTCCTATTAGTAATTTTGAAAATAATTTCATAGTTTTTATGATTTATATGTTTTAAAAAGAGGTAGTTACGGAAAGACCTACGCCGTAAGAGGCGGGAACGGTTCTGCAAACACCGCCGATGCATAAAATACCTTCTTTCGTTTTGCCGAAATTCAAAGCAATGCGGGTGGTTTTAATCACATACGCGGCTGCAATGTTGTAGTAATGAATGCGATACTCTTTTGCTTCATTACCATAGTTCCATTGGTCAGCCACTGAGATAAACCAATTTGGGGCGATGGAATACTCTAAAAGTCCGTACAGCCAACTTCCATCGTCTTCTTTGGCATACAGATGATCGATTTCCATTTTTAAAGCATGTTTCGGTGTAATTTTGCAACTTACTTTTGCCATAACATTATGACCTTTGAATAAATCACTGGTGTGTCCTTGCAAAATTTCGATGTTATAAGTGATAAAATTATAGGCTAATTCCAACTTCCAACGTTTATCAAAGCGGTGGCTGATTTCAATTCCAATGTCTTGATAAAGGAGATGATCCCCAAATTTGAAAAAGTTGGAGGTGTAACCGTCAGTGCCTTTTACAATTCCAAGTGAATCGGCAGCCGCAACCAATGTTTTGTCTATGTCATGAAAACGGGAGTAATTAAGGGCAATATCCACGCCGTATTTACCGCCTAATTTGCTTTTTTTCGGAATCTGGTAATTGACTTGGGCTTGAATTCCGATTTGTCCGTTAGGTTGGCTGGCATAACTATAGTTACCTAAAAGTGCATAAGAATATTGACGATTAATGGCCGGAATGTTGTTGATGCTAAGAAGGAAATCCATATTATCGGAACGAATAAAGGAGGTCGAAATACCTAAACCTTTCATTGAATAAGTCGCCGAAACAAACAGAGCTTCACCATCTTTGTAAATATAATCATTGGTGTTGTTAGGGTCATTAATCTTGTGAGCATATTCCGTTTCCAAACGAAAACCCTTGTAGCCAAAATTGAGGCGAGCGGCCCAAGATGAAACGTTTTGCGGAATCTTGTCGGCTTTAATCACTCCGTTTGTCGGCATGGTGTCGTTTAAATAATAGGTAACCATCATGTCATTTTCGCTCTTTTCATATTTGCTTACCAAACTTCCGCCGATGCTTGTGGTGAAACCTTTTTCAGCCATTTTGGGAAAAATATCCGAGAACGATATTTCTCCATCTAATCCTCTGACATAATCTTTTCGATTGTTGTATTCAAAGTCGAAATTCTTCCGTTCAATTCCCCAAACACCTTTAATTGTAATTCCTTTATAAGGTGTTACGCGAACGCGTGCTCCGAGCAAACTGTTGTCAATGCCCAATTGACGGTCTTCGTAGGCGCGAAAGGTAAATCCGTTTCCAAATTGTTCGTAAAAACTACCGGCTGTTACTTGAATAAAATCATTTTTGTAATCAATAAAAAAGTTGGTGAGTCCTTGTCCTTCATAACCGATTTTTTCGAAATCAATCAGCGGAAAACTGTAAAATTCATATCGTAATCCGGCAGTAAAACCACCATTGCTGTAATTGAGATTGAGCCATGTGTTGGCGCGTACTTTTTCATTTACCTTTTCGGCACCGATGAGTGAATCGGGAATATAATACATTCCATTGAATCCAAAATCACCGCTGATTCGTCCGTTGCCGAGGCGTGATTGTGCGATACTGTTGAACGAAAAAGTAATGAATATTATTAGGAATAGTAATCTTGCTAAATATTTCATTATCAATATTTTGTTTATTTTTCTTTAACCAATTCTTTAAGGACTTCATACACTTCGTTTTCACCGCCGGAGGCGTAAGAGGTATGTGACCATACGATTTCACCATAACCGTTGACGATGCATAAGAATGGAACGTCAGGCACGTTTAATGCACGTTTGAAATCGGAGTTAAGGTCTTGCAATACGATATATTCCCAATTTTTTGAATTGACGTAAGGGGCTACTCGCGCAGCTGAACGCGAATCGTCAATTGAAATGGCATACAATTGTACACCGGTTTCTTCTACCCAATCGTCATAAACCAACGAAATGGCTTCCAATTCCTCCTTGCATGGCGTGCACCACGTCGCCCATAAACTGATAATAATCGGTTTTCCGTCATTATAAATTTGCTTGGTGCTGAAAGTTTGACCATCTAACGTTTTAATGTCAACGGTAGGAATGGTTTGATAATTCTTGGGTTTCGGATCTTCTTGTGCAGAAGAACTATAACTTAATAAAAATAAGGTAAATAAAACAAATACGAGTCTTTTCATGTGTGATAATTTTTATTGTTTATTGCATGGTGAACAGACTAACTTAAGCCTGCAAATTTAGAAAAAAAATTGATATTGAATAAAGCTTACAAATAATTTTATGAATGAATACATATATATCATTGGATATTAAATGATTACAATTCTATCAAAAGAAATTATCTATTAATTATGTGCTTATGGAAGTGGTTTTGTATTATTCTTGTTTTCAATCAAAATAATTAATTCGGAAAATGGCTGGTATTTCGTAATAATTTTCTATTTTTGCACGCAATTTATTAAGGTATGAGAATTCACAAAGAAGGGCTTTATCCCATTTTAGTAGCAACATTTTTATTGGCAATTATTCTGTTTTGCTATTTTTGGTTTGTATCATTAATTTTTTGGATTGATATTGTCGTCACATTATTGCTTTGTATTCCATTTTTTCTGGTGATTCGTTTTTTTCGCGTGCCGCTGCGTTTGATTAATAAAGTCGAAAACGGGATTATTTCTCCGGCCGATGGTACGGTGATTGCCATTGAAGAGATGAACGAATATGAATATTTTCACGACAATCGTATCAAAATTTCGATTTTTATGTCGGTATATAACGTGCATGTCAATTTTTATCCGATTGATGGCGAGGTGGAATATGTCAAGTATCACCCCGGTAGATACTTTATCGCGCATTTGCCGAAGTCTTCCATCGATAATGAGCATAATAGTATTGTGGTTCGCAAGGATGAGCAGCGAGTGGTATTGTTCCGCCAAATTGCCGGCATTGTGGCACGACGTATCGTTTCTTATGCCCATGTAGGCGACAAGGTAAAACAGGGAACTGAAGTCGGAATGATTCGTTTCGGATCGCGTGTGGATGTGTTTCTGCCTACCGATGCGCAAATTTGTGTAAAAATTGGAGACAAAACACGTGCACAGAAAACCGTATTGGCTCATTTCAGTCCGTTTACTAATCTTAAATAATGAAAATTACATTTCTCGTTCCGCCATCTTTTAATCATGCCCAACCGGCTGAACGTACTGCCGGCTGCACTTCTGTCGTTTATCCAATGCCGAACATTTACGAGCTAACTGTGGCGGCTTGCTTGGAAAAAGAGAATTATCAGGTTGATTATCGCTTCGATTTTAAAAATGAAGATGCTTTTGGCCAATTTATTGCTGGCGATGAATCACAAATTTACATTTTTTGGAGTGTCAATCTTGCCATCGCTACCGATTTGCAGGCTTTGCAGCTGATTCGTCAATATCATGCAAAGGTTGATGTTTTATTTTTGGGACCCGCACCTACCTATTTTACCGATAAATTCTTATTGGATGACCATACTTTTGCGGTGCGCGGCGAACCGGATTTGACAACGGTCGATTTGGTGAAATGTATTGAAGCAAACGGTGACGTTGCCGCTATAAGGGGCATCTCTTTTTTGCGAAATAATGCTGTTTTTCATAATCCAAGCCGTGAGCTGATTCAGGATTTGGATGCATTGCCTTTCCCTGCGCGTCATTTTATTGCGCATTTCCCGTTTTCTAATCCGAAATTGAAACAAATGCCTTATACAGCGATGGTTACATCTCGTAATTGTCCTTATTGCTGCATTTATTGTGTGCCAAGTTCTCTTACTTTTGCGCGCGAAATTGAATATAAATCGATCCATCATTGTAAACCACCCATCGGCTTTCGCTCGGTGGAAAACGTAATTCAGGAAATTGAGTTGCTCGCTGCTCAAGGCTACAAAGCAATCGCTTTCTTGGACGACAATTTTATTTGGAATGAAAAACGGTTGTTGCCTATTGCCGATACTTTGAAAAAACATGATATTCGCTGGGGCTGTCAGGCGCGGGTGGATGCCATTACCGAAAATATTGCCCGCATTTTGGCAGATTCCAATTGTCAATTCGTAGATTTGGGCGTTGAATCGTTTAATGATGACATTTTGGAATTTATCCACAAAAAAATTACCAAAAAACAAATTCTTGAATCTATCGGTATTTTAAACAAATATAAAGTTCCCGTAAAATTGAATATTTTGATAGGAACCAGTCCGTTAGAGACCAAGGAAACCATCAAGAATGC
>CAYYHC010000145.1:0-5947 GCA_964471715.1 uncultured Lentimicrobiaceae bacterium | reverse complement strand
GGAAACCACCATATCCACACAATCCATCTCCACCACTTCATTCAATGCTTGGATACCTGCATATACTTTGATGTCACTATCCCAAAGAGCCTCTTTCACATAATTGTACAAATCCTCTTTGATGATCACCACAATATTGGGCTCAAATTTTTTGGCTTGTTTAATCAATAAATCGGCATTGGAGTATGCTGCAAGTACTTCTACTTGAAGTAGTTCAGGGAATTGTTCCACCACTTCCAAGGTTTGTGTTCCAATTGAGCCGGTAGAACCTAACAATGCGATTTTTTTCTTTTCCTGCATTATTCTTCTTCTTTCAAATTGTTTTGTGTAGAAACGGGAACTGCTTCTTTCTTTTTGGGGGGAAATAGCAGTGACATTAGGATGCTGAAAAGGAGAATTCCCAATATGACAATGAGTGAAACCCATGTTTCAATATGAAAACCGTCAAAAGCAAACGGTAATATCATTTTTATTCCGATAAAAGCCATCAATACTGCCAATCCGATTTTGAGATAATAGAACTTGTCCATTACACTTTCTAACATAAAGAAGAGAGAACGAAGCCCTAAAATGGCAAAGATATTGGAGAAAAAGACAATAAACGGGTCTTGTGTGACGGCGAAAATGGCGGGAATGGAATCAAAAGCGAAGATAACATCCGAAAACTCTATGATTAGCAATACAATAAAAAGCGGCGTACAGAGCCACTTGCCATCAATTTTGTGAAAGAAATCGTGTCCGTGAAATTCAGATGTGGACAGTTTTTTCTTTGCCATAAATTTGACGATAGGATGATTGGCAGCATCGATTTGCTCTTTTTTATTCCTACTTAAAAACATTTTAATTCCCGTAAAGACCAAAATTACGCCGAATAAGAGCAAGATCCAGTGAAAGCGTTGGATGAGCGCGGAAGCGCTAAAAATAAAGATGAAACGTAATACGATGGCACCTAAGATTCCAAAAAAGAGAACTCTGTGATAGTATTTTTTTTCAACACCGAATGCCATAAACAGCATAATCATCACAAAGATATTGTCAATGGATAAAGCCTTTTCAATCAAATAACCGGTGATATATTCCAAAGACATCGCATGGCGATACATTTGCAATCCTTCTTGGAAAGAGACGTTATCCAAATTTAAATCGTGCCCGTGCTGCTGATTCAGTCGCACTAAGTCGTTCATGCCATCCACTCCGTGGATTAATTCGGCCTTAAACATAATGAAAACGTAAAAGAGAAGGGCGGTTCCAATCCAAACACATGTCCATATTGCAGCTTCTTTGAAGCGGATGACATGATCTTTTTTATGAAAGACTCCTAAATCCAAAAAGAGTAAGAACGCTACGAGTACCAAAAAAAGCGTAAAAAAGACAACTTCATTCATTTTGAGAATACCTTAAAATTTGAGCGCAAAAGTACACATATTTTTTAAACGTGAGAATTGATGCGGAAATATTTTTTGAATTGTGGGTATGATTTACTAACACATTCAATATCTGATAATAAAATCGGATAACGCAACGCCAACAGCGAAAATGCCAAAACAAACCGATGGTCATGGTGGGTCTGAACTAAAACGGAGGCTTGCTCTTTTTTGAAATTATTTATTCCGAAAATGGTTAAAGAGGACGCTGAATTTTTTTCTGTTTTTGTAAACAATGATAGCGTTTGCTCCAAAATATCCAGTCGCTGGGATTCTTTGTGATTCAGATTATGAAGGTCGGTCATTGTAAGTTGAAATGGGAAAAGCGCCGCCGTAACTGCCATAACAGGTGCTAAATCAGGGTTATCCTTGAAAGACAATCGCCATGGTTGAGGGGCGGAAACTATACACTTGGTGAGTTTTACATTATTCCCGATTTGGGTTGATTCTATTCCGATTTTCCGGAACCAGTCAGCCACAATTCTATCTCCCTGCACACTTTGAAGATGCAGATTTTCAATTGTCAATTCTTTTAAATCCGACAACGACAGAAAAGCATACCAAAAAGCCGCCGTGCTCCAATCCGCTTCAATATTTTCGATTTTATTTTCTTTAATGGAATTTATAACGCTCTTTGTCATAGTAATATATGATGAAGAAGCGGTGTTAGTCGGAATGCTGATGTGTGGATTTCCGATTTTGTCGGCAATGAGCAACAGCGAACTTGCAAATTGACTACTTTCGCTGCAATCAATAAATAATTTGTTGGCTTTCAATGCCTTACCTTGAATGTAAAATCCGCTTCCCGTTTGGATAATGTCGGCTTGAATGCGACGAAGTGCTTCCACCAATGGGTTGATTGGTCTTTGGAGCAATCGCTCAGTGCCTGTTAGAAACCAATTTCCCGGGGTAATGGCTAAAGTTGATAGTAGAAAACGATAAGCAGCACCGCAATCTTTCACATCAATGGTTATCGGTGTGGTACTTCCGATGTTGCTGCGAATTGCTTGCAAACAGCGATGAACAATTTTTACATCGTCAGCATCAGTATCTGTGATGTCTAAAATTGCATTATTGTATATATAATTAGCTATTAGACAGCGTATTAATATACTTTTGGAGCGATTAATCTCAATAAGTTCATTATCTGATACGCAAAATGAATAGGAATGTGCCATTATCAACCAAATAGTTTTTTAAAGTTTGAAAATAGTAAACGTCTTTCTCTGAAGAAAGTTTGCAAAAATATGCAAAAGCAGTTAACTAAAGATACTTTTTAAAATATTTTTCTGATTATATAAAAAATTAAAAATAAAGTAAGGTACTTTGTATTGATTTTTTTTGTATTTTTGCAATCAGAAATTTATACTTATGGCTAAAAAAAGAATACTGTACATTGCTCCTGAGATTTATCCTTATCTACCAGAGAGTTACATTGCAAATATTTGTAGATATTTACCACAAGGAATTCAAGAAAGGGAAAATGAAATTAGAACATTCATGCCTAAATTTGGATGTATTAATGAACGTAAAAACCAATTGCATGAAGTAATTCGTTTATCGGGTCAAAATATCATCGTTGATAATTCGGATCATCCGCTGATTATCAAAGTAGCGTCTCTTCAAGTTGTAAGAATGCAAATTTACTTTATTGATAGTGATGATTTCTTCAAACGTCGTCACATTTATTATAACGAAAAAGGTGAATTTTATCCGGATAATGACGAAAGAATGATATTTTTTGCGAAAGGTGTTGTGGATACGGTGCGAAAATTAGGCTGGATTCCTGACATTATTCATTGCCATGGTTGGATTGCAGGATTGGTGCCGATGTTTATCAAAACTTGTTATAAAGATAATCCGTTATTTCAAGATACGCGTTTGGTCTATTCTATTTATAATGATAGTTTTAGCGAAAATTTAGATGCTAAACTCGCACAAAAATTGGCAGGAACAGGAATTAATGAATCTTATATTAAGAATTTTGATAACCCGACTTATGAATCCCTTATCCAAACCGCTGTAGATTTTTCTGATGCCGTTGTGGTGGCTCAAGAAAATATTGCACCATCTGTTCTGGCTTGTTTGGATAATTATCCGAGAACTATTTTTACACATCCTCAAACCGACTCTTATGTGGATGACTACGATAAATTTTACGATGATTTGATGGAAAAAGCACCCATAACTTTTTAAAAAAATGAAAAAAAACTTGCTGTGTCTCTTCTGCTCATTGTTAGCAGTTCTTTTTGCAGGATGCGAAAAAGAAATTGATACAATCGGACTGAATCTTCAAGATGAATCTTTGCTTAATGCTGAATTTACCCAAATTCCTCTTTCGGCTTATTCTGTTTTGGAAGATTCTATCAATACCAAGAATCTGATTAATAATATGTTAGGGAGCGTAAACGACCCCGTTTTCGGTAAAACGGAAGCCGGGTTTTGTACGCAATTCATCTTGTCCGGCAGTAATGTCACTTTTGATGGATATACACCAACCATAGATTCGGTAGTGCTCACTTTGCAATATTCCGGTTACTTTGGCGATACTCTTTCTCCACTTCGCCTGCAAGTGTATAAATTATCGGAATCATTATCTCAATCAGCCTATTATAGCAATGATGTGCCTTCTATTACCGGAGGAAACCTCGTCTATTCCAACGCCTCACTTTCTCCCAAACCATCCTCCTCAGTCGTCATTGATTCCATTACTTCCGCTGCTCACATGCGCGTTCGTTTAAATGATGATTTCGGACGCTTTTTGTTGCAAGATTGCGACCTAACCAGCACGACCTCTTTCCAAAACGATTTCTATGGATTAGCCGTCAAAGCACAATTGGCGAATTCTTCTCAAACCGGAAATATGTGTTATATCAGCTTAACTTCATCACTATCAGGCATTTCAGTCTATTATACCCTGAATGGAGAACAAAAAAAATATTCATTCCCAATTAGTTCAGCCTGCACGCGATACAATTTCTTTACTCACGACTATAGCTCTGCGGCACCCAATCTGCGCCGACAAGTTTTAAATCACGAAACAACATTGGGTGCGCAAGAATTGTATTTGCAACCTACCGGTGGCATTAAAACACGCATTAATATGCCGCAACTACCTGATTATTTTACAGATAAAAATGTAATTATCAACAAAGCCGAATTGGTGATAACCAACATTTCGCAAGATGAGGCGTACTTGTTTAATCCCTATAATCTGGGACTACAAGTGGTAAACAAAGATAATACACTATCTTATGTTCCGGATGATGCCTATTATACCTCTTCCGATTATTTCGGGGGTATTTATGATGAAACTTCTCATGAATACAGATTCCGTGTTACAAATTATGTGCAAAATATTGTTAAAAACAAAGAGATCACGGATGATGGAATCAATATTGTAATTACCGGAGCAGGTATCCGTGGTAACCGATTAGTATTCAGAGGGACGGACGAGTCATATTCTGATAGACTACGTTTGGATGTCTATTATACAACTTACAAATAATTAATTGATTATGTGTGGAATCGTAGCATATACGGGTTGCAAAGATGCATACCCAATTTTGATTAAAGGACTAAAACGATTAGAGTACCGAGGCTACGATAGCGCCGGTGTGGCATTGTCGCAAGGGGACGAAATCGCTTTATACAAATGTCGCGGAAGAGTCGCTGATTTGGATGCTTTCTGTTTGAATAAGAATTTGAGCGCATGCGCCGGAATCGGCCACACTCGTTGGGCTACCCACGGCGAACCCAGCACTCTCAACGCACACCCTCATCTATCGGAAGACGGCAAAATCGCCCTCATTCATAACGGTATTGTGGAAAATTATCTTGTCTTGAAAAAAGAATTGATGAGCCGTGGCTACAATTTTAAAAGTGATACCGATACCGAAGTATTGGTTCATTTGATTCAGGATATATTTGTTAAGGAACAGGTTCCGTTGGAAGAGGCGGTACGCATTGCCCTTGGTGGCGTGGTGGGAACTTATGCTTTGGCTATTCTGTCGGCAGATAATCCGGGGCAAATCATCTTAGCAAAAAAAGGCAGCCCGCTCCTGATTGGGATCGGTGATAATGAGTATTATGTCGGCTCTGACGGCGCACCCATCGTTGAATATACTAAAAAAGTAGTCCATTTGGAAGATGGAGACGTGGCAGTGGTGGCACCACAAAAGAAATTGGTTATCAGAAATATCAATGACAATGCCAAAAAACGCCCTTATTGGCAGAAATTGGAGATGAACTTGGAACAATTAGAAAAGGACGGCTTTGAACATTATATGCTGAAAGAGATTTTTGAACAACCGAAAGCCATTCGCGACAGCATGCGCGGCAGGCTAAATGTTCAAAAAGACGTTGTTTCATTGGGTCATTATTGAATATGAAACGAAAATGATGAACGCTCGCAGATTCATCATCGTGGCTTGCGGAACTTCCTACCACGCAGGGTTGGTAGCCGAATATCTGTTTGAAAACATAGCCCGTATACCCGTCGAAGTGGAATACGGGCTATGTTT
>CAYYHC010000144.1:0-5978 GCA_964471715.1 uncultured Lentimicrobiaceae bacterium | reverse complement strand
GAACGATGGCGGCGAGTGTTTGACCATTGCCGACAAAAACGAAGTCTGGCATTTGGAAATTGTAGGACCGGGAAAAGGGAAAATCGGAGCGGTTTGGGCAGCTCAGCGCGTGCCCGACGACCAGATTGCCGTCAACGCCAATGCCTCCACCATTCGTGAAATGGATTTAAAAAACAAAGACTATTTCATGGCATCTGACAATGTTTATCAAGTGGCAGAGGAGAACGGATGGTACGACAAGAAAACGGAAACGTTCAGATTTGCTTATGCATACGCTCCGGAAAGTCGGACAATGTTGGCATGTAGGAGAAGAGAATGGCGCGTTTTTGACCTATTGGCTCCGTCTCTGAAATTAGATCCCAATGCCGAGAACTACCCTTTTTCCGTGAAACCGGATTCATTGGTCAGCTTAGAGGATATGGTTCGTATTTTCAAAGATTACTACGAAGGTACGGAATTTGACATGCGGAAGAATATTACCGTTACCGACAAAGACGGAAAAACGGTGATTTCACCTTTGGCTAATCCGTTTATGAAAACGGACGAATTGAAGTTGCACAAGGTCAATGGCGGATGGCATTCGCGGGGTGAGCGTGCGATTGCCGTGCATTTCACAGTTTACGCCACCATTTTGCAATGTCGGAGTTGGCTACCCGATGAAGTTGGCGCGCTCTGTTGGTTTGCTTTAGATAACCTAGCCTCGTCGGTTTACGTTCCTATTTATGCTTCTGTCAGCGACTTGCCCTCAACCTATAAAACGTGCGGACGTGTGACGGGCTTTAGCAGAGAGGCTGCGTGGTGGGCTTTCAATCGGTTAGGGACGATTGCCTCTCAACGGTGGGGCGATATGCGCCACGTGGTTGATGCCGCTTGGAATCCCATGCAACAGGAATTTTTCTCCAATCAATCTCAAATCGAAACGGAAGCACTTAACCTTCTGAAAACCAATCCCATCGAAGCAAAACAATTTCTGACCCGATATACGAACCAACAATGCAATCGTGCGGTGGAAAAAGCGTGGCAAACCGGCGATTATATATGGACCACTTTTGACGGAACGTGGTAACAAAACCGTCAACCCTAATGTAAAAAAACGAAATTATTGTGCAGAAAATTCCACTTGTTAATCCATTTTTTGAAATGAATAGATAAGGGAATGTTGATTGTTGCGATAAACAATTTCAGAATTTGAATAACGAATAATCTCTTTGATCGGTCGCCTTTGATTCTTTTTATACTTGATAATCAATGTACTGTCAGAAAAAATAATTTCACATTTACCTCTTTTTGCATAATTTTCATTATCAATATTAAACATAAAAAAAAGGTCGGAAGCTATTGTTTTTTTAATAAACGGCTTATCAATAAAAGTGATGACATTCAATAGCTGACAAGACTGTTGGGTAATTATAAAATCAAAAGACTTGAAACCAAATTCGTTCATCACAGAACCTTTGAGAACGCTATCTTTGTAAACAACAACGGTAACCCCGCTAAAATTATATTTAGGCGTTTGAATGAGAGTACGATATTGATTGACTTGCGTGGGATTGAAGGTTGAATCGTCCCATATTTTGTCAAAATTATGTCCATTTTGACCTGAAACAGAAAATATTAAAAGCAGAAAAAAAATCGTATTAGAGAGTAAATACTTCATCTTTGATAGGCACATTAACTTGCTTATTCTTTAATTGTATGGTGGTAGTGTCACCAGATTTCTCTACAAACTGAATTTTGTCGATAATGGCACGATTTTTTTCAAAATAGAGTTTTACTCCACTCATCAAATTCATCATTTCTTTGGTTTTAGGAGTTAATGAAATAAGAATGTATTTATCATTAACAGAAACAGATTGATTAAAATCTGTTAACTGACTACTTTTGCCGTTCATTACAGCCATCATTGTTTTTTTGATGGCCGCAAATTTTTTATTGGCTGTAATTTCGGTAATCGTTACATTTTTGCCGTTTTCTATCTTGATTTTGTCACCATTGATGACAAATTTATAAGCATAAGGTTTGAGATATTGCCAGCACAAACGATCTTGTTTTTTAAAATAGACGCATCCCTCGGATTGTACCGTTTCACCAAGCGCAGAAATCATTTTGCTTTGTGAAAACGAGCAAGTCATTGTAGTAAAAGAGGGCATCGATTTTGCTAATTTGGCATTAAAAGATGTTTTTTCTTGTTCGGTTGCTAAACGATATGTGCTTTGGGCAAACGCACTACAAGTGAAAAAGACAAGAATCAAAAAAACTTTTAAATATTTCATTGTTGATGATTTATAATTGATGATATTTATTTCTATAAACTATAACAAGTTGATTTTTAATCATATACAATAAAACCAGGGAAGAGAGACCGAAAGCGTCAGAAAAATCATATTATTTTCAACATGAAGAAAGTAATATGAATGAGTGATTAATGTTCTTAAAATTATTATAGATTAAGATATTATTAATATGATTGGCTTTTAAATCATTGTAATACAAATGTGATGGGATGATATTGTGTTTCAAGCATACGGCAGCAACGTAGCATCCCAAAGCGGAAGACGAGAAAGATTCTCCGAACAGATGTTTAAACCACAACTGAGGCAAATGAGGGAATAAAAATTCAGATACACTGCGATAAGCTTGATCGTTTTGTTCATCGCCATTCATTCCAAGTACGACAGCGTCAATATTTTGCAAAGATAACCGGTTTTGAGACAGCATCCGTTCCAAAGTATCTTGTAGCCGTTCAAAAGTAGGTTTAAAGAGTATTTCTATTCCTTTGACTTCGCACAAAGAAGAATCTTTTTTTGTATTTTCGAGCAGGAAGCTGGTTGATGATTCTCCGGAAACAGTACCGGGTGAATCTGCTTTTCGCAAAATTTCGGTATTAATGATGCCTTCTTTCCAAGTATTTATTTTATTCATCAAGGAGAAATATTGTGCCACCATTTCGTCGTGAGAACCAATTAACGCATTATGAATCAGGTTCAAATCAAATTGCATAAAAGCATCTAACAAGCAGCTTTCGAACGAAATTCCGCCATGAGAATAGGTATTGTTATAGCCGTGAGCATTCATGCTGACAGCGATTTGGGAACTGATCGTATTATGAGTAGATTGCATGAAGTAGGTCGGCTGTAAAAATTGTTCTCCTTCTTGCACCATTCTCAGCAAAAAAATCCCCGTATTTTCGATACATCCCAAACCTGTTCCGGTGATGATAGCATCAGGAATTGTCACTCCGGCTTGTTGAATTACAGAAAAAGAAGTAGCCAAAGCTCGTTTCAGCAACCGACCTGTTCTGCGGGAAATCGTAGAAGATATGAGATCTTTATAATTAGGGTCAATCGCTTTTACGAAATTCTCGGAGTAGTAAATTGGATTATTCAACCAATTATGACATAATGGTTCTTGAATTGAGATTTGTTCAGCAGCTTGAATATATACGCTCATTGTTGGCTATTGATTTTTGAAAAAATACATGCAGAATCATTTCCCCCAAAGCCGAAGGAGTTTGACAAAACATTATGTAATATTCTGTCTGTTATATTTTGTGTAACAGGGCTGAATGAAAGTGTATCAATTTGAGTTGTAAAATTCAGATTTTGAGGAATAAAATTATTCAGCAAAGCGAGGATTGAGATGACGGCCTCGACGCTGCCGGCAGCACTTGTAGTATGTCCGGTAAAAGATTTAGTGGAGGAAACGGGAGGAATATGATCGCCAAAAATGCGCATAATGGCAGTCCCTTCGCTGGTATCGTTATTGAGGGTTCCGGTACCATGCGCATTGATGTAGTCAATATCTTCAGGAGTTAAATTGGCATTCTCTATTGATTTTTTCATCGCTAAAAAAGCACCTTCACCATCGGGGGAAGAGGCGGTTTGATGATATGCATCGCAGGTATTTGCATAGCCTGATAGGCAGCACAAAACGTCGGCATTTCTTTTCTTAACCGATTCTTCCGATTCCAGAACCAAATAGGCAGCACCTTCGCCCAAGTTGAGTCCCGCACGATTTTGATCAAAGGGTTTGCACATTTCGTTATCCAAAATTTTCAATGTATTAAAACCATTAAGATGATACTTTGTAATACATTCGGCGCCACCTACAACGGCAGCATCAACACGTCCCGTTTTAATCAGTTCCGCGCCTAAAATAATGGCATTTGCCGCAGATGAGCATGCAGTAGAAATGGTCGTAACCAAGTCAAAATCACCATAATAATCAGCAATCATATTTGTACACGTAGCACAATCGTGAGTTCCAATATATTCATTGCTATCATTATTTTCCGAATCCATAAAATCCATGTAGAATTGTTCGCTTTTTTCCATTCCGCCAACGGTAGTACCGGAAATAAAAGCGATTCTTTTGGGTTTCATCTCTGAAAATTTAGCTTCTTTGATAGCTTCATTCATGGCAATAATTCCCATCAAAGCGGTTCTTGCCATAATTGTATCTTTAGGAATATGAAGAAGATTCTTCATTTCCTCGTCGGTCATTTTCACTTCACAAACAGGAATATTTGTATGTTGTGTATTCTTTAAATACTTAATAAAGGATACGCCGGAGATACCTTTTTTCAATGACTCTAAGGTATTTTCCTTTCCGTTTCCTATTCCTGTAATAATGCCACTACCTGTTACAAAAATGCTTGCAGGCATATTATTTTGTTCTATTTTTTTCAATATATTCTGCCATCGTTTTTACAGACTTAAAAATTTCGCGACCTTCTGTAGGATCATTCAGTTTTATTCCATAATTCTTCTCTAACAAAACTATCAATTCCAATGCGTCAATAGAATCAAGTCCCAACCCCTCGCCAAATAATGGTGCGTCATCTGCAATATCTTCGGGCTTTACATCTTCCAAATTTAATACTTCAATAATTTCGTTTTTAATCTTTAAAATTAATTCTTCCATAAAATTAAGTGGGCTTCTATTTATTATCTGATTTACGTTATATTTCCGGAGCGTGCGAAGTCCGCTAACACATTCAAGAAATATCAACGGCATAAAACTATATTTCTTACTTTTACTCTTCCATTAAGTCACTTTAAAACAATGCAATACAATAAAACATACTTATTTTAAATGAGCTGCAAAGATAGCTTTTTTTTCATTACCATCAAATTTTATTTTATAAAACCATAGCTATATAAATATTTGATTTTCATTATTCTACAATAACATGAAAATGTTGTTTAAATAAACATAAAACTAAAATCAGAAAAAGCATTTGATTTTCAAGGAAACTTACGCCTTACTTTGCCAAGCCTCCCAAAGAGGTTTCTTTATAGAGAGATGGCAAATCGTGACCGGTAGCTTTCATCACGCGCACTACCCTGTCGAAACTGATCAGATGTTTTCCGTCGGAAATAAGGGCAAAAATGGCAGCATCGATGGCACGAACGGCAGCAAAAGCGTTTCGTTCGATGCAAGGCACTTGCACCAAACCGCAAACGGGATCGCAAGTAAGTCCCAGATGATGTTCCAAACCCATTTCGGCAGCATATTCCACTTGGTATGCGGAGCCGCCCATCAATTGACAAAAAGCACCGGCTGCCATCGCACAAGCCGCCCCCACTTCGCCCTGGCAGCCCACCTCCGCACCGCTGATGGAAGCATTATACTTAATCAAGTTGCCGATTAATCCTGCCGTAGCCAATGCATGCAAAATTTTCTTGTCATTTTTTTCATACAACTGATAATAAGTATATAACACTGCCGGCAAAACGCCACTGGAACCACAAGTGGGTGCAGTTACAATTACCTGACCACTTGCATTTTCTTCGGCTACCGCAAACGCAAACACCGATGAAAGGTATCTGTTTTGCAATGAAGCATTTAAGCCCTTAACACGCGAAAACATGGTTGAAGCTTTTCTCGGCAGCTGCAACACCCCCGGCAACGTGCTTTCGTGTTCCAAGCCATCGCAAATGCTCTGCTGCATCTGCAGCCATACTTTTCCCAAATAT
>CAYYHC010000143.1:0-5997 GCA_964471715.1 uncultured Lentimicrobiaceae bacterium | reverse complement strand
TGCTGATGACGCGTGCACCGTTGTTGGCAGCCCAATTCACACCGGCATCGGTAAAACTCAAATATTCCATTGTTTCGGAAGTACGAACGCCCATCAGCGTAACCCCGCCACCTAAAGAAGCGACACCGGTATTATTGTTATTAATGGCTCCCGCCAAACCGGCGCAATGAGTACCATGCGACCAACTATAGGCATCGCAAGTCCCGTTAGTGAAAATATCTTCTTGTGTACATCCGGCGTTTTGTGCAACATCGGATGGAGGTGATGCGCTTCCGGTAGTATAGCTGTTATTTGCGGTAAACGTACACAAATTAGCTGAACTGATTTGCAAATCGGGATGAGCACCCCAAATCGCATTATCCACGATAGCCACTTTTACGGAAGTCTCGCCTTGTTGTAAATCCCAAGCGGCGGCGGCATTTACCATATCCAAATGCCATTTGTAATTGTAACCTCCCACTGTTCCATAATAAGGATCATTAGGCACAAAATAGGGAAACATCAATGGAATTTTTTCGGCATATTCAATTTCGGGGAAGGCTTGCAATTCTTTAATGAAAGCCTCAATTTCATCAATATGACTGAATGTCAATTCAATAGTACGCAATAACTTAGGATCCTGAAAAGCATCCAAAGGACGAGTAATTAAACTGACACCATATTGTTCAAATAAGTGTTGATAATCCTTAAAATAAGATACATCAACAGTTTTGTCCGCATTAACCACGTAATTAATCGGGTAATTGTCTTTAAATTTTAAATATAAATGACCATCTAAAAATTTAGGGGAATAATTTTGCGCAAATGCAGTCAGGCAGACCAACAATACGGCAAAGGTAGATAATATTCGTTTCATTTTTTACTATTATTTTACTATTAATTTTGTGGTATAAATGTCAGTTTCATTAAACAAAGAGATAACGTATAATCCCGTTGAAAGATAAGAAGTATTTAGAATATATTGTCCGTCCGTTAATGATATTTGTTTAGAAATCAACAATTTACCATTCATATCAAAAACTCCTAACTGATAAGGTTTTTGATTTTGGTTGGAGAATGAGATTGTAACGTTATCGGTAGCCGGATTCGGGAATAGTTTTACCAAGTTGTTTTCATTTTCAGTAATGGCAAAAGGAGCCATATCGCCCGACATTGGGAATTTAATGTAGTCGATGGCGGCAGATGTACCGTTTCCCCAATAAGCACCACGATAAAATTCAAATTTTAAGGTATGACTTCCCGCATTAATCGGGAATGAAGCTTTGGTCCAAGGAGAGGTTGCATCTATTTTTTCTATCTCTTGATTATCAATGTAGAAAGTAAAATAGTCGAAGCCATAACCATCGGAAGTAACTTTACGATAGTAAGATATGCTGTCATTGGCGGCGGCATTAATGGTAATTTGGAGTGTTGATGTCTGACCATAACTCAATCCGCTTTTTGACATAGCGGCATAGCTTCCTTCATACACGCCACTGCTGATAATGCTCCAAGGATTTGAACCGTTGTTCCAATCAAATTTGGAGAAATCACCTGTTTCAAAATCTTCAATTGCCTTTCCGACAAAAAGATATAAAGTATCAGTATAAACATATTGTCCGGCATAGATGTGATGAATAAACGGGATAATAAACGGGTCGGGAACATTTGCATCAACCGCCACCGTGAAGGTGGTTTGAGCTGTACCTTGAGCGGTGATGTTACCAATATTTTGATCATCATTTTGAATGGTTACTCCTTCGTAAGCAGTAGAAAGTGTTGAATAGACGGTTAAGGCATCGGCATGACCATAATTTTGAGTAGTAATTTGAATATTGCAACTTTCGCCCGGGGCAATGCTTCCATCATTATCACCTTGATTTTCAACATAATTTACAATTACATTTTTAAATTTCGGGGCTCTTAATATCGTGTTGAACTGAATTGTCGAGGTTTGATCGCCATCAAAATGTACGGTAATGGTTTGACGAGCCGTAGCTCCATCTTCAATCAGGTGATTAATTTGAGCCGAAAAAGCTTGTGTCAGTGTTTGTTCTGCATCAACAGCCATGTTTCCAATGTAAACGGAATCGTTCACAATGGTCAAGTATGGAGAATCTGTAGAAATGACGGCAGAAACATTGGTAGCACCGGCGACACCCAAATTTTTCAAAGTGACATCCCAATTAATGTTTGCCCCATAGTTAGGTTCATTGTTGGCGGATAATTGTGGATTGACAGCAGCCACGTAAGCACCATCCGGAACGATAACGGGAATAGTGGTAAAATAGGTTTGATAATTTTGGGCAGAAGCGGTTAATTCATAATCTGCAGCGGGTTGTAAAGCTGCAAATTGCAAAGTAGCGAAACCGTCTTCATCAGCAAAAGCGGCACCTATCAATTCCAAATTGTGCGTCAAAGCAACGTAAGCGTGGGGAACGGCTTGAACGTTTAAAGAAGTAGCTCCTGACATTAAAGCAGCATCTGCCACGACTGTCATGGGTTCGGCTTGTGTTAACCAAGCGGAAACGGAAGGGTCACCCATTAAGTGATAGATTTCCCAATAGTATAATTTGCGTGAGGAGGTGGAAGACTCAACGGATAAATTTCCGCCCACCATCATGGAACCGTTAGAAGTGAACCAATCACTGTAATTCTCGCCATGGGTGTGGAACAATTTATCGTAAGCGCCCAAGTGGCTGGCATCGTATGTATTGGTGGCGGTAATAGAAGGACGCACGCCCACGCTCCAGTAAAAATCTTCATCCCAATAGGTGCTGTTAGAGCCACCAATGTAGCCGACTGCCCCTTTATTGGGCGTACGCAACATGGCTTCGCCGAAACATTCACTATCATCAAATTTATTGGATAAACAGCAATTTCCTACAATTAAACCATATTTATCAACATTATTCATTGCCGGGATATCAGAAGTAGAGAAACTCGGGTCGCTCCAGCCGTCGCTACCGCAATGGGCAGTGTAGTTGGCATAACCGACACCCTCGCCAATCTCGGCACGAATGGTAGCCGCCTGATTGGAAGAATTATACAAATGTAAATGAATGGTGGAAAAACCGTAAGCCGTCGTAACATAATTCTGACTTAAATAATTCATCTGTCCGTTTGCGTGAGTAGGCGACCAAGAGGCATCGGAGCCGGCCACCAACACCGCTTTATCCAAATAGGTAGGATCAGGCATCGTGTATTGTTCGTATTGCAACGTTTTTTCAATTTGCGGAGTCAATTGACTGACATTTTGTGCAGAGAATCTTCCATAATAGCAATCCGGCAAATTATCTCCGGTTGTCCACGTAAAATAATATAAATCGGTCACATGACCTGATTCTGAGACACCCTGAAAAGCAGGAATTTGTGCCACATCGCCTACTAACAGCACGTAAGTAGGTGCCGGATTATCGGGAGTAGCATTGGTGTAATGTGATTTAATAAAATTGGCAATTGATGTTGTGGTAGTACCCACCGCAGCATCATCGGTATAAGCTTCTTCAACCAAATAACCTTTTCGTTTTTTCCAATTTACCAATCCATCCAACTGTCCACGGAAAGAGCTGTGCGAAACAATTAAATATTTAATGGGAGCAACATTCACAATTTCGCGTTGCATCGGCTGAATGGGATTAATCACTTGCGATTGCAATCCATTGAAAACACCGTTTCCATGAAGCGTTTTCATTTCATAAGTAGCCGGAATATCCGCATTTTCATAAGAAATAGTAACGAGAATATTGTCATAAACGCCATATCTGTCAGTAACAGGATTATATTTTACAGGAGAAATATACATTGTGGCAACATTCATATTACGAAGAACACCTGATTTTTCTATTTGCACTAATTCTCTTCCATAAAAAGCATTATCACGATAAACATTTTCATTTTTAATTAAAGAAATATCGCCCGTAGATGACTTTGAATAAGAGGGTTGTGCCGGGAATAGAGGATGTGCAATGCCCAATTCGGAAGCAGAATACTCGTTATAGTCGTAGGTAACATCATAATGAATATTGTCGCACAAAGGAATTTCCAACAACTTAACGATAACCGGTAATTGCGGATTTCCAACTTCGGACGAAACGTGACTTTCGGGCAAAGAAATACGACTGAAAGCACCTTGCTCGGTCATTACATTTTCAGATGTAAGGTTGTTAATTGAAAAATGTACTTTTACTCCATTGAAATTGCTCTCAACAATGGTGTATTCTTGGGAATACAACCCATTGATAATGAATAAAATAGATAAAAATAGAATTAATTTTACTTTTCTCATAAATGTATTAATTTTTATTATATGTAACAAGCGGCAAATTTACACTTTTATTTTTATTAATAAACAACTATTCTATATAATTTTGATAAACTTGCACAGCTATTTGTCTGAAATATTCAACAAAAAGTCAATGGCAAGAAATCGAGTTATTAGTAGCAAAAACTCAACAATAAATGTACGTTAAAACTCGTCCGTAAAGAATAGTTGATAGTAATTCATCCCGGTGGCTTCGTCCACCCCTTTTTTGATCAATTTATTGTCACCATGCACGTAAATATGGAAATTTTTATCCAATTTAATGACACTTTTGAAATTGCGGGATTGCTTTTTCATCGCGCTTTCGGAAATATTAAACGATTGTGGGACAATAATATCGTGTTCTTGTTCATATTGTTCTTTGTAGTCATTGAAGCTCTCAATTACTTCAGGTTGTGCGATAACCTCTTGTTTAAAATCATCTAACTCAAAAGTTTCGTTACTTTTGAAAAAAGCCACCGATTTATTGAGTAATTCCACTTGGTCGGCTTTAGAAGCATCAAATTGATCAGGGAAACGCTCAACGACGAAACTTTTGCACATAGAAAGCACATTTTGAGTGTTATAAAATTCGTCTTTGCGTTGTCGCACGTGCAAGAAATTGTCGATCCAATATTGCGCTTCGGCACCTTTGTTGGTATTATCCACCACTGCGACTACATATCCTTGCTCTTTTTCGGTGTTGAAAATCAGACATCCCTTGTCTAACTTGTTTAGCCCGAAACCATAGTCACTTTCAACCACAAATTTGTCGTTTTCTTGATGTACTTTCAAAAAAGTATCTTTCGTTTCCGCTTTAAACAGACCAATGGCATCTAAAACCTCATCTTCCAAAACACAATCTTTGAAATAGACCACGTAAAACTCGCCGCTCTTAATTTTAGGGTGATTGCATTGTTGGTAAAGATGTTGCGCCAACAAAAGTGAGGATTCTATGATGGATTCGTTATTCTCAAAAATAGATTCTGCAGCTTGGTAAACTTGATTCAATTCCAGTCCATTTTCATCAAAAAACTGAAAATATTCCGTCGTTTTAAAAGGATAAAGAAAGTAGGTTTTAAGCATTTCTTTGACTTCATCGCTCACATTGAGTAATTCGTGCGATAAGTTCAAGGGTTCGTCAAGTTGTTTGTTGCCTACTGCGTGCAGGACAATAGAATCAATAGTGGTATCTCCAAAGTGCATTGTGTGTATTTATTTAATTTTCAATATCTTAACCTATACTGTTTTTTAAACTGATGCTTAATAATTCTTGCGCTTCAGCCGCAAATTCGAGTGGTAATTTTTCAAGTACTCCTTTTGCATAGCCGTTCACAATCAAACTTACCGCCTTTTCTTTGCTAATGCCGCGTTGTTGGCAGTAGAAAAGTTGTTCTTCTGAAATTTTGCCGGTAGAGGCTTCGTGTTCCAAAGTCGATGAATTATTATGACAATCAATATAGGGCCAAGTGTGAGCGCCGCATTGGTCGCCCATCAACAGAGAGTCGCATTGTGAAAAGTTGCGGGAATGAGTGGCGCCTTTGTTGATTTTCACCAATCCGCGGTAGCTGTTTTGGCTTTTACCGGCAGAAATTCCCTTGCTAACTATCAGACTGCGAGTATTTTTGCCAATATGTATCATTTTAGTTCCTGTGTCGGCTTGCTGTAAATTATTAGTCACTGCCACCGAGTAAAACTCGCCAACGGAGTGGTCG
>CAYYHC010000142.1:0-6078 GCA_964471715.1 uncultured Lentimicrobiaceae bacterium | reverse complement strand
ATGATTTACGATGACTTAATGTACAGACATTGGGATCATTGGGCAGACGGCACTTACAGTCATCCGTTTATTGCGTCCTACGCTCAACCCGACCAAGCGACCGAATTGTTGAAAGGTGAAAAATTCAACTCGCCCGTACCCAGCAGCGGCGGAATGGAAGAAATTGTATGGAGTCCGGATAGCAAGAAAATTGCATACTGCTGCAAACGTGCCTCGGGTAAGGATTTTGCAGTCAGCACCAACACCGATGTTTTTATTTATGACCTGACAACGCAACAAACCACCAACTTAACGGAAGACAATCAAGGTTATGATATGGATCCCGTCTTTTCTCCCGATGGTTCTCAAATTGTTTGGTGGAGTATGAAAACTCCGGGATTTGAATCAGACAAAAAAAGATTGATGATTCACAATTTTAAAACCGGCACTACAGAAGATTACAGCCTGCAATTTGACCAAAGTGCCGAAAGCTTTGTCTGGAATAAAACAAGTGATAAAGTCTATTTCTTAAGTTGTAAAGAAGCTACCTACCAAATGTATGCGCTGACCATTGCCAATAAAACCATTGAACAATTGACTGAGGGTGATCACGACTATAATTCTCTTTTATTAGCCGGTAATCAACTCATTGCAATCAAGACCACGCACTCTCTTCCGGCGGAAATTTTTGCCGTTGACTTATCGACAAAAGCCGAAAAGCAATTGACTTTTACCAATAAAAACATATTGGATAAAATTAATATGGGTGAAACTCAAAAACGTTGGATTACGACCACCGATGGTAAAAAGATGCTTACGTGGATCATTTTACCTCCTAATTTTGACCCCAACAAGAAATATCCCACTTTGCTTTATTGTCAAGGAGGACCGCAACAGTCTGTCAGCCAATTCTTTTCTTACCGCTGGTGTTTTAAAATGATGTCGGCACACGACTATATTGTTGTAGCTCCTAACAGAAGAGGTTTGCCCGGTTTTGGCAGCGAATGGAATGACCAAATCAGTCGTGATTACGGCGGACAGAACATGAAGGATTATTTAACTGCCATAGATGAAATGGCAAAAGAACCGTACGTGGATAAAGACAGATTGGGTGCTGTTGGTGCAAGTTACGGCGGCTATTCGGTTTATTGGCTTGCGGGCAATCATCACAAACGTTTTAAAGCTTTCATCGCTCACTGCGGTATGTTTAACTTTGAAAGTTGGTATGGCACAACCGAGGAATTGTTTTTCGCCAATCACGACATCGAAGGAGCTTATTGGCAAAAAAATACACCCAAAAGTTACAGTTTCTCTCCGCACAAATTTGTTGGTAACTGGGACACTCCTATCTTGGTTATTCACGGCGGCAACGACTTTAGAATTCCTTATACTGAAGGAATGCAGGCTTTTGATGCTGCTCAGATGAAAGGTATTCCCAGCAGATTCCTCTTCTTCCCTGAAGAGACACACTTTGTAAGCAGTCCACAAAATGCCATTCTTTGGCAAAGAGAGTTTTTTAGATTTTTAGATGAACAATTGAAAAAATAAAAAATGAAGAAATTAATTATCCTATTCCTTTCTTTCCTATTGTGCGTTTTACCATGCTATTTACAAGCACAATCGTGCGGACAAGTAGATTGCCAAGGGTTGTGCGGCAGGTTTACCGATAATAATCAGGACGGATTTTGTGACTTTAGTCAACTATCCAATCACATTAAGGATAGTCTTGCGAAAAAGAATAATCAAACTGAAACGCCTCAATCAAAGGAAATTGCTCCAATCCAAAAAAATGATTCTATTATTGATACGCTCAAAAAAAGCACAATTGATGAAAAGATCTCGTCGCCTGCCAATAATCAGAATATGAAAGAAGAAGCTGCAGCATTTGCATTCAACTTGAGTTTTCCGATGCTATGCGTATGTTTCATCGCTTATGTTCTTCTTTATGCCATCACTTTTATGCTATCGCAATGTGATGTACGTAAAAAGAACACCCATCGCAAAGTGTGGAACATTGTTTTTGTTGTTACCTTACTAATATTGAGCATTATAGGATTATCATCATTAATCATTGATAAACACCATACCATTGCCAATTATAATGATTTAATCATTTATTACATCGATTTTAGCATTGGAGTATTACTTCTAACCATTTTTCATCTGTTTGCGTATAGAAGCCACCTCAAAAACATTTTTTGTAAAAAGGTGAATTAGTACGAAAAATCATTATCGAAATCAATATCGGGAATGCCCTATTTTTATAAATGGGGCATTTTATTTTATTGTAAAATTCAACATCTTAGCATCTTCAATAAAACCTTCCAAGCGGTCGTTGATGGCTACTTTGCCAACACCTTTGGGGGTGCCTGTAAAAATAATATCCCCGATTTTCAAAGTAACGAATTGTGATATGTATGCAATAATCTTATCAATCGAAAAAATCATTTCACTACTATTGCCGGTTTGCACCGTCTGACCATTCAAATCCAACCGGAAATTGATATTTTGAATATCGTTAAACTTTTGTTTATCAACAAATTCGCTTATCACTGCCGAGCCATCGAAACTCTTGGCAATTTCCCACGGATTTCCATTGACTGTGCAACTTTTTTGCAAATCCCTTGCCGTAAAATCAATTCCCAAACCGATTTCATCATAATAGGTATGTGCAAATTTTTCCTGAATACATTTTCCCACCTTGTTGATTCTCACCAATAACTCAACTTCGTACTCCACTTGATTGGAAAAATCGGGTAAAAAGAAAGGACGGTTACGGACGATTAATGAAGTTTCCGGTTTCATAAAAAAGACGGGCACCGTGGGAATTTCATGTCCTAATTCTTGAATATGCGGTAAATAGTTGCGACCTATGCAAATAATTTTCATAAACGACAATTAAAATGAGATCCCTAGTTGAAATTCCAAATTCCCCAATGCGGCTTTATCCTTATCACCGGTAACAAGATTGTGGCTGTATTTCGGGTTAAAATAATTGGTAAATGTATGAGCATAAATGATATAGAGATAAGTCCTAAAATCATCTTTAATAATATATTCGACTCCTAATCCGATATATGCCGCCTCTCTGAAAAGTGAAGTTTCTCTCGTGTAATCGTGTTTTTTCTGTTCTTGAGGCTCATTATTTTGCGTAAATTTGTCAGATGCCTTACCACTCAAACGAAAACTATGATATAACCCAAAATTGGTGGCTATAACAAAATTTTTCATACTTGGCGTTTTTAATTTGATGCCGGTGGGAATAGTAAGATAAATAGATTGAAATTTACGCTCGGTAGGAAGGGTATCTTTTCCGTCGTTAAAAGCGGTTTTAAATTTTAATTTTCCACCGGAATGATTAAAGAAAATACCCGTTGTAAAATAGTAATTATCAGTACTTGTAAAATTTACATCTATAGGAATTCCATATTTCATTCCAAAAACAGAACCATTTCTTTCTAACTCATCGACTTGCGGATTCAACCAATCCATTCCCATTCCAAATGCAACACCCAATGTTACTCTACGACTTTCCCCTGAATATTCGTATTGATGATGTGGTTTTTTATCTTTGGTAATTTCATCTTTTCGAGCGTTTGTATCTACAAAAACAGATTCATTAGAAAAACATAAAACACTATTAATCAAAATAATAGATAACAATATAATTCTTTTCATCATTATTAAATTTTGTTTTATAAAATATAGTTCATCATCAATAGGCCAGATAAACTATTTTGGTTCATCATAAATCTCAAGGTTCTTCACTTCATTTCCAACAATTTCAAAACGCAAGAAAGTCAATCGGATATGTTGTCCGTAGCGTCCTGCCGCTCCGGGATTCATAAAGAGCAATTGATGATTCGTATCGTGCATGACTTTGAGTATATGGGAATGACCGGCAATAAAAATTGTAGGATGTTCATTTTGAATTATTTGCAGTGCTTTTTCTTGATAATAATTGCCATTCCCCACAATGTGCATTAGCGCGATTTTATGTTTTTCGCATTCAAAAACCAACGATTCGGGACACTTTTCGCGCACATTCCAATCATCACAATTACCATAAACCGCACGCACGGGAGCAATACATTGAAGTTCATCTATAATATCCAAATTTCCAATGTCCCCTGCATGCCAAATTTCATCACATTTTTCAAAAAATTTGAAACTATCAGGGTGTAAATAACCATGCGTATCCGATAAAACTCCTATTTTCATTCCAATACTATACTAACAAACTGTAAAACAATCTATTAGAACTATTTTACAGCAACGGTTTCTATTTCTACCAATACATTCATTGGAAGACCTTTGACAGCAAAAGCAGCTCTTGCCGGTGCATTGGCCGGATAATATTTTGCATAAACTTGATTCATTGCCTTAAAATCTGCCATATCGCTCAACAGGCAAGTGGATTTAACCACATCCTCAAAAGTATAGCCGGCCGCTTTCAAGATTGCGCCAATATTTTGCATAACCTGCTCCGTTTGTTCTTCAATAGTTGCAGAAACAAGACCGGTAGCGGGGTTCACCGGAATTTGACCGGAAATGTATAAGGTTCCATTTACTTCAATAGCCTGGCTATAAGGCCCGATAGCTTTTGGGGCGTCTTCGGTGAAAATAACTTTCTTCATAATTCTATTTTTTTGTGGTTATAATTTTATTGTCTCGTGTTTCGATTTTGTAGCCGTGAATAGCAAAATAGAGAATGTATATGTATGAAATAAACAAAATTGAGTAAGCGATTTGCATATTATAGACATCTGCCAACTTTCCGTAAATCAGCGGCAAAACAGCTCCACCGGCAATTGCCATCACCAATAAAGCAGAGCCTAATTTTGTATTTTTGCCAAGGTCGTGAATGGAAAGAGGCCAGATGGTGGGCCACATAATCGCGTGCGTGAAACTAAGCATAATAATACAAGCCACCGACATCATTCCGCTGGTGTTGAGAGCCACAACGACCAATACCATTGCTAAACACAAATGCAAGATAAGTGCTTGACGTTGAGAGATTAAACGCGGTGTCGTTAAAATACCGATGAGGTAACCCACTACAAGTGCGATTAACGCATAAATACCAAAATTCTTTGAAACGACCATCGGCATATTCCAATAATCACCATAACGAACCAAATAGTCGATGGCAATTACTTCTGCTCCAACATAGAAGAAAATGGCGAAAGTACCCAACCATAAATAGGGATAGGAGAAGATGGAACGATGCGTTTTGGGGGCATCATCGGATTCTTCTTTCACCTCCGGCAATTTGGCTATTTTCAGGAACACAACCAGCAATATCAGCAAACCGGTAATAATAATATACGGTAAAATAATTTGGTTGGAAAGTACTTGCAGCAAGTAGTCCTTTTGAGGACCGGCTGCCATTGTTTTCAACAATTGAATTTCCAATTCCGCATCGGAGAATAGGGCAGAATAGAGCGCAAAAATACCAATCATTCCTGCCACTTTATTGCATATTCCCATTATGCTGATTCGGCGCGCAGCGGTTTCTATCGGACCTAAGATGGTGGCGTAAGGATTGGAAGCAGTCTGTAAAATGGATAACCCCAAGCCTTGTACAAACAATCCGACCAAGAAGAAGGCGAAGCTGCGGTTCATTGCCGCCGGTACAAATAATATGGAGCCGATAGCCATAATAATCAGTCCCAAAATCATTCCGTTACCGAATCCCGTTTTTTTAATAATAAAAGAAGAGGGGATTGCCATTACAAAATATGAAATGTAGAAGGCAAAAGGGACGAAAGAAGATTGGAAATTGGTTAATTCACAGGTAGTTTTGAAAAATGGAATCAGGATATTGTTTAACCAGGTAACGAATCCAAAGACAAAAAAAAGTGTTCCAATAATGAAAAGGCTAAACGTGTAATTTTTATTTTGCTGCATAATTCAAAAATATAGTTCTTCTTTAAGAAATTGCGGCAAAAATACACTTTTTTTTAATTGTGTAGAATGGCGAAATAAAATAGTAATCAACTTTTAGATATGAAGAATTGGGGCTAAATGCAGCCCCAATTCTTCATATCTTCATCTATATTGGAAATGGTTCCTATGCCGAATTTTTCAACCAGCACA
>CAYYHC010000141.1:0-6098 GCA_964471715.1 uncultured Lentimicrobiaceae bacterium | reverse complement strand
TATCAGGCAAAAATAAAATCTTTAAAAAACAGAACAGTCTCAAATTTAAAATCAGTCTATTATGTCGTCGGATTTGGAAAAACGGGAGACTTTACGGCACCCGGCAATTCGTTCATTCACGATATTATTTCACTCGCCGGTGGCGAAAATGTTGGGAAAGATTTGACTACGTGGAATATCAGCCGCGAACATCTTTTTCAGGAAGACCCCGACTATATTTTTATTCGGGAAGAAGATATGGAACTCTTTTGCAAAACCTATCCCTATACCCAACTATCGGCAGTAAAATCCGGAAAAGTATTTCCGATTTCTTCCGGTTGGATAGATATCCTTTCCCCGAGAAATTTTGATGCAATTGAGTATATCCATAATGTTATTAATTCATAATCACTATGTTACGTAAGGTTCTTCTGCTATTTTGTGTGTTGCAGGCGTTGGTTCTGACGGGTTTTGCGCAGAAACAATCCTCCCACAATTTATACTTGGAGCCGGCGGTGCGCGTGGGGCGTATTGTCCCCAACTCATCCAATACCCAATATTTGGCAGAGGTCGGTTTGTATAGTATTGAATTGCGTTTGGGTAAACAAACCACTGGCGAATTGCCTTGGCATCAACTGTTTAACTATCCCGAATTTGGAGTTGCTTTGCGCTACGGACACTTCGATGATGCTATGTTTGGTGATAAATTGTCCGCTTGTGCCTACATGAACGGCACCATTTATCGCAAAAAATGGTTTACTCTGCATTATCAATTCGGTGCCGGATTGGCTTATTGGGCAAAACATTATGATGAAGTTCTTTATCCTAAAAATCGATTTATCGGCTCCCATTTGAATGCGCATATCGATTTGGCGTTGGGAGCGGATTTTCGTGTTTCGCCCCAAGCCGCCCTTACAGTGAGAGCCAACTTTTCCCACTCATCCAATGCTGCCATCCTCTTACCCAATATGGGCATTAATCCGATTTCCGGAGCTTTGGGCGTCAAATGCTACTTTAAAAAACAAAACGATTTGCCCTTCACTTTCAATCATAAGGACAGCACTTTTATTAAAAAAAATAGCTTCTTTATCTCGGTGGCGGCCGGTACGCGGCAATCCAAAAAAGATGCCCCGGATGATAGCTACAAAGCCGACCCTTTCTATTTAGGAACGGTCTTGCAAATCGGTTATTTCCGCCAATTTAGTCCCAAATTTCGCTATGGCGCCGGCATCGATTTCAACTACAGCGGAGAATTGAAGGCACATCTCCCCGCCGAGCAACAGAAATTATACAAATACTTCAATCAGGCGGCTTTCCTCACTTTTGAAGTGATTTACAATCGCTTTGTACTTCACACCTGCTTCGCCGTTTATATCAATCGAAGTTTCAATTTTTACACGCCTTTCTACGAACGTGCCGGTTTCCGATTTCTTTTGGGCAAAAACAAAAACCATTTCATCGGTGCATCGGTCAAAGCACATGTCGGCTCCGTAGATTATTTGGAATGGACTTACGGTTGCTGCTTCGTAAATTTCTGATAATCAAATTTCTATAAAACATTACAATAGCAAACCGAAATAATTAATTGTTAATTGTCAATTGTTTTTTGGGCGCCCGGCAGTTTTTCCTCAACCTCAACCTCAACCAACCTCTTAACTACAAAAGAAAAACTGCCGTCACGCTTTCCGCTTGTACTCCTCGCAGCGGCGGCTTTCCTAACCTTGTCTTAAAATCCCTGCCCCAATACTTTTACCTTTTACCTTTCACTTCTCACCTGCAAAGCCGCCGCTGCTGCGGGGTATCCGCTACAATCGTTGGCGCAATGGGAAATGATACTTCATCCCATCTTTAAAATGGTGAATTGAATCACCATACCTAAATGTAAATAATTAATAATGATAACTTATTGCAAGCAATTCCGATTTCGGAAATTCTTTATATATTTGCGCACAATTTTTTAAAATAGAAAAAATGAGCAAATACACTGAATATCGGGGACTTAACTTATCTCAGATTGGAAAAGAAATGCAGAAATATTGGGAAGATAATGATGTTTTTGCAAAGAGCTTAAAGAATCGCGAAGGTGCTGAATCTTTTGTTTTTTTTGAAGGTCCGCCTTCCGCTAACGGAACTCCCGGTATTCACCACGTTATGGCACGTACCATTAAGGACTTAGTGTGTCGTTATCAAACATTGAAAGGGAAATATGTCGGAAGAAAAGGGGGATGGGATACACACGGACTTCCCGTTGAATTGGGCGTTGAAAAAACATTGGGAATTACCAAAGAAGATATCGGCAAAACTATTTCCGTAGAGGAATATAACCAAGCATGTCGCCGCGAAGTAATGAAATTTAAAGATATGTGGGATGACATTACCAAAAAAATGGGCTATTGGGTTGACCTCGATGATCCCTATATTACTTTTGACAATAAATACATCGAGTCTGTATGGTATTTACTATCACAACTTTATCAAAAAGGATTACTCTACAAAGGTTACACCATTCAACCCTACTCGCCGGCTGCCGGTACCGGACTCAGCTCCCACGAATTAAACCTCCCCGGATGCTACAAAGATGTGAAAGACACCACTATTGCCGCACAATTTAAAGTTGTTGTCAATCAAAATGTTCCCGAAGGATTTAAAACGTTTATTCAAACCGATACTATTCCCGAAAATCTCTATTTTCTCGCTTGGACCACTACTCCTTGGACCCTTCCTTCCAATACCGCTTTGGCCGTTGGTGCTAAAATTGATTACGTGTTGGTACAAACTTACAATCAATATAATGGTACCCCGATTTTAGTCGTTTTGGCAAAAAATCTGGTCAATCATTATTTCTCTGAAAAGAGCAAAGATTTGGCATTGGAAGATTACAAAGTTGGGGATAAACTCATTCCGTATAAGATACTTAACGAAGCCAAAGGCGAACAATTGATAGGTGTAAAATATGAACAATTAATTCCATTTATGACTCCTGACGGGGACGCATTTCGCGTAATTCCAGGTGACTACGTCACTACTGAAGACGGTACGGGAATCGTTCATATTGCCCCCACTTTTGGTGCCGATGACAAACGTGTGGCTGCCGACGCAGGCATCGCTCCAATGCTGCTCATCGACAAAATGGGCAATACACAACCGATGGTCGATAAAACCGGAAAATTCTTTTCTATCGATGATATTGATGAAACATTTGTAAAAGAGCATGTTAACGTTCCTTTGTACAGCAAATTCGCAGGATTGTATGTAAAACCCGATTACGAAAAAGAAGGACATCATGCCGACGAAACATTGGACGTCACCATTGCGATTTGGTTAAAAGGTGAGCACAAAGCCTTCAAAATTGAAAAATATGTTCACAACTATCCTCACTGCTGGCGTACCGACAAACCGGTGCTCTATTATCCGTTGGATTCCTGGTTCGTAAAAACTACCCAATTGAAAGACAGAATGATAGAGCTGAATAAAACGATCAAATGGAAACCACAAGCTACCGGCAGCGGACGTTTTGGAAATTGGCTGGAGAATTTGGTGGATTGGAACTTGTCGCGCTCCCGTTTCTGGGGTGTGCCGCTCCCAATTTGGACGACAGAAGATAAAAAAGAACAAATTTGCATCGGCTCCATCGAACAACTTCAAAAAGAAATCGATAAAGCGGTTGCCGCCGGCATTATGAAGAATAATCCATACAAAGAATTTGTAGCCGGCGACTTCAGTAAAGAAAACTATAATAAAATTGACGTTCACCGTCCTTACGTTGATGATATTTTCTTGGTTTCGCCAAGCGGTCAAAAGATGACCCGTGAAGCCGACTTGATTGATGTATGGTTCGATTCCGGTGCAATGCCTTATTGCCAATGGCACTATCCTTTTGAAAATCAAGACGTTTTTAAAAATAATTTCCCCGCTAACTTTATTGCGGAAGGCGTTGACCAAACACGCGGTTGGTTCTTTACTTTGCACGCCATTGCCACGATGTTATTCGATTCCGTAGCTTATAAAGCAGTGGTTTCCAATGGATTAGTATTGGATAAGAACGGAAATAAAATGTCAAAACGTTACGGAAATGCCACCGACCCGTTTGAAACTATCGAAAAATACGGACCCGATGCAACTCGCTGGTATATGATTACCAACGCACAACCCTGGGATAATCTCAAATTCGATGCAGACGGAATCGGCGAAGTACAACGTAAATTCTTCGGAACGCTTTACAATACTTATAACTTCTTTGCATTGTACGCCAACATCGACAATTTCTCATACAAAGAAGCTGATGTTCCGAATGAACAACGCCCCGAAATTGACCGCTGGATTTTGTCGGAACTCAATACGTTAGTAAAACATTGCGACGAAAATTACGCCGATTTTGAACCTACCAAAGTCGGAAGAGAAATTCAAGATTTTGTCAATGAATATTTAAGCAATTGGTACGTAAGACTTTGTCGTAGAAGATTTTGGAAAGGTACTTATTCTGTAGATAAAATTTCTGCTTACCAAACGTTATACACTTGTATGACGACCGTTGCAAAATTGGCGTCTCCTATTGCTCCATTCTTTATGGATAAACTCTTCCTCGATTTGAATAACATTACAGGAAAAGAAAATGTAGTTTCTATCCACCTATCTGAATTTCCAAAAGTTAATAACGAATTAATAGATAAAATGTTAGAAGAAAGAATGCAAATGGCGCAACAGCTTTCTTCTATGGTGCTTTCATTACGTAAAAAATCGAATATTCGGGTTCGTCAGCCACTCGGCAGGATTATGATTCCGGTCACGGGTGATGATACTTTCACAAACCAAATTGAAAAAGTGAAGGATTTGATTTTACACGAAGTGAATGTGAAAGATATTGATTTTGTGTCTGATAGCGATGGTGTTTTTGTAAAAAGAATCAAACCCGATTTCAAAAAATTGGGACCAAAATACGGCAAAATAATGAAACAGGTAGCTGCCGGCATCGGTAATTTCAGTCAATCCGATATTCGCAAAATTGAAGCCGAAGGAAACATTGTACTTACCATTGAAGGCCAGCCTGTAAATGTGGAAATTGGTGATGTTGAAATAGTTGCGGAAGATATTCCGGGCTGGGTAGTTGCCAATCAAGGTACAATGACCGTAGCTTTGGACATTACCATTACCGATGCGCTTCGCAACGAAGGTTATGCGCGTGAAATGGTGAACCGTATTCAAAACTATCGTAAAGATTCTCAATTAGATGTAACCGATACCATTACGATTGAAGTTGAAAGCAACGAAACTCTCAATCAAGCTTTTACCGATTACGAAGAATACATAAAGACGGAAACTTTATGTACTGATTTTATCATTAAACCTACGCTTTCATCTGACAAACAAATTGGTTTCGATATCACGAATAATATTATAATTCAAGTAGTTATCAGTAAAAATTAAACCATGAAAGCTTACGTTTTCCCGGGGCAGGGAGCGCAATTCACAGGGATGGGCAAAGAACTCTACGAGACCGTTCCTGAAGCTCGTCAGTTGTTTGAAACGGCCAATGATATTTTGGGATTTCGAATTACGGACATTATGTTTGAAGGCACAGCGGAGGAGTTGAAGATGACAAAAGTCACGCAGCCGGCAGTTTTTTTGCATTCGGTTATTAGCTATTTGGTTGCAAAGGAGTTAGATGCGCCCGCAATGGTTGCCGGACACTCGTTAGGTGAGTTTTCCGCTTTGGTAGCTTGCAAGGCGTTGGATTTTGCAGCTGCCCTGCAGTTGGTTTCTCAACGCGCCGTAGCGATGCAGCGTGCTTGCGAATCGGAACCCTCTACGATGGCAGTCGTTTTAAAATTTAATGATGCACAAATTGAGGAAATTTGTCGCGACATTGATGAAATTGTTGTTCCGGCAAACTACAATAGTCCGGAACAATTGGTTATTTCCGGGACTATGAAAGGCATCGAAATGGCGACGGAACGTTTGAAAGCCGCCGGCGCAAGACGAATTATGCAATTGAATGTGGGCGGAGCTTTTCACTCTCCTTTGATGCAGACTGCTCAAGACGAATTGGCAAAAGCAATCAATGAAACGACTTTTCATACGCCTGCTTGTCCGATTTATCAAAATATAAGTGCCTCTGCAAC
>CAYYHC010000140.1:0-6099 GCA_964471715.1 uncultured Lentimicrobiaceae bacterium | reverse complement strand
TGCCCACCAACCCGAAAATTTTGCCGTTATTTCCGGCGATGATGCGGTTACATTGCCGTTACTCGCTGCCGGTGCCATCGGCGTTATCTCTGTTGTTGCCAACGCTTTCCCATATAAAGTGAGCAATATGGTACACCTCGCTCTCCATAATGATTACCCGGCAGCTCGTCGCCAACACCTTGAACTCCTTGATTATACACAGGCTTGTTTCAAAGAAGGAAACCCGTCAGGAGTGAAGGCTTTCTTGGCTCTGCAAGGGAAAATTGAGAATTATTTGCGACTTCCTCAAGTTCCGGTCTCCAACCAACTTATGGATTATATGAAACATCTATTGAATATTTAATGTTATAATTTTATGATAATGAATAAGTTCTATCTTTCCGTGTTACTATTTCTTGTATCAGTAACTTGCGCTTTTGCGCAAACCGATCCACAACGTTTATTAGATAGCCCTCATTCCGAAACATATATAAATGTAAATCTTAATACTCGCGAAGATGTCAATGCTTTGTCGCGTCGCTTTTCGGTTGATAAAGTAAAATGGAACGCCGCAACCCAACAATTTGATGTTCGTGTGTGGTTGTCCAATACAGAGTATGAAGCTTTTACCGAATTGAATATTCCTTTCGAGATGATAGAACCTGCGAAAGCAACGGTAACCATGGCTACTACAGTCGCCGAAATGGCAAATTGGAATCGCTATCCGACTTATTCCACTTATACTCAAATGATGGCGGATTTTCAAACTCGTTTTCCCAATCTTTGCGATATCGATACCATTTTGGCGGTAACACCTGCCGGCGACCACTCAATTTTGGTTGCTCACATTAGCAATACGTTGCACCAACCTGCCAACAAACCATCTTTTCTCTATAGTTCAACGATGCACGGCGACGAGGTGGTCGGCTATTATTATATGCTCCATTTGATCGATTACATTTTAAATAATAGTGAAACCGACCCAATCGTTCAAAATATTATTAATAATGTGGATTTGTGGATTTGTCCGAATGAAAATCCGGATGGAACTTACAAAACCAACGATAATACAATTAATGAGTCGCCTACATCGACCCGTGCAAATAATAATAATATTGACTTGAACAGAAATTTTCCGGGACCCGAAGTTGAAAATTCCGTGAATATACAACCGGAGATTCAGGCAATGATGGATTTTACGGCATCAAAACATTTTGTGATGTCGGCAAATTTTCATGGCGGCGCAGAGTTGGCAAATTATCCGTGGGACACTTGGACCACACGTACCAATTCCCATGCCGATGCCTCTTGGTTTGATTATATTTGTCAAAATTATGTTGATACGTGCCATGCGGTTGATGCCTCTTATATGACCGAAGAGGGCGGCGTGACCGAGGGCGGCGATTGGTATGTGATTACCGGATCGCGTCAGGATTTTATGACTTATTATAGAAATTGCAGAGAGATTACTTTTGAAGTTGGAACGAATAAAGTGACCAATACTTCAGAGTTGCCATCCTATTGGCAGGCAAGCAAACAATCATTACTGCATTACATTGAAGAATGTCTTTACGGTTTTCGCGGCATTGTAACCGATGCAGTGACCAACGAACCCCTCGAAGCCAAAATCTTCATCAATAACCACGATGAAGATAATTCGGAAGTCTATTCTTATTTACCGTTGGGAAAATATCACCGTCCCATCAAAGCCGGCACCTACTCCGTTACAGTGACAGCAGATTGTTATCAATCTCAAACATTTACAATAAACATTACCGATAAGAATGTTGTGATTAAAAATATACAAATGGTTCCAATGGTTTCTGTGCCGAATGTTGCCGACCAACACATTTTGCCCGGTTCAACGGCAATATTGTCAGTCAATTCCAATTACGATATTTATTGGTTTGATGCCCCGAATAGCAGCACGCCCGTTTTTATAGGAAATAGTTTTACCACTCCCGCACTTTATAATAATACCACATATTGGGTTCAAGAAGTTACACAATATAATGATGATGTATTTTGTCAAAGCGAAAAAAGCGAGGTCACGGTTTATGTTTTTGACGTGCCGGACACTGTTTTCGGTGAGTTGAGTTTGTCGGGATGCCATTCGCTTACGTTCGAAGGTGTGGATTATACAGAATCGGGCGATTATGAAAGAGTTTTTCCGGATGCAGGTATGTATCAGGCAGACAGTATCTTAACGCTTCATATCACTATTTATCCGGAGTATAGCGTTGAAATTTTTGACACGATTGTAAGAGGGGAGACCTATCTATTTGGGAATGATTTAATTTTTGGTTCTACGATTGGAACGCAAATTTACCATACAACGGCAACCACCATTCATGGCTGCGATAGTGTTATTCAGCTTACATTGACGGTTATTTCGGGCGTTGGAATTGCAGCCAATACGCAAAACACATGGCAACTTTTTCCGAATCCAACATCCGGCAATGTTTGGATGATCAGTTCGGAAGAGGTACAAAATGTTGAGGTGAAAGTATTTGATGTTTATGGAAAGGAAATGATGAAGAGTACTTTTGCCGACAATAACATCAAACTTGATTTTAATAATTATTCTCAAGGAATTTATTTTATAAATGTAATAGAAAATAAAGGAAAACGTGTTACGTTTAAAATAATAAAAAAATAAAATTAGATGAAGAAACAGACTATTACAACCACATTTGCAGTTTACGAAAAGGAAGAGGAGCTAACACAGGAGGATCAAATTTTATTGAATTATGCGCGAGAAGCGGTTACTCGGGCTTATGCGGATTATTCAAAATTTCAGGTGGGAGCAGCCATTTTATTGGCTAATGGTGAAATTATTACAGGTAACAATCAAGAAAATGCCGTTTATCCGGCAGGATTGTGTGCAGAACGTACGACTGCATTTTATGCTTCGTCTCGTTATCCGGGGGTGCCGTTTAAAAAAATTGCCATTACTGCCATTAATCCTACTCAGGAGTTAACCTCACCCGTTGTGCCGTGCGGCTCTTGCAGACAAGTGTTGTCAGAATATGAACATCGTTTTCAGTCTCCGATTGAAGTGATATTGGCCGGTCAAAAAGGGAATATATGGAAATTGAACGCCGTTGCCGACTTACTACCTCTCTCTTTTAGCTCCGATTTCTTACCCGAAAAATAGAAGTGAAACCAAACAATTATATATGAAAAAATTTGCAGTTATATTAAATGGTTGTGGGCATTTAGATGGTTCAGAAATACATGAAGCCCTAATGACATTGTTGGCGATCGACAAAAATGAATGTTCGTATTCTATTTTTGCACCCGATGAGCCGCAATATCATGTGATGAATCATCTGACACGGCAGCCAATGGAAGAAACGCGTAACATGTTGGTGGAAGCCGCACGTATTGCGCGTGGTGATATTCAGGAAATCGGGAAATACAATCCTGTCGATTTCGATGCGTTGATTCTTCCCGGCGGTTATGGCGCAGCCAAAAATTTGTTTACTTATGCTATTGACGGCGTCAATGCCAAAGTTTTGGACAGCGTCAGAAAAGCAATTGTTGACACTCATAATCTGCATAAACCTATTGGTGCATTGTGCATCGCTCCCGTTTTATTGGCAAAAGTATTGGGAAATATTACCGTAACCGTTGGTGCTGATACCGCTACAATTAAAGATGTCGAAAAAATGGGCGCTTCTCATGTAAATACCCAACAGACAGAAGTTATCGCCGATAAAAAGAATATGATTTTTACTACTCCTTGCTATATGTTGCCGGCTTCTATTTCCGACATCGCCGAAAGTGCCGAAAATTTAATTGAAACCATTTTAGATAACTTATAATATAAAATTATGAAAGGTATTATCTTGGCCGGTGGCTCCGGTACTCGTTTACACCCCCTCACACTGGCAATGAGTAAACAATTAATGCCAATTTACAATAAACCAATGATTTATTATCCGCTTTCGACTTTGATGTCTGCCGGAATTCGTGATATTCTGATCATTTCTACCCCTACCGATTTGCCGCAATTTGAAAGATTGCTCGGCGATGGAAGTCGATTGGGTTGCCGGTTTGAATACGTGGTGCAACACGTTCCCAATGGATTGGCACAGGCGTTTGTGTTAGGTGCCGACTTCATCGGAAATGACAAAGTCGCACTCGTCTTGGGCGATAATATCTTTTATGGTGGTGGTTTTGAAAATAATTTATTGAATAACAGCAATCCTCAAGGTGGTGTCGTGTTCGCTTATCACGTCTCCGATCCCGAAAGATATGGCGTGGTTGAGTTCGATGAACAGATGAATGCCGTTTCTATTGAAGAAAAACCTACACACCCGAAATCAAATTATGCTGTTCCCGGTTTGTATTTCTATGACAATTCCGTGGTTGAAGTGGCCGCTAACGTAAAGCCAAGTCAACGCGGTGAATACGAAATTACTGATGTTAATCGCTATTATCTTGAACATAAAATGTTGAAAGTATGTAAGATAGATAGAGGAACCGCATGGCTTGATACCGGTACTTTCAAATCCTTGATCGATGCCACCCAATTTGTACAAGTGGTTGAGGACAGACAAGGACAAATGGTGGGATGTATTGAAGAAGTGGCTTACAAAATGAAATTCATTACAGCCGAACAATTGGTGAAAATAGCGCAACCATTGATAAAAAGCGGCTACGGTGAATATTTGATAAAATTGGTACAATAAATGAGTGAAAATATAAATTAAAATAGTAGAATTATGAAAAACATTGTAGTAGGAATTGATTTCTCCCAAAATTCGTTAAATGCACTTCGTCATGCTGTTGCGGTTGGTCTGAAAACCAAAGCAAAAATACATATTGTTTGGGTAAGAACCCCCGGTGCAGCAGGGAAATTGGGAATTACCGATGAAAAATTATTGATGAAAAAAGCGCAAGACAAATTAGACGAATTGGTGAATGTTAGTAAAGTAGAAGCTCCCAAAAACGAAATTCATTCAATTATTCTGGAAGGTAAAGCCTATTTGGAATTGACACAATATGCAGGAAATTTGAATGAATCAATGCTCGTTGTCGGTTCTCACGGTGTTTCCGGTTTCGAAGAAATGTTTGTCGGAAGTAACACCATGAAGATTGTAGGTCTATCAAAGGGTCCCGTGCTGATTATCGGCGAAAATGTTTCTGTCAAGAGAGATTTGACAACCGTATTGGCTCCTATCGATACAAGTTTTGAAACATTACAAAAAATGAAAACCGCTATTTCATGTTGCAAATATTTTGCTGCAAAACTGCATCTGCTCGGTGTTTGCTCACCTTGTACTCCTGAATCAAAACACATTATTACCGTGCAATTAAATCATGCAATCACAATGTGCGAAAATGCCGGAATCCGCTATTCTGCTTCTACTATCGACGTTCATGGAATTGCTTCTAAAGCTACCGTCGAATGGGCTCATAACGAAGATGTTAACTTGTTGGTGATTATGAGAGAAGAGGAAGATGATATTTCCGCTTTCTGGTTGGGCAGCAACACGCGCCAATTAATGAATTATGCGCCGATGCCGCTTCTTGTTATTCCAAATGTAAATCATAGTGATATTTCTAAATAATTAAATATGAGAAAATTATATATTTCTATCGTGGCGGTTCTCGTCGCGACTATTGGACATTTGTCTGCTTGTACCAACTTTATTATTACTAAAGGAGCAAGTGCTGATGGCTCTTGCATGGTTACTTATGCTGCCGATTCCCACACTTTGTATGGCGAATTGTATTACAGTCCCGCTGCCGATTATCCTGCCGGCTCTTTCCGCGATGTAGTGGAATGGGATTCCGGTAAAAAATTGGGACAAATTCCTCAAGTTTCCCACACCTATTCTGTCGTTGGAAATATGAATGAACATCAATTGGCAATTGGTGAAACTACTTACGGCGGAAGAACCGAATTGGAAGGGACACCCGGATTAATCGATTACGGCTCACTGATTTATATTACTTTGGAACGTGCTAAAAATGCACGCGAAGCCATTCAAGTAATGTGCCAATTAATAGAATCTTACGGTTATTGCAGCAGTGGCGAGTCTTTCTCAATCATTGACCCGAATGAAGCTTGGATTTTTGAAATTATCGGAAAAGGTCCTGAAATGAAAG
>CAYYHC010000139.1:2655-6100 GCA_964471715.1 uncultured Lentimicrobiaceae bacterium | reverse complement strand
CAACATTTCAAAAAACCGGTTATTTTAATCGACTATCCGAAAGACATTAAAGCATTCTATATGAAGCAGAACGAAGATGGAAAAACCGTTCGTGCAATGGATGTTCTGTTCCCGAAAATTGGTGAAATCATCGGCGGTTCCGAACGCGAGGAAAGTTATGCCAAGTTGTTGAAACGGGTACAAGAGTTGAACATTCCCGAAAAGGATGTATGGTGGTATTTAGAAACCCGTAAATTTGGCTCAGCTCCACACTCCGGCTTTGGTCTTGGTTTTGAAAGATTATTGCTCTTCGTTACAGGAATGACGAATATTAGAGATGTCATCCCGTTCCCTCGCACTCCTCAAAATGCTGAGTTCTAATTTTTTTGCGTGCTGTTTGCTATTGTCAGTTATTAATCAATAAATTATGAAAATATCGAAATTAAAAATCTTCATCTGTTTAGTAACGTGCTTTCTGTCCGCTATGACTATTCATGCGCAGGTGAGTGCTTATACGTATCAAACTGCACAAAATGATCCGCTTAATGCAAAAATTTATACTCTGAAAAATGGATTGAAAGTCTATATGTCAGTTTATAAAGATGTTCCAAGGATTCAATGCTACGTTGCTGTGCGCGTGGGAAGCAAAAATGACCCGGCACAAACCACCGGTCTGGCACACTATTTGGAACACTTGATGTTTAAAGGAACCTCTCAAATCGGTACTACCGATTGGGCGCAAGAAAAACCACTTCTTGACAGAATTGAAGAATTATTTGAACTATATCGTGTGGAAACCGATGCTCAAAAAAGAGCGGATTATTATCATATTATTGATAGCCTTTCATACATAGCAAGCGGTTTGGCAATTCCTAACGAGTATGTCAAAATAATGAAATTTATCGGGTCACAAGGTACGAATGCCTGGACATCCAACGACAATACGGTTTATACCGAAAATATTCCCTCCAACGAATTGGAAAATTGGGTAAAGATTCAGGCTGACCGTTTTCAAAATCCTGTTATTCGTCTCTTTCATACGGAGTTGGAAACGGTTTATGAAGAAAAAAATCGTTCTTTAAGTAATGATGCTCGTAAAGCAAATGAAGTAATGCTTTCGGCACTGTTCCCGAATCACCCTTATGGCACACAAACCACATTGGGCGAAGCAGAACATCTTAAAAATCCGTCTATTACCAATATCAAGAATTTTGTCAAAAAGTACTATGTACCGAACAATGTTGCTATCTGTCTTTCCGGTGATTTCGATCCCCACGAAGCTATTCAATTAATAGAAAAATATTTCCGTGATTGGGAATCACAACCTATCGAACCCATGCAGGTTTTACCTGAAAAACCATTGAATCAGATAGTTGAGAAAGAAGTGACAGGATTGGAAGCCGAATTTGTAAGAATTGCTTTCCCTATCGGAAAACCTGCCAATGCGAAAGAGATTTACCTCCTTAAAATGTTGGACAACATTATGAATAACGGGAAATCCGGTTTGATTGACTTGAACATTAATCAAAAACAGTTAATGCAGTCCGCCTCATCCTATCCATACGTTTTGTGCGATAATTCCGCTTATGTTTTGTACGGAAAACCCAAAACAGGACAAACCTTGCAAGAAGTTAAAGATTTATTAATCAGTCAAATAGATTTAATCAGAAAAGGACAATTTGATGATGGATTGATGGAAGCAAGTATCAATAATATGCGTTTGGGCGAGATGCGACAATTGGAAAACAATCAATCGCGTGCGATGTGGATGGCCAATGCTTTTATGAATAATGTGCCGTGGCAAGAAGCGTGTCAGTCGATTCAAATGTATTCCGATATCACCAAACAAGATGTAATTGATTTTGCAAACAAATATCTACTTAATAATGAATATGTTGTGGTTTATAAACGACAAGGAACGCCACCGCAAATCGCCAATTTGCCAAAGCCGGCAATTACACCTATTCAAATTAACAGAGATGTGGAATCTGATTTTTTTGCTCAAATTAAAAAGAATGAAGTGGCAACGATAGACCCCGTTTTTTGCGATTACCAAAATGAAATCAGCTTCCTTAATTTGAACGGTATCCCTGTTTATGCAGTAGAAAATACTGAAAATGAGACTTTTACATTGCAAATGACATATCCGATGGGCGAATTAACCGATAAAAGGTTGCCCATTGCCGCTGCTTACGTAAAATATTTGGGAACCAAGAATTATACGCCCGAAGCCATCAACAGTGAGTTTTATCGGTTGGCTTGCAATATGAGTGCTTCTTGTTCCGATGAAGATTTTACAATCTCGATTAGCGGTTTAAGTGAGAATTTTGAGAAAGCATTTCAATTGGCGATGCACTTGTTTGTCAACGCACAACCCAACGACACCACGGCGCAAAATGTCATTGGCAGCATTATTAAGAATATGAATGATGCAAAGACAAACCAAGACCAAGTCTTGAATGCGTTGCGCAGTTATTGTGAATATGGCGAATCGTTGGTCAATTTTTCTCTGAAACCCGCTGAAATTAAGCAATTATCAAGTAAGGAATTAGTAGAATTATTGCAAAAAGTGTTGACTTGCGCGCCGGAAATTACCTATTATGGACCGGCAAACGTAAAAGCCTTAAAGAAGACTTTGAAAAAGTATTGTCCGATTCCGAAAAAATTTGAGACTTACCCGACACAGAAATTTGAACAGAGTGAAGTTACGGAAAATCAAGTATTTTATGCGCCTTACGATGCCAAGCAGGCACGATTGGTCACTTTCTCTCGTGGTCCTCGTTTTAATAAAGAACTTATGCCGTTAATCACGATGTATAATCGTTATTTTGGCGGTGGAATGAATGCGATCGTCTTCCAAGAAATGCGTGAAAAACGTTCTTTAGCTTATACGGCACAATCTCAATACATTATGCCGTCCGAAAAAGAAGATTTTATGTACAATTATTCCTTTATCGGCACACTAAACGACAAAATATTGGATGCCTTCACTGCTTTTGACGAATTGTTTAATGACATGCCGGTTGCTCAAGCCGATTTTGAATTAGCCAAAGACGGCGTCAAAACCAATATCGCGACCAACCGCATTACCAAAGCCAACATTCTATATTCATTCATAAACAATAAAAAATTAGGCTTCGATTATGACTATCGCCGTGACATTTATCAAGCGGTTGACCAATTTACAATGGAAGATGTAATCGGCTTTAACAACAAGTATATTAAGAATTTGCCCAAGAAATATATGATTCTTGCCAAGGATGGCGAGGTGGATTTTCCTGCACTCGAAGTCCAATACGGCAAAGTGAATCATTTAACGTTAGAACAGATTTTCGGATACTAATCGATTCATAATTGCGATGAGTAAAACGGTCAAAATTGCAATCGTCGGTGGCGGCTCTTCAGGACTTTTTTTAGCCAAAAAACTTTCTGAAAATCCTTGCAATGCGATTAGTATTTTTGAAAA
>CAYYHC010000139.1:0-2645 GCA_964471715.1 uncultured Lentimicrobiaceae bacterium | reverse complement strand
CGTCTGGCGGCGGGAAGGCCAATATTCTTAACGCCGACATTCTGGAACATCATTATAATGATACTTTGTTTATGAGTCGCTTTTTGCAGAAAGTCGATAGCCAAACTATTCAGCGCGAATTTGCGGAAATGGGTTTGAAAATGAGCACCGATGAAGAAGGCAGGATCTATCCGGCTACGTACTTTTCGCAAACGGTTTTGGACGTTTTGTTGCGCAATTTGTCACCTCAAACGACTATTTATTATGATTATCAGGTAAATAAAATTATTCCGGCAGGTGGGAAATGGAAAATCAACGAATATCCCGTGCTTTTTGATAAAGTGGTTTTGGCGTCCGGCTCGCCCGCAGGCATGATTGCAGCGAATAGGAAAAATTACAATCACTATTTGTTCTCTTTTGATTTGAAAATCAGTGATTTTGTTCCATCTTTGGTGGGCTTTAAGATTAAAAATTATTATCAAAAATTATCCGGTTGCCGTACCAAAGCCATTGTCTCTTTATGTCAAAACAACAAAGAAATATTTAAAGAAAAAGGTGAAATCATTTTTAAAGATGATGGCGTTTCCGGGATAGTAATTCTCAATAGTTCAGCATATTATAACCGTTTGAAAGATAAACGAAACTGTTCTCTGGTACTCAATTTTTTGTATGATGATGAGAATTACAATGTAGAGGAACATTGGCAAAAGTATCATAGTTTTTGCGGAATTTTGCATCCGAAGTTGAATGAATGGTACGAAAAAGAGCCGTTTGACCTACAGCATTTGGAATTAAAAATTGCTGCTCCTTATTCATTGGAATTTGCGCAGGTTTGCAGCGGGGGGATTGATGTATCGGAAATTGGCGATGATTTTCAGTTAAAAAAATACCCCAATTTGTACGTTACCGGCGAATTATTGAATATTGATGGCGTTTGCGGTGGTTATAATCTTTTTTTTGCATTCGCAAGTGCTTATCAAGTGGCAACCCAGCTCAATCATGAAAATTAAAATTTCAAATTTTATTGTTCCTGTTAATCATCAACAAAATCTGCAAGAATTGGTGCTTCGTCAGTATTGTATTCATTCAGGGGATGTACTTGAGTTTAAGATTTTGCGTGCGGCGATTGACGCGCGCAAACGCCAGAATATTGTTTATAACTATCAGATATACATAGATTTAAAAAATGATGATTCGCAGTTGTTGTCGCTGCCCAATGTCTCATTGGCGAAGCCCAAGCCGGAATTACAATATGCGCGATGGGGTTTTGCGCATCCGCCGGTGGTGGTGGGCTTTGGTCCTGCCGGTATGTTTGCTGCGCTCTACTTGGCGCGTTGTCATGCCAATCCCATTATCATTGAACGAGGAAGTCAAATCGAAAAACGGAAAAGTGATGTTGCCAATTTTTTGAATAACAAACAGCTGGATGAAAATTCAAATATCCAGTTTGGTGAGGGTGGTGCGGGGGCGTTTTCGGATGGTAAACTCACCACCAACATTAGCAGTGAGTGGATTGATTTTGTGTTGCAGGAGTTCTATTTGCATGGTGCTACGGAGGATGTAACCTATATGAGCAATCCGCACGTGGGAACCGACTATTTGGAAATTGTGGTTAAAAAAATTCGTGAAGAGATTCAATCTTTGGGTGGCACTTTTCATTTTAATACCACTTTTACCGATTTTCAAAAAGAAAACGATGTCATTAATATATTGCTTAACAACAAATTAAATATAAAAACAAATCATTTGTTGCTCTGTCTGGGACATTCGGCGCGTGACACGATTCGTATGTTGTTTTCTAAAGGTTTGCAGATGGAAGCTAAAAGCTTTTCCATGGGTGTGCGTATTGAGCATTTGCAGTCGAAAATTGATGAAATGCAGTATGGACGTTTTGCATCTTTTTTGCCGCCGGCTTCTTACAAAGGAGTGGTGCACTTCCCCGAAAGAAGTGTTTACACTTTTTGCATGTGTCCGGGCGGGACGGTGATGGCTTCAACAAGTGAGAAAAACAGCATTGTGACGAATGGCATGAGTGTGAAGAAGCGTGATGGCAAAAATGCGAATGCGGCGTTGTTGGTTGGAATTAATCCGTCCGATTTTTATGTAAATAGTCCGTTAGCCGGAATGCAGTATCAGGAAAAATATGAGCGAATGGCGTTTAACATTGCCCGTAATTATCAAGCACCCTGTAATTTGTTGGCGGAGTTTGAGGAAGGCAAAGTGGCAACGCAGGCTCGGAGTATTACACCGTCCTATCCGCATGGGGTGGTCTATTGCGATTTGCGGCAATGTCTGCCCGATTTTGTGGTGACCTCTTTGCGGAAATCGCTTCCCGAATTTGACAAAAAGTTAAAGGGTTTTCGAGATGCCGATGCGGTGTTAACGGGAATTGAAACGCGCTCATCGTCGCCGGTGCGAATTTTGCGTAACGAACAGCGGGAATCCAACATTGCCGGCATTTATCCGGTAGGTGAAGGTGCGGGCTATGCGGGGGGAATAACGAGTGCCGCCATTGATGGATTGAAAACGGCAATGATGATTGTGAAAGAGGGACTTCTCTGAAAATCAGATTGATATAATATAATGAACGATTAATACTTATTTACTCCCACCGCGCCAACGATTGTAGCGGGTACCCCGCAGCAGCGGCGGCTTTGCAGGTGAGA
>CAYYHC010000138.1:1624-6129 GCA_964471715.1 uncultured Lentimicrobiaceae bacterium | reverse complement strand
TAGTTATCGCTTTTGAAAACCACTTTTATTTTGCCGGTAGTGCTGTGAATACTGTTGGGAATAGTACTTCCTGTATAAGTTGCCATGAGGTTGGCATTGAGTGCGTGGGCATCATATACATATATATTGTCTTCCGGACTGAGATCAAACTGGTCGAAACTCAGATTTACATAAGAAGCACCTTCCGGCTCGATGCGCCAGATGCAATTGGCATTGGAAGCATATTCCGAATCTTCGCTGCCGTCGTTAAAAGAGCCTGATGCTTCGGTATAGCGTTCCGTGGTTACACACATTATTCTGCGCTGTGCCATGTAGGTAAGTCGCCATCCTGCACCGGTAGTGTTTCCATTTGTCTTGAAAGTAAGATACATCATACCACTTCTGGACATTATCCAATTATCAGGATTACAAGTTGTTCCGGAAAAAGTAGCCAAAAGGTTGCCTCCGTTTTCGGGGTCACCATCCCAAACCGAGAGGGTGTCAATTCCGGCTTCCGTATTGATTTCAAGAAGCGACATGGATATGATAGTTGCATCTTCAGGGGCAATGATATATGTACAATTGGTATTGTTTTGATAATTATAAATGCCGCTGCCATCTTCTATGATGCCGGAAACTGCGGTAATGGGATTGTGTTGCGGACAATAGTCGGGATAAGCGGATTCAGGCGGATAGATGGAATGGACAATTCCTTGCCAGGAAGAGTAGCCGCCAACCGAATTTTCACCGGTTCCTTCAATCGTGAAATAACCATTTCCGTAGCCGCCCCAGCCCCAATTAAAGTGAAAATTGTGGTCGCTGTCATAACCGTCACATACAAAAGCATGACCGCCTTCTTGGCTGTAACCTGAATAAATGACCGGATGTTTGGCATCCAAATTACTGATTAGAAGATTAATCCAACTCTCTGAATTGTATTGTGCACGACTTGCCGCGGTGATGTCCGAATCGTATTTATAATAGTCTTGAAGCGCTTCTGCGGAGCTTTCTGTTTGCGCGCCGGAACCGTCTGCCGCATATCCCATATTTACACCTACCCCACAATGATAGATTAATTTGGCAACTTCATTATTGTAATTGCTTAATGAATTGGGCATGGCTTCGTAGCAATAGTGTTGTTGCGTATAATTGACAGAGTGGTAGCCGTAGTCGGAATGGTAGGCATGTGAACCTTGTCCGACATCCGGATAACGGTAGTAATGGATGACCGATGCCATTGCCAAAGCTACACATCCATTCGGTACGTGTCCGTCGTAGCCGTCGGGGGCATTATCATCTTTAGGACACAATGTATTATAATACTGATTTTGATTCCATGTTGATCTAAGCAGCGGAGAAACGATGATACTGCGCGAATTGCTCTTTTGCGAAGAGGTCTTGATTTCTTCCCATAAAGTACTAATTCTTTCTGTAGCAGCAATTTGATTCTTTTTAATATACAAAATCTCCTCTTTGTACATCTGCAGCCAACCTTCCATGGCTGGTGCCATATTGTTTGCTGAAAAATTATTCTCCAATGAGTACCCAATAACAGGAATTGCCGCATCATCGGTACTTAATATCAAAAAACCGCCGTTTTCAAAACTAAAAACCGCCATCACAGTGTCATTTTCTTCCAATAAATAATCAACTTTTTTGAGTCGATTGCTTTCATGACTGCGTTGTCGATACGCGGAAATTCCATATTCTATTAGTTTATGATTCGGAATGCCCTCTCCAAAAGTAACGTTGGTAGAAAGGAAAAGTAGCATTAGTAATGAAATAAGAGTTGTTTTCTTCATTTTTTTTGATTTGAGCGGCAAAAGTACAAGTTTTTTTGAAATCTCAATTTTTTAATTAGGTTATTTTAAAAAAAAATGTATTTTTGCAACTTGTAAATAGAAATGAATAATATGAAAAAAATTTGTGGACTTATAGCCTTAGCAGGTATCGCAATTATTTCTTTTTCTTGCGAAAGAGAATGTGTTTGTATTGGAAAACATCCGAGTATTGAACAAACCGAAGAACATTCTTACGGGAAAATGACCACCGATGAGTGTATGGATAAACAATATCGTATGAATCATGATACTACCACAATTACTACCTATTTTTGGACTTGCTCCAATTAAAAAATTCTGACTTTTATTTCTTCAGATAGTTCACAATTTGACTTTCTGAGATTCCTCTATAATTAAAAGCATCGGTAATTTCCCCATTTTCTATTAGCATGAAGGTGGGGAAATTTCCTTTTGCCATGTCAATAGCCAAACAAGGCGTAATCTGCCGAATTTCATAAGGCATCGTTTCCGTCAGACGAATAAATCGAGCTAAGGAGGGAGCCGGTCCCCAAAGGAGTATTTTAAATTGATCAGGATTTAATTGATTAACTTCAAATAAATTACGAATTAAATTGGCACTTTGCTTGCAGTACTTACATCCCGAACCCATAATCGCTATCAAGTAACGTCCGGTATCTATTGGCAAACGACAAGTGTCCATTTCAAAGGTTACAGTATCTTTTATTTTATCATATTGAACATCAGTTAGTTTAATGTATAGAGATGAATCTTTTTTAGCTTGTTCATATACTTGCGTGATGACGTATTCGTTCTCGGAAAAAATCATGTTGTAGAAATAGTTGGGAGGAAAGAGAATAAAGGAGACAATGAAGGCAGCGACTCCACAGATTGAAATGATCCATTTTTTGAATTTTTTTGAATAATCATTAACCGTTAATCCTATTTGAAATCGTAATTTGGAGTTTTCATTTCTTTGAAGTCCCGCAAAAATGCGCGGTTGCTTCCGATTATAAATAAAAATAAGTAAACCAATGACTATCAAATTCTTAATAATTGAATTAACAGGATTGATGGGAACTATATCGCCAAAACAATGACAGTTGGTATCATTTCTGAAAATGGCTGCATATATTAAAAACAGAGTGAAAGCTGCCATTGTGCACATACTAACCCACCACGTCTCTCTATAATAAAATTTGAAGAGTAAAAAGATACCCAACAACATTTCAAATGCAATAATGCCGCGTGCCGCGAGTGCAGTTAGTGAAAGGCTGAAAAGCTGATAACTGTAGATATATATTTCAAAATTATCTAATGAAATAAGTTTTAAAATGGCTGCCACAATAAACATAATGCCAAGCATCATGCGAATAACCGATTGAACAATAGCGATTTTTTTCATTTTGTGATTTATTTAATGGTTGGAATTGCATTAATTAATTTTCGAGTGTATTCGGTTTGCGGATTGCGATAAATGGCGTCGGCTTCGTTCAATTCGATAATTTCTCCGTTTTGCATAATTGCCATTCTATCGGACATAAATTTCACTACCGATAAGTCGTGAGAGATGAAAACATACGTAAAATGAAACTCTTTTTTGAGTTCATTGAGCAAATTGAGCACTTGCGCTTGCACCGAAACATCGAGTGCGGAGACCGATTCGTCGCAAATGATGAATTTGGGGTTGACGGCAAGTGCGCGGGCAATGGAAATACGTTGCCGTTGTCCGCCCGAAAATTCGTGGGGATAACGGTAAAAGTGCGATTCGTCTAAACCGACACGTTCCAATAATTCGATGGCTTTTTGCTTACGCTCTTTGTTGCAGCTTCCCAAATGATGTACCTGCATCGGTTCAATAAGTGCGGAACCAATGGTAATACGTTGATTTAATGATGAATACGGATCTTGCAAAATGATTTGCAAATCTTTGCGAAGATGTCGCATTTCCCTCATCGGAATGCGAGTGATGTTTTGCCCGCGATAAAAGATTTCTCCCGAATTAGGCTCTATCAATCGGATAATCGTTCTGCCCAAAGTGGTTTTACCACATCCCGATTCTCCCACCAATCCTAAAGTTTCACCTTCGTAAATATCTAAAGATATGTTATTTAAAGCTAACAAATATTCTCTTTTGGAAAATAATTTTTCTTTGCGCAAAGGATACTTTTTCGACAAATTTTGAATCCGAAACAACGGCTCTTTGGCGTACAATTGTTGGTGAAAACGTTCTCGTTCCTCAGAAGAAATTTCTCGAAACGAAAGCGACGTATTGCCGATTTTATTTTCGTGAGCGTCTATAAAATCCTTAACGGTAGGAAGTACTTCCAAACGTTTGTCTAATGTGGGACGACAAGCCAAAAGTCCTTGTGTGTATGGATGTTGCGGGGCTTTAAAGATGTCGCTGACACGACCTTCTTCTACAATTTTCCCTTTGAATAAAACGATGACATGATCGGCAATTTGCGCCACTACTCCTAAATCGTGAGTAATGAAGATGACGCTCATTCCGTATTTTTGCTGTAAATTTTTAATAAGTTCCAAAATGCCTTTTTGTACGGTGACATCCAAGGCAGTGGTCGGTTCATCGGCAATCAAAATGTCGGGATCGCAACTCATCGCCATCGCAATCATCACCCGTTGTTTTTGTCCGCCCGACAATTCGTGCGGGTAGGAAACAAAAATTTTTTCAGGTCTTGGAAGCATTACTTCCCGGAAAAGTTCAAG
>CAYYHC010000138.1:0-1613 GCA_964471715.1 uncultured Lentimicrobiaceae bacterium | reverse complement strand
CTCTTTTTTGGAAAGTTTGGTATGCAATAAGATCGCTTCGGTAATTTGTTCGCCGCAACGAATGACGGGATTAAGGGAGGTCATCGGTTCCTGAAAAATCATGGCAATCCGATTGCCCCGAATCTTTTGCAACTCCTTTTCTTTCAGTTGCGTTAGGTCAATCTCTTTATCATTATCGGTAAAAATGATATTTCCACTTGTAATTTGCGATTTTTTTGCTTCTATTAATCGCATTATTGAGAGAGCTGTTACCGATTTGCCTGAACCGGATTCGCCGACAATACCTATGGTTTCTCCTTTATTGAGTTGAAATGAAATATGATGCAAAATAGAGTTCCATTCCGTATCACGTTTCAAATTCAAAGAGAAATCCGATATACGTAGTATTGACATTAGCTATTGCTCATCTTTTCCGTGACATTGTTTGTATTTCTTTCCACTTCCGCATGGGCAAGGGTCGTTTCTGCCCACTTTTTTCTCAACGTGAATAGGTGCACTTCCTTTTCCGCCTTGGGTGATTTGTTTCCCACCGCCCACTTCTTGTCTGCCGGCTTGTAATTTTTTTGCATCCGATTGTGGAACTTGAGCCTCTTTCACTTTGGTATCTTCCATCATCGGAACGTTTCCTTTATTTAAAAATGAAACAACCTCTCTGTTGATACGTGCCAACAATTTGTCGAACAAATCGAAAGATTCCAATTTATAAATTAAAAGGGGATCTTTTTGTTCATAAGAGGCATTTTGAACGGATTGTTTCAAATCGTCCAAATCGCGAAGGTGTTCTTTCCAAGCGTTATCGATAATGGCGATTGTGATTCCTTTTTCGATGGAAAGACCGATTTCGTGACCTTGTGTTTCGTAGCATCTTTTGAGCGGAGCCACAATGTTCAAACTCTTGCTGCCATCGGTAATTGGAATGGCAATATTTGTAAAACGATCACCTTCAGTTAAATAAACGCGTTCGATGACCGGATAAACTCTTTTGCTTAATAACTCGACTTTGCTTTTGTAATTCTCATAAACGATAGGGTACAATTGGTCGCTGAGTTTTGAGGGGCGTTCTTGGAGAAATACATCGGCGGTAAACGGTGATTCGCAACCGAATACGGTAATCATTTCGGTAGCGAAGCCTTCATAGTCTTTGTCGTTCCAATACTCTTCCACTAAAGAGGCGCAAACATCTTCAAACATTTCGGCGATGTCGATAGCCAGACGGTCGCCGGAGAGTGCGTTTCTACGTTTTCTGTAGATGGTATCACGTTGGGTATTCATTACGTCGTCGTATTCCAACAAACGTTTACGAATGCCGAAGTTATTCTCTTCCACTTTCTTTTGGGCGCGTTCGATCGATTTTGTAATCATGCTGTGTTGAATCACTTCCCCGTCTTTCAATCCGATTCGGTCCATTACTTTGGCGATTTTTTCGGAGCCGAAAAGACGCATCAGGTCATCTTCCAAAGAGACGAAGAATTGGGAACTTCCTCTATCGCCTTGACGACCGGAACGACCGCGCAGCTGTCTGTCCACGCGTCGTGAATCGTGGCGTTCCGTTCCGATAATAGCCAAACCGCCTTTATCTTCCACGCCGGGTCCGAGCTTGATGTCGGTACCAC
>CAYYHC010000137.1:0-6149 GCA_964471715.1 uncultured Lentimicrobiaceae bacterium | reverse complement strand
CCACCGGTAATGATGGCATCGGCATAGCCGTGTTTAATGGCATGAAAAGCCTCTCCAATCGAGTGTGTGCCTGTGGCACAAGCCGTCACAACCGGCAAACAAGGTCCTTCGGCATTATTCACAATGGCCACATTTCCGGCAGCAATATTCGGAATCATCATTGGGATAAATAGCGGCGATACACGATTGATACCCTCTTCCAACAATTTTTTACATTCTACGGAAAAAGTTTGAATGCCTCCGATGCCGGAACCGATGTAAACGCCTAATCGTTCGGGTTCAATTTTCAACTGACTGTCTTGCATCGCTTGGGCAGTTGCCGCCAAAGCAAATTGGGCATATCTGTCAGATCTTCTCATAATGGCTTTGTCCACATTATAATCATCGGCATTAAAGTTTTTTACTTCGCCGGCAAATTTTACGGCAGTATCATCGGTATAAAAAGCCGTAATTTTGTCGATGCCGCAATGTCCTTCTTTCAGATTTTTCCAAAAAGTGTTAATATCGTTTCCAACGGGCGAAATAATGCCCATTCCTGTGATGACGACTCTTCTCATTTTTATAATTTTGAATTTGTACTTGGATTTAATAATTTGTCGGCAGTAAGTATCATATTTTCAATGATTTGTTGTGCCGGTTCGATTTGATGGATTAATCCTGCGATTTGTCCCGACATAAATGATCCCATTTCTTCGTCGCCCTCTTGTGTGGCTTTACGGAGTGCACCGGCGCCGAAAGTCATGATTTCGTCGCTGCTGACAGTTGGGTTTTGTTCCATTTCTGCAAATTTGCGGGCGAACTTTGTTTTTAAGGCCCTCACAGGGTGTCCTAACCGTTTTCCGGTGACAATGGTATCGGTATCGGAGGCATTGATGATTCTGTTTTTGTAATTTTGATGGATGTTGCACTCCTCGGCGACCAAGAAGCAGGTGCCGCATTGTACGCCTTCTGCGCCCAGCATAAAGGCAGCTGCCATTCCTCTGCCATCGCCGATGCCACCCGCAGCAATGACCGGAATAGAAACGCTATCACACACTTGAGGTATCAGCGCCATGGTATTCATTTCGCCGATGTGTCCGCCCGATTCCCCGCCCTCGGCAATCAAAGCCGTGGCGCCCATTCGTTCAATGCGTTGCGCAATCGCTTTCGATGCCACTACCGGCACTACTTTGATGCCCGCACGAAGCCACTCTTCCATATATTTCGACGGCATGCCGGCACCGGTTGTTACTACCGGCACTTTTTCCTCAATTATCAATCGCGCGATGTCGTCGGCAAACGGACTCATCAACATTATATTTACTCCGAACGGATGATGAGTTAATGCTTTGCATTTTCTGATTTCATTTTGAACATAGTCAACGCCGGCATTCATGGCGGAAATGATTCCCAAACCACCGGCATTGGAAACGGCACTAGCCAAGCGCGATTCCGATACCCACGCCATTCCTCCTTGAAAAATAGGATACTTAATTCCTATCAGTTCACAAATTCTACTTTTTATCATTATTTATTGATTTTAGTTTATTTCAGACCAAGAAAGCAGACAAGCACCGGTGGTAAATCCGGCACCAAAGGCACTTAGTACCAATACGTCTCCATCTTTCAATTTTTTGTTTTTGTTCAATTCATCCAATAAAATGGGAATACTTGCGGAAGAGGTGTTGCCATATTTATCGATATTGCTCGGGAATTTGCATTTTGACTCATTCAGATTTTGGCGGATAGAGTCAATAATTCTGATATTTGCCTGATGTAATAAATAGTAATCCACTTCACTCGCTTTCACGTGCGCCTTGTCCATTACGATTTTGATGTCGTTGGTGGAAGCTAATACTGCCAATTTAAAAACATCTTTCCCGTGCATGACCAATGGACTTTCGGCTTCCCCGTTGTTTTCGTAAGGTGTTTGTTCCATTTTTCGTTGATAGTAAAGCACATCGGTTTTCGAAATTGTAGAAAGGTGGATCGAGCGGAAGCAGTGATCCTCAGACGAAACCACTACCGCACCGGCGCCGTCGCCAAACAAAATACTTGTATCGCGCTCTTTCCAATTGCAAAATTTGGTCGGCTCTTCGGCACATACAATCAGAATTTTTTTGGCTTTTCCTGTTTCAATATATGATTCTGCCATATCCAATGCGTAAATAAAGCCGGAACACGCCCCGTTGAGGTCAATACAGGGGCAAGAGGCTTGAATAAGTCCCTGAACAATGCAACTTAATGCCGGTGTAACATAATTGTTGGCTACATTTGAACAAATAATAAAATCAATATCTGACGAAACCACTTCAGCATTGATTAAAGCACTTTTAGCGGCTTTTTCTGCTAAATCTATTAAAGATTCAGTCGATAAAATTCTCCGTGTTTTAATGCCCGTTCGAGTTCTAATCCACGAATCATCCGTATCTAAAAATTGGGAAAGCATATTATTGGATATGCTCAATGCGGGCAACGCGCTTCCTGTTCCTATGATTTTCATCGCTCTTTTTTTAAAATTTAACCTTCATTATCACTTTGATAATTTCGGTTGCAAAGGAATACCTTTTTTATTCCTTTTTTGAAAAATAATGATGAAATGAGTGCTCTGCGGGACGGATTTTTAAAATGTGGGACGAAATTCGATTATTTGATGCCGTTTTCAAAAAATGAGAAGAGCATCTTTTTGAAAAAATGACGAAAGTTGGGTATCAATGACGAAATTTTCTTTTTTTTTTGCTTTAAAGAACAAAAAAAGCCATTTTTAGAAGTAAATAAAATAAAAATCAACTTTTAAATGAGTTGAACAAACTGATTTAGATAAGATTTTGAAATGGCAAGAACAGGCGAATTTTTGATGTCCAATTCTAATTTATAGCCATCTTTTTCTTTACGTACAACTTTTACTTTGTCGATGTTGACCAAGAATGAGCGATGACATCTGGCAAGACGGAATTGTGCATAATCTTTTTCAATATTGGTGATGGTGTTGCGAAGCACAAAACGTCCGACCTCACCTTTATTATTATAGTAAAGATATACATAATTGCTAAAGCTCTCAAAATAGAGTAAATCATCTTTTTTTACGGAGAAACAGAGATTTCCCTTTTTATCTAAAAATTTAATCAGGTCGTTTGTTTCGGGTAACTCGCCGAGTTGAGGATTATTGTCCGTAAGACGTTTCAACGCACGTTCCTTCTCTTTGAGGGAAAAATAGAGCCACGAAACGACGTAGGGAATAAACAAAATGGAGAGCGTATATAAGAAAACGCGGGGCAGAATTTGCAGAAATATCCTGGATTCGTCGGTACTGATGGAATAGCCCACAATGGCGCACCCGAACGAGATGATAAAAATTTCTGCTACTAACCATATTATATATTGATTGATAGTAAGTTCTCTTTTCTTCTGCACATGAAAAAGAAGCATACGACTAAAATAGAGAACGCCGAATCCAACCAAAACCAACACGGAAGTATAGAAAAAATAGGTATCAAACTGCAGGTTGTTTATCCAGCGCATAGAGCCGAAAGGCTTGTAAATGACGATAAATATAAGGGCAAAAAATGCCACAAAAATTAGAAATTTATATATTTCACTCTTTTTGGTAAGAAATTCGGGAATATGATGCATTTTCATGGGGCAATTTTTAATGATATGCAATTGAGGATTTCAATCTGCATTTTAAAGATTGGATTGATATTTCGGTTCATCATTTTATCGAATCCAAATTGCGTGCAAAAGTACATTTTTTTTGCATAGCTCACTATCATTAAAAAAAATATCGAAGAATGACACTTTCACTCAGAAAAAATCTTCGTTAGAAAAGATGAGACCACTCTTCAAATAAATTATCACAAACCGTTCATTCAACAATGAATAAGTAGTATCTTTGCCGCCAATTTAAAACAAGTAAAGATGAGAAAAAAGTTTATTCAACAACGCGTTTCCTACTTCAGAAGATGGACGCGTAAGAAATACACGGCTTTCAATTCGATACATAAAGTCGTGTTAATTAGTACAATAAGTCTTACTTGTTCGTTCTTGGCAAAACCCACAACCGGTATTGCACAACCTCAATCCGATTCTGTATCTATTCCACTTCCTCAAGTGGAAATTACCACAGATGAGTTGCCGTTGGATGCCACTTTGCCATTGATGCTGCTCGAAAACAGTGTTTCTAAAAAAGACATTGATCGATCGGCAGCCAAAACGCTGAACGAACTGCTCGACTTAATTCCTCAACTCGACATTCGACAGCGTGGCTTCTTCGGAGTTCAAGCCGACATCAGCTACCGCGGTGGAACTTTCGACCAGACAAAAGTTTTATTAAACGGTATTAATTTTACTGACCCGCAAACCGGTCACTATTCGCTGAATATGCCCGTACCTAACGACATTATTCAAAGAATTGACCTCTACAAATCCACAGTCTCCTCCTTCGCCGGCACAATTAATATTGTAACCGATTGCGACACAGCGTCTTCCTATCAATTACACCTTATGGGCGGAATGTACGGACTCTTCCACGTGCAGTCCGATATCAATTTCCAAACCCGCAAATTTAGCCACCTTCTTTCTTTAGATTACTCACAATCAGATGGTTATATCAAAAATACCGATTTCCAAATTACCAATTTGTTTTATCAGACCAGAGGGCATTTCAAAACAGGAAATCTTGAATTTCAAATGGGATATACCGATAAAAATTATGGCGCTAATGGCTTTTATTCGCTTAAATTCCCGGACCAATACGAGCAAACGGAAACTTTTTTAACATCAATTCGGTGGTTATCGACCGCGAACAAACTTCAAATTATTCCCGCGTTGTATTATCGCTTGAATCGTGATTGTTTTGAGTTAATAAAAGGACAAAACCCAACCAAAAACAATTATCACCTTAATCAGGTTATGGGCGTTAATGTGCAATCAATTCTCTATTCGCGATGGGGGAAAAGCTCGGCAAATGCCGAAATCAGAATTGAAGATGTGAAAAGCAGCAGTTTGGGAAATTTGCTCACCCAACCGATACAGAGCCTGTTTCCCAACATCGATTATCGCTTCGGTCGCACACGAACCATTGTCAATCTCTCAGTCGCACACGATGTTCATATCCGCAGATTTAGTGCAAATGTGGCATTATTTGCGCAATATCTTACCGATTTTCCCGATAAAATTTATCTTCTCCCCACTCTCAATGTAAGTTATGACTTTCATACTAAAAATACCTGTCTTCAGCGATTCACCAATTCTCTATTTTTAGCATTTTCGAGTACGTTGCGTAATCCGACTTTCACCGATTTATACTATAAAACCGGTGACATTATTGGAAATACCAATTTATTGCCGGAACGTGCTTATACCGCTGAAATCGGGCATAATTTCAAGATTTTTAAGCAACAAAACGAGCTGCCTTACTTTACGCTTTCCATGGCGGTCTATAGCCGTTATGGTGTGGATATGATTGATTTTGTGAAAAAAGAAAATGATGCAAAATGGCAGTCCATCAACCATACCAACATTTTATTCACGGGAATTGAGGTTGGGATACAATTATTACCACCGCAAATACGTAATCGCAATTTTTGGATAGAATCGTTCGGAATTAATTATAACTATCTGTATTCCAATAAAGAAACGGATGATTGGCAATCAATGTATGTGTTGGATCATCTCACCCATCGCCTCAATGTTCATCTTTGCCACAAAATTGTTAAAGGCTTGAGAATCAATTACGATTTATCTTACAATCAGCGAAAAGGCAAATATTCGTCCTATTCTGCGACAATGGGTACGGAATTGAAAAATTTCCCCGATTATGTACTGTTAGACATTCGTGTTTCTTATCAAATCAAGATTTTTGATTTATATGTTGAGGTATCTAATATACTGAATTATAAATACTTTGACATTGGCGGTCTAATTCAGCCCGGAGTATGGGTGCGTGCCGGCGTCAAAATCAAGAATGTCTTTTGATAATTTTTTATTTATTATTGGGGCGCCCCGGCAGTTTTCCCTACCGTACAAATTTCATTATTCACAACTCTCACTTCTGACCTTTCACCTCCTACACAGAAAAACTGCCGTCACGCTTTTCGCTTAAACTCCTCGCAGCCTGACCCTGTCGGACATTTCTCCTATAATAATTGCAAATTGGTCATTGAAAATTG
>CAYYHC010000136.1:4108-6171 GCA_964471715.1 uncultured Lentimicrobiaceae bacterium | reverse complement strand
GATGATCATGCCATTAGATAAAATCTCAATCGGCTGATTATCATGAACATACCAACCATTTAAAAATACGGACATCAGCGTATCCATATTTTTCACTTTGCATTTAAAGTACTCTTCAACGGGTCGATAAGCGGGTGCGGTCAATTGAATATTGTAAGCAGAATTCTTACATTCTTTCAATGCTTCCAATCGTCTATCGTGATTCAGCAAGTTGGTTAAACCTTTAGCAATAAATTCATTATGAGCCTGATCACGAAGAGAGCATACTTCTTTGTTATCGAATGCCGGCAGTTGTGATTGTACTTCAGCGTATAGTGATTGTATAAATTGGTTAAAATCAGTCATCTTATTGCAATTTATGCTGTTCATATTCTGCTTTAATCCAATCGTAGCCTCTTTTTTCCAATTCCAGCGCAAGTTCCTTGGTACCGGATTTCACGATTCTGCCATCAAAAAGTACGTGAACAAAATCGGGGACAATATAATCCAGCAATCGTTGATAGTGAGTAATGACGATGGAAGCATTTTCGGGACTTTTCAGTTGGTTCACGCCGTTGGCCACAATGCGAAGGGCGTCGATATCCAACCCTGAATCGGTTTCATCCAAAATGGACAATTGTGGTTCGAGCATAGCCATTTGAAAAATCTCGTTTCTTTTTTTCTCTCCGCCGGAAAAGCCTTCATTGACAGATCGATTGCTCAATTTTTCGGCCAATTCCACCACTTTCTCTTTCTCTTTCATCATTTTGCGAAATTCCAATTCCGAAAGTGGGGGCAAACCACGATAGCGACGAATTTCGTCCAAAGCCGTTTTCATAAAATTGGTAATACTGACTCCCGGTATTTCCACCGGATATTGAAATCCGATAAAAATTCCTTCGCGAGCGCGGTCTTCAACCGGCATTTCCAACAAATTTTTGCCGTTATAGGTAATACTTCCTTTTGTTACGTCAAAAATTTCTTTGCCTGCTACCACCGATGCCAACGTACTTTTTCCTGTGCCATTGGGACCCATTATAGCATGAACTTCGCCTTTTTTTATCTCTAAATTGACACCTTTCAGTATCTCTTTTCCTTTGATGGAAACGTGTAGATTCTCTATTTTTAGCATATTTTTAATTTTTCAGTAATTTCTGAAATAATTCTATCTGTTTGTTTTTTTAATTGTTTACGTTTAGGATTATCCAACAATTCGCGTTTCAAACGAATTTGTTTTTTGTTGGCAAAACAGCCGCCGGTAACTTCTAAATCGGGCGTAAGTGCCAAGTATAGCATCGTCGCAGCGCCGGATTGGGGTTGTCGGATAATAGGACGAAAAAACCAATCGCATAACTTATCAACAACGACATTGCCCATCCGTATAATGTTTGTGCTGACAATTCCAGGGTCAGCGCAATTCACTTTTATTCCCAAATCCTTCAATGCGAGCGCGGCATCCATAGTAAAGTACAATAACGCCAACTTTGAATTGGAATAGGTCGAAAAACGGTTAAAATGTTTTTTATCGACAGGTAAGAACATATCATCCGTAATTTTCCCATACTTATACGTTAGCGAGACCATATTTACGATGCGAGACCCTTTCGGCATCAGGCACACCAATTGTTTTGTTAAATAGTAGTGTCCCAAATAGTTAACCCCTATAGTGCTTTCAATACCGTCTTGTGTTTCCTCAGGATAATGACAAAGGACACCGGCATTATTCAGCAGCAGTTCCACGTGCGTATATTTTTTTTTGATTTCTGTTACAAAATCAAAAATGGAACGGAAAGATGCCAAGTCCAACTTGATCACACAAATATTATAACCATATTGTTGTGTCAATTCTTGGCATATTTTCTGTGCTTTGTCGATATCGCGGCAAGCCATCACCACTTCGTAGCCGGCATGAGCTACTGCTTTGGTATGTTCTTGACCCATACCGCCATCAGCACCGGTAATAATTGCAACTTTTTTCATTATTTTTTTGCAGGTAATCCCAAAATTTGACGTGCTTCAGTCGGGGTAGCAATTTCGCGACCCAATTCTTTAGCCATTCTCACCACTTTAGCGACCAATTCGCC
>CAYYHC010000136.1:0-4085 GCA_964471715.1 uncultured Lentimicrobiaceae bacterium | reverse complement strand
TTATCTTCAAAACCCACGCGCACGTGCCCGCCATCAATAATGGAAAGCATAGCCATTGGAAATTCAAATCTTCCCACGCCGGCAACGGTATAGGTGGAACCTTCAGGAATACTGCCGCGCAAGAAAGCGAAATCGCGAATATCGCCGCCAATACCGCCGTTGACTCCCATTACGAAATCGAAATGAAACGGTTTTTGAATGTAACCTTTTTTAGCCAAACGAAGTGCCATTTCAATCATACTTTTATCAAAAACTTCCAATTCCGGTTTAATGCCTCTTTCGATCATTCTCTGTCCAAAGTGTTTAATTGTATTTTCGGTATTGGTAAACACGTCATCACCGCCGAAGTTGCAAGTTCCGCAATCCAAAGTAGCCATTTCAATATCCAACTCGGTAGGTTGCAACCGTTCGTCATCGGTCATTCCTACAGCTCCGCCGGTAGAAGGAAGAATAATAATATCGGGAATCTCTTTGTAAATTGCATCAATACATTCTTTGAAACGCGCTTTATCTTGTGTGGGAGTACCGTCATCATAGCGAACGTGAAGGTGGATAACACTTGCACCGGCATCATAAGCAGACTTGGCTTCGCGCACAATTTCTTCAACCGTATAAGGAACAGCAGGATTATGTTCTTTTAAAACTTCAGCGCCACAAATGGCAGCAGTGATGATTAATTTTTCCATTTTTCTCTTTTTATGTTATTATTGCATTGATTAATTATTCCAATTTTTGCAAGGTGCAAATTTACATCTTTTTTTTAGATTGATCTCGATTTTTGTTTGCATTGACAAAAATAATTTCTTTTTATCATTACGAGGACCCTCCCAAACAAAAAAGAGGTGCGGATATTGCTATCGCACCTCAATCGTCATTATTAACAACTATTCTTGCGAATAAATTGCCGCAATAATTATCTTGCTCACATTTAGCAGTGTACATTGGCATAAATTGTCCCGTTGCAGTAAAATTTTCCAGATTTTGAAAAGCAAGACAACAATTCATCTTCCAACAAGATAAATCGGATGCAAAAATACACTGTTTATATGATAAAACCAAATTTTAATGAATATCGAACGTGTTTTTGTTGAAAATACGTTTTAGCAATAAATCATTTTTAATTTTTAATAGTTTTTAAGAGAAAGAAGGTAGGGAAACCCGCCACTCGACACCTATCAAATTTTGTATCAAGCGGTTTGCATAACTCAAACAAATCTTTCAGAAAAGTACTTGTTTATTGGAAACTTTTATTTACCTTTGCACGCTAATTTCGAGGAAGAAGAGGGCTCAGAACAAAATTTTTTATAATATTGTGAATCAGTTAATTAAATTAATATAACACAAATAAAATAAAAATATAAAAATTATCAAGCATGGATAAAAATCAAATTCGAGAAATTATTGCCAAGCGAGTTGCCATGGAACTTCACGATGGTGATGTCGTAAATTTAGGCATTGGACTGCCCACTTTAGTTCCTAATTATTTACCTGAGGGTGTGGAAGTTACTTTACAATCCGAAAATGGATTATTGGGAATGGGACCGACTCCGGCAGAAGGTGAAGAAGATGAAAATTTGGTCAATGCAGGTGGCGGCTACATCACTGCCCTTCCAGGTGCAGCAAGTTTCGGCTCCGATACCTCTTTCGGCATTATTCGCGGCGGTCATGTGGATGCCACTATCTTAGGTGCCATGCAGGTAGATGAACAAGGCGACTTAGCTAACTGGATGATTCCCGGCAAGTTAACACCCGGAATGGGCGGCGCAATGGACTTGCTCATAGGTGCAAAAAAGGTCATCTTGGCAATGGAACATACCGCTAAAGGTAATCATAAAATATTAAAAAAATGCAACTTACCTCTTACCGCTAAAGGTCAGGTAAACCTCATCGTTACCGAAATGGGCGTTATGGAAATTACTCCCAAAGGCATTGTTTTGAAAGAATTAAACCCGGAATTTACGGTTGATGATATTCAAGCTGCCACAGAAGCAACTTTAATTATTGCCGATGACTTAAAACCAATGGCTGTATAAATAATAATATAGTATAAATTTTATGAATAAAATAAAAGTTGGGGACCAATACTCCGAAAAAGTACGCTTTACACAAGAAAATGTCAATAAATTTGCGGAAATTTCAGGTGATAACAATCCCATACACATCAATGCCGAGTACGCGGCTCAAACGCCGTTCGGCAAACCCATCGTGCATGGTTTTTTTGCCGGTGCCGTATTTTCAAAAGTTTTTGGAACAAAATGGCCCGGCGAAGGTACGATCTATATGTTTCAAGAGATGTCCTTCAGAGCTCCCGTTTTTGTAGAAAATGACTACGAAGCCAAATTTGAAGTCATTGAAATTAACGAAGAAAAGCACAGAGGAGTCATTCAATGTACTTTGGAAGATGCCTCGGGCAAAGCCGCCATCATTGGTCAAGCCAAATTAATGCATACGGAAAGATTTTAAGATTAAAACAATAATAAAAACATGAGAAGATTAGAAAACAGAGTAGCTATTGTCACCGGAGGAACTGCCGGTATTGGTGCCGCTACCGCCAAAAGATTTGCACAAGAAGGTGCTACCGTTGTGGTTTGGGCTCGTAACGCCGAACGCGGTGCCGCTTTCGTTGAAAATATGAAAAAAGAAGGTCTTACCATCGATTTTGCCGCTGTTGACACCAGCAACTTCAATGCCGTAGAAACTGCCGCCAAAGCCGTTAACGAAAAATATGGAAAAATTGATATTTTAATCAATAATGCCGGTATTACCAACGACAGCTCATTGAAAAAAATGACCGTTGAACAATGGCAACAAGTCATCGACATCAACTTAAGCGGTACTTTTTACTGCATAAAAGCCATTTCTCCTTATATGTTGGAAAAAGGTTACGGACGTATTGTCAATGCTTCATCTGTTGTAGCTTTATATGGCAACTTCGGGCAAACCAACTACGTGGCTACCAAAGCCGGTTTAATAGGTATGACCAAAACATTGGCACGCGAATTGGGTAAAAAAGGCATCACCGTGAATGCAGTAGCTCCCGGTTTCATTGAAACTGACATGGTAGCTAAAATGCCGGAAGAAGTTTTGAACGGAATGCGTGCAAAAGTTCCCGTTGGACGTTTAGGCAAACCGGAAGACATCGCAGATGCTTATTTGTATCTATCAAGCGAAGAAGCCGCATACGTAAACGGTGCAACTTTAAGCGTTGATGGCGGAATGACCGTTTAATTTTAAATTTAATTTACAGAAAATCAATACATTATTATGGATTTTAGTTTAACAAAGCAAGAAGAACTCTTTTTGCAAATGATTAGAGAATTTGCCGAAAATGAAGTAAAACCTTTGGCTGCAGAAATCGATGAACAAGAACGATTTCCAATGGAAACGGTTGAAAAAATGGCAAAAATAGGTTTAATGGGAATCCCTGTTCCGGTAGAATACGGTGGACAAGGCGGAACAAATCAAATTTATACCATGGCAGTTGAAGAGTTGTCACGCGTATGCGCCACTACCGGCGTTATCGTTTCTGCCCATACTTCATTGTGCGTGGCTCCCATTATGGAAAATGGAACCGAAGAACAAAAGAACAAATATTTACCAAAATTGGCAAGTGGCGAATGGATTGGCGCTTTTGGCCTAACCGAACCCAACGCCGGAACCGACGCCGCTATGCAACAAACCACTGCCGTGGACGCCGGAGACAAATGGATTCTCAACGGTTCCAAAATTTTCATCACCAACGCCGGTTATGCCGATGTATATATTGTAATGGCAATGACTGACAAGTCATTGGGGACGAAAGGTATTTCCGCTTTCATCGTTGAAAAAGGAATGAAAGGTTTCAGCATAGGTAAAAAAGAAAAAAAGATGGGCATTAGAGGCTCCGCTACTTGCGAATTGATATTTGAAAACTGCGAAGTGCCAAAGGATAACTTGTTAGGAACATTAGGCAAAGGTTTTGGTATTGCCATGAAAACATTGGATGGCGGACGCATCGGAATCGCTTCACAAGCCTTGGGTATTGCGCAAGGTGCTATGGATGAAACAATTAAATACACAAAAGAACGTAAACAATTTGGAAAAGC
>CAYYHC010000135.1:0-6214 GCA_964471715.1 uncultured Lentimicrobiaceae bacterium | reverse complement strand
GTCCGTGACGGAAGGTTCGTCCCAACTATATTTTGTATCGGTTGGAACGATTCCGTTGGTTTCATTGACCGGCGTTACCGAAAATGATTCACCGCTGCAAATGGTGGTACTCATGGCATTGATAGTCGGCTTCGGATTGACCGTGACCGTAACATTAAAAGCCGTTCCTATGCAAGAACCAGATTGAGGCGTTACTACATAAGTAATATCTACCGGCGCGTTGGTCGTGTTGGTTAATGTATCACTAATGGCAGAAACATTGCTGCGACTTTCTGCTCCACTAATGCCGTCGGCGGAAGGTGCGTCCCAACTATATTTTGTAGCGGTTGGAACAATTCCGTTGGTTACATCGCCAGGCGTTACCGAAAATGATTGGCCGCTACAAATGGGGAAATCGTATTGAGTGGAAATCACCGGTGATATATTTCCGATGGCCGATGCTGCTGTAACCGGTAAGCTTGCACCTCCATTTCCTTTCAACCCTTTGCCATACTCTATCCAATAACCACCGGGCTGCCCGGCAGAAGCACTGTTATAAATGGCAATATCATAGGTAACATCATTCCATTTGTGGTCGGAAGTGTAGTGATTCAATTCAACACAGGATTCCCCAATACCAGTACCTCCCGCATCCGGTTGACTCGGACTCCAATTTGAATAAGCAGTTGCGGTATTGGTACAACCTGAATAGGATTTGCAAGAGTAAAATACCGTATTGATTTCCGGGCCACATGCCCAATACCATTTCGTACCATCATCTGTAGTAGAGAAACTTCCAAAGTATTGTCCTGATTGCGTTGCTCCAACTAATCTTGTTCCGCCCAACCAAGCTGCTTTTGCACCGGTTTTAGAAAGTAAAAACGCATCTTCTTCAGCACTCATAATGGTCGCCAAATAGCCTTGTTGTCCCATAAATGATTTTCCTTTTGCTGCTGAATAAGCGTCCGTCCACAATAAAGTACTATTGGAAACATATTCATAATAATGATCTGTCGCCGGCAAAAAGAAAATAGGATTATCGGTTTTTTTGTTATCTATCGTTATTTTTAATTTGTCCAATGAGGTTGCAGTAAATCTAATGGAAGCAATGTAATTGGTAATATCAGTAGCAGTTTTACCACTTGCTACCGAGATGAGTTTGAGGGTATCATTACCTTGCACGGTAAAGCCCGAAATGGTTGCAGGTGATATTACTCCGTGGGCTTTCCCATCAAATTCTACTCTAAGAGTTCTGATACTGTCGCCCGTAACGGTTGGATTTGGGAAAAAGTATTGCCCTTCGGAAAACGAAGCGCATCCCAAAGTCAATGTCGGTGAAGCACCTACATATTTTTCATCCGTTGCTGCCGTGGAAGGTAATGTCGAGTAATCTCCCATCGTACTACTTCCATATTCTACAAAATAACCGGAGGCGTAAGCAGGATTACTCCTATAGTTGCCATTCGCAGAAGGCAAGTCGTTCCAAGAAGTACCAGCAAGCGCATCTCTGTTCGCAATACAGTTTTCTCCGTCGGCAAATGGGGACTGAGCATGATAGCCGGCTGCATCTGGTTGTCCTGAAGTAGGAAAATTATTATAAACACCTGATACAGAACAAGATGCTCCATTTTCTCTACAAGTATAAAAAATTCGTCCAATTTCAGGTCCGCATGCCCAAATATAATTACTAGAACCATTGGCATTAAAAGAAGAGTAATATTGTCCGTTCTGAACGACACCTACCTGTCTTGTTCCACCTGTAAAACCTACAGTTGATGAGGACCAATTATCATATAAAAACTGATTTTCTGCAGCGTTATGAATGGTTACCAAATAGCCGTTTCTCCCCAAAAAAGATGAGGCTTTTGCTCCATTATAACAATTTAACCAAGTCGTTCCAATCGACGGACCAAAAAATTTATAATAATGTCCGTTATCGGCGAAATATTTTACCCCCGAACAAGATTCTGTGGATACGATAATCTTAATTTTATTGCTATAGGTGGCCGATATTTTTACATTATTGCGCAAAAAAGTTTGTATATTTTGTAGCGTTTGGCCGGCACAATTAATCATTTTATAATTAGCGTTGTCCGGGCCTTGAAGATTAAAGCCTGACATCGTAGTAAGATTAACAGATGCTCCGTTTTCGGCTAAAATAATGATTGTTTGAATCCCGCTACCTGACACACCGGCACTATCAAAAGCATAGTAACCCCCTGAAAAAGAGGGAGCCCTAAATTAACTGATACTTGTGCATGTCCAATATGAGTCATTCCTATTACAAATAAGAAAGATATAAAAAAACACTAAAATTTTTCATTTACTGCAATGTTAATTAATAAAATCGCGCAAATATACTTTAATTTTTCTTTTTATTGCTTTGCCAATTAATATTTGTAAGTTTTTTTTATAAATAACAAGGGTATGCACAATACCCTATTAGTAAGGGTTTGAGCATTTTAAAAAATATATAAGAAAAATATTTTACCGATTTCAACAATAATAGTAACACATATTTGTTGAAAAAAAAAGAAGAAAATATCAGAATTTTGACAACTTAGATAAAAAAACAATAAAATATTTCATTAACAATAATGAAATATTTTATTGAAATTAATTGAACTGCTGCTAATTGTTAAATTAATTCAGCATATTGTTCAGCAGAAAGCAAATCATTTATTTCTGATGGATTCGTCAATTTTACTTTAATGATCCATCCTTCTTGGTAAGGATCTGTATTGATTAATGCAGGATTATCATTCAATGCTTCATTAAATTCTTCAATTTCTGCGGAAGCGGGGAGTAATAAATCTGAAACGGTTTTTACAGCTTCAACTGAGCCGAAAACTTCATCTTTAGAAATAGTTTCACCGATTGTATTAATGTCAACGAAAACGATGTCTCCTAATTGTTCTGCTGCATATTCGGTAATGCCAATGTAAGCAAATTCGCCATCTAATCTCAACCATTCGTGGTCACTTGAGTACTTTAAATTTTCAGGTATCATAATTATTTGTTTTTGTGATTAATAAAATTAAACAGTCATTATTTCTTTTTCTTTCATTTCCGACATTTTGTCGATTTTTGCGATGAAATCGTCGGTTAGTTTTTGGATGTCGATTTCTAATTTTTTGATTTCATCTTCAGGTATGCCATTATCTTTTAATTTCTTTGATAGATCGTTAGCTGTTCTTCTGACATTTCGGATAGTTACTTTGTTTTGTTCGGTTTCTTGTTTTATTTTTTTTACAAGTTCTTTTCTACGTTCTTCGGTAGGAGTCGGGACAACGATGCGAATAAATTCGCCGTTATTTTGTGGTGTAAATCCCAAATTAGCTGCCAAAATTGCTTTTTCAATAATGGGCAACATATTTCTTTCCCAAGGTTGAATTACAATTTGTCGAGCATCGGGAGTGTTAACGTTGGCAACTTGTTCAAGTGGGGTTGGATTTCCGTAGTAATCCACTTTTAACCCTTCCAACATTTGGGGGCTTGCTTTTCCGGCACGAATTTTTTGCAATTCTTTGTCAAAGAAAATAATGGTGGTATTCATGCTCTCTCTTGCTTGATCCAAGCATTTTTTTGTCTCTTCAGCCATAATAATTATTTTAGTTCTGTTGATTATTGTCGTGATGTAATTGTTCCAATTTCTTCTCCTTTTCGGCAATTTCTCTTTGTACTTTTTTTATTTCTTTGTCTAATAAACTGTGATCCAATCTGTAAACAAAGAGATAATGAAAGCATACAATAATAGTCCAAATTAAAGAGATAAAAAGAGCAACTTTAAAAAATTGTTCATTCTCTTTAAAAACGAAAGCATAGACCACCCATAACAAGGAAACGGACAAGATAAAAATAGCCACGTGGAATTTGAAAGTAACTCTTTTTGATGCTTGTTTATAGACTTTTTTGTCTATTAATTCTTCTTGATTTTCCATATCAGTCATTTTTGCATAAAGTCCCGATTTGTTCTCCGGATAATGCTCTCAATAAATTGCCCGGGATGTTGGCATTATATACATATAACGGCATGTTATTGTCTTGACAAATCGTGAATGCGGTCATGTCCATAATATGCAGTCTTTTTTCGTAAGCTTCCGAATAAGTCAGATTGGTATATTTAACTGCATCGGGATTTTTTTCCGGGTCATCGGAATAAACGCCATCTACGCGTGTTCCTTTCAACAATAGGTCGGCTTTGATTTCCACCGCGCGCAAAGCAGCACCCGAATCGGTGGTAAAAAATGGATTTCCTGTCCCACCGCCCAAAATTACAACATAGCCGTCTTCCAAATATTGAATGGCATTTTTATAAAAGATCTTTTCGCAAACGCCTTCTATTTCCAACGAAGCCAACACTTTAACCTTCACTCCCATCTCTTCCAAAACACCTTGCAAAGCCATGGCATTTATGATGGTCGCCATCATTCCCATATAATCGCCTTGCACTCTTTCAAAACCCTTTTTGGCACCTTTTACTCCACGAAAGATATTTCCTCCGCCAATAACGACTCCTACTTGAATGTTTCTTTGAAGAACGGATTGAATTTCCATTGCAAAGTGATGTACGGCGTCATACTGAATTCCATATCCATCTTCGCCCATTAATGATTCACCACTCAGTTTTAATAAAATACGTTTGTATAGCATCATTGAAATTTTGGCTGCAAATATACATGAACTTTTTGATATACTTTTAATAGAAATTAAAAAAATCATCATTTTTAAAAAAGTAATAAATGTGTGTTTATCAAATTGATGATAGCCAAAACAACACTGCTATTCTTCAATTGTAAAAAAAAGATTTATAGTGGATTGGTTTCCCCATAAGTACAATTAATTGCACCAAAATCTATTATTAATGCAAAAAAAGATAAATATTCGATTATCATTTTTGTATTTTAAAAAAAAATTATATCTTTGCAATCGAAACCGTCAGTTCGGAACTACATAGTTCGATCGACAAAATTTATAAAAATATGAAATTTTATGACAGAGAAAAGGAACTCAACCAATTGCAGGAAATAGAAACACAATCGCTTAAAAATGCGCAGTTTACAGTTGTTACAGGGCGGCGAAGAATTGGAAAAACGCAGTTACTTTTAAAGGGCAACAATAACTATTTATATTTTTTCGTTTCACGTAAATCAGAACCATTTCTTTGTCAAGATTTTCAAAATGAAATGACAGAAAAACTCGGAGTCCAAATATTGGGTGAAACCAATGAGTTTTCAAAAATATTTCAATTTTTAATGCAACTTTCTCAAACTCGACATTTTACTTTAATCATTGATGAATTTCAAGAATTTTCTCGCATTAATACTTCCATTTTTAGCGAAATACAGCATTATTGGGATATTTACAAAGATAAAAGTAAAATAAATCTCTTGGTTTGTGGCTCCGTTTATTCGATGATGCACACTATTTTTGAAGAATATGGCGCTCCCTTATACGGACGGGCGACTCAATTTATGAAAGTGCAACCTTTCAAAATATCCGTTTTAAAACAAATAATGACTGAACAGGCGGGAAAATATACTCCTGATGATTTGCTGTCGCTATACACTTTTACGGGCGGCGTGGCAAAATATATTGAATTATTAATGGATAATAAAGCCTTTACCAAACAAAAAATGCTGAATTACATTGTCCGCTCAGATTCTCCTTTCGTGGCTGATGCCAAAAATATGTTGCTCGAAGAATTTGGCAAAGAATATGCGACCTATTTCACCATTCTTTCGTGCATTGCGAGGGGTGAAAACAAACGCAATCAAATAGAGGAAAGAGTTGGAAATGAGATTGGAGGATATCTTACACGAATGGAAAATGATTATGGTTTGATTGCAAAAAATAGCCCGGTTTTCGCAAAATCTTCAACTAAAAATATACATTATCTCATTAAAGATAACTACTTAACATTTTGGTTCCGATTTATATACAAATATAATTACATCATTGAAATTGGACAATTTGAAGTTTTAAAGCAAATCATTGAACGCGATTATGAAACATTTTCCGGAAAAATCTTAGAACGATATTTCCGTGCACAAATGTTAGAAAATGGGCAATTTACGCAAATAGGTAATTATTGGAATCGCAAAGGGGAAGACGAAATTGATATTGTTGCCGTAAACGACAACGATAAAACGCTTACCATTGCCGAGGTAAAGCGTAAGAAAAAAAATATCAACATGCATCAATTAAAAGAAAAAACAGCCAATATGCTCAATTT
>CAYYHC010000134.1:0-6232 GCA_964471715.1 uncultured Lentimicrobiaceae bacterium | reverse complement strand
GAATTTATAAAAGAAAAAGCAACCGTAGGAATGCGGATTTTAAAAGATAAGTTAACCGAATGAAAATAACGATGTTAGGGACAGGAACCTCACAAGGAGTCCCGATAATAGGTTGCCAATGCAGTGCCTGCACCTCCGACGACCCGCGCGATAAACGACTGAGAACCTCCGCCCTCGTAGAAATTGATGATACCACCATTTTGATTGATGCCGGTCCCGATTTGCGTCAACAACTCCTACGAAGCCAAACCACCAAATTGGATGCCGTTTTGTTTACGCATGAACACAAAGACCATACCGCCGGATTGGATGACGTACGCCCGATAAACTTTCTAATGCACAGCACCTTAAATGTTTACGGATTACAAAGAGTGATGAACACCATTAAACGAGATTATTACTACGCTTTCAAAACGTGCAAATACCCCGGCGTGCCCGAACTCAAACTCAACTCCATCACAACAGAACCCTTCTTTATCCATCATATTCCGATTATTCCCATCGCTATAAAACACTTGACACTTCCAATTTTAGGATATAAAATCGGCAATTTTGCCTACATTACGGACGCAAGTTTCATTACCGAAAAGGAAAAAGAGAAAATAAAAAACTTGGATGTTTTAATTATCAACGCTTTACGAATAAAAGAGCATTACTCTCATTTTAACTTGGCACAAGCCTTGGCAGTTATTGATGAGGTGAAACCCAAAGTTGCCTATATCACTCACATTGGGGACGGAATGGGGAAATATGCCGATATCGCGCCTAAACTTCCCGAAAATGTTTTCTTGGGAATTGATGGTTTAACAATCACACTTTAAAATATATACAATGAATATGAATATATACTACCAATATCCGTCGCCTTGCTATATTATGTTTGAAGAGGCTTTGGAAGCCAATTTACAGATTCTTAATTTAGTTCAAAAAGAGGCGAATGTATCCATTATTTGTGCTCTCAAAGGGTTCGCTTTTTGGCACTCATTTCCGATGATCAAGCATTATTTGTCGGGCGCAACGGCAAGCTCGTTGAACGAGGCGAAGTTGATTTCCGAAGAAATGGGCTGTGATGCCCACACTTATGCGCCCATTTACACTGACGAGGAGTGGAACGACTTGATGTTGTATAGCAGTCATATTACTTTTAACTCGTTGGGTCAGTGGCAGCGATTCCGTGACACTGCTGTCAATTTTCCAAAAAAAATCAGCTTCGGGCTGCGTGTCAACCCAGAGTATTCCGAAATAAAAACCGATTTGTACAACCCCGCTATTCCCGGCTCACGGTTGGGAATATTGGCGGAAGATATGCCCGAACACTTGCCGGAAGGCATTGAGGGTCTGCACTTTCACACACTTTGCGAAAACAATAGCTATGCTTTGGAGAACTGTTTAAAGTCGTTTGAAGCTCGGTTTTCGTCGCTCATTAAAGAGTGTAAATGGGTTAATATGGGGGGAGGTCATTTGATTACGGAAAAGAACTATAATATACCACATTTGATTCAAATATTGCAAGATTTTCGGAAACGCTATCCGAATTTGGAAGATGTGATTTTGGAACCGGGCGAGGCGGTGGGCTGGCAAACCGGCGTGTTGGTTTCAACAGTTGAGGATATTGTTGAAAATAAAGGAGTTAAAATAGCCATGTTGAATATTTCGTTTTCATGTCACCTGCCCGATTGTTTGGAAATGCCATACAAACCCACTGTTATAGGGGCATCAGAGCCGGATAAAAACAGCAAATTTGTGTATCGCTTGGGTGGTTGTTCGTGCTTGGCAGGCGACTTTATCGGAATGGGTGACTTTGCTTTTCTGGAGCCGTTGGAAATTGGCGACCGCATCATTTTTGACGATATGATACATTATACAATGGTAAAAACTACTTTTTTTAATGGCGTACGTCATCCGACCATCGGTGTTGTCAAAAAAGACGGTGAATTTATCTTGTTATCGCAGCCCGATTATGAAGATTACAAATCCAAATTGAGTTAATCGAAGCTACATTCATAACTCGATAACTGAATCGCAATCCGCAAAAATTAGCGAGTAGAATAGTCGTAATTTTGCAAGATAGCTTGACATTTGCAACTCATTAAAACACGATTAAAAACAAAAAAAAGCGGCTTTTTTGCCGCTTTTGTGTCCTCGCGGGGGCTCGAACCCCGGACCCATTGATTAAGAGTCAATTGCTCTACCAACTGAGCTACGAAGACTTCCTTTTTTCGGGCTGCAAATTTAGCAAAATTATTTAGACTTTATCATTGATTCTTCATTTTTATTTTTTGACACTTAATTGTCTAATAATAAATAAGAAACATGATAATAAAACTATTCTTTTTCAGGAGTACCGTTAGATTTTTGCCGCATTCTTCGAATAAATTTAACCTCAACTTTACCATTTTCATCCAACCACGAAAAAACAAACGCAAACCACAACATCAGCGGCAGCAAGAGATAAAGTGCCGAGACAAACCAAAAATCCAAAACAGTATAAATAGTTCCCTTTTCGGGTTGATCTTTGGGATAACGCACCATAACAATTTGATTGACTTCTACCGGCACATCATATTTTGTAACTGTAAATTCTTTCATGCCAACATAATAATACAATGTCAATTCCACATCGTGTCTTTCATCCAACGATTCCGTCGGACAAACCAAAACCCCATGCGTAAAGTTGCTATTGTTGTAAACTCGTACCCGATTGATTGCAAATAAAATCAACAAGAATAACAACCCAATAAGAAAAACCCACAAACGGGATAATTTCATGACACCATATATATATATTAAGAAGAAATCTTCAAGAGATAATGAGCATGCTATGTAAGAAGCGATATTTCGGTTTGATTATCTTCAATTTGCGCAACTTTTTCGGCTTTTTTCACCAATAAATCTTCGGTATTTTCGTCGTAATCGACCACTATCGTATCATTTTGCAGGAAAGAATTTTGCAAAATTTCTTCTGCCAAAATATCTTCCACATGCTTTTGGATAGCGCGTTTCAACGGACGTGCACCGTAATTGGCATCCCAACCCTCGTGCGCCAGGAACTCTTTCGCTGCATCGGTAACCGTCACATTCAATCCCATTGAACCGACACGTTTCAATAACTTATTCAATTCCAAATTAATAATCTTGATAATGTCATCTACATTTAAGCTGTTAAAGAAAATAATATCATCAATTCTGTTCAAAAATTCGGGTGGAAATTGATTTTTAAGGGCATTTTCCAATATTTTTTGTACATTTTTATCTTTGCCGGCAACCGTTGCTTTCGTACTAAAACCGACATTGACACCAAAATCTTTAAGTTCGCGCGATCCGACGTTAGATGTCATGATGATAATGGTGTTCTTGAAATCGACTTTGCGTCCCATTCCATCGGTAAGTATTCCATCGTCAAATACCTGTAAAAGAACATTATAAACATCTTTATGTGCTTTTTCGACCTCATCGAGCAGTACAATTGAATAGGGTTTTCGGCGTATTTTTTCGGTTAGTTGTCCACCTTCTTCATATCCCACGTAACCCGGAGGCGCTCCGATTAGGCGAGAAATGGTATGTTTCTCCATGTATTCGCTCATGTCAATGCGCACCATCGCATCGGCGGAATCAAAAAGATATTCTGCCAACACTTTTGCCAAGTAGGTTTTCCCGACTCCCGTCGGTCCCAAGAAAATGAAAGTACCAATGGGTTTGTTGGGATCTTTCAATCCGGCGCGGTTACGACGGATCGCCTTCGCAATTTTAACGATGGCCTCATCTTGTCCGATTACTTTGCCTTCCAACTCATCTGCCATTTTGAGCAATTTTTCGCCCTCACTCTTGGCAATACGCTGCACAGGAACACCGGTCATCATTGCCACCACTTCTGCCACATTCTCCTCTGTAACTACCGGACGCTGCGCATCGGCTTGTGCTTCCCACTCACGTTTAATCTGACTTAAATGCTCCTCGGCTGCTTTAATCTGATTACGATACTCACCCGCGGCATTGTATTGTTTGTCCTGTACCGCCTGATTTTTCAAAGCTTGCAAATTTTCAATTTCCTTTTCAACTTCCTCATATTCAGGTGGAACGTGAACATTAAGAATATGAACGCGCGAACCTGCTTCGTCCAAGGCATCAATGGCTTTGTCGGGAAGACAGCGATCTGTGATATAACGAGTGGAGAGCGTCACGCAACTTTTAATTGCCTCATCCGAATAAGTTACGCAATGATGCTCTTCATACTTATCTTTAATATTATTCAAAATCTCGATAGTTTCTTCCGGAGTAGTCGGTTCCAGAATTATTTTTTGAAATCTGCGCTCCAACGCACCGTCCTTTTCAATATATTGACGGTATTCATCAAGCGTGGTAGCACCGATACATTGCAGTTCTCCGCGTGCCAATGCCGGTTTAAACATATTGGAAGCATCCAAACTTCCGGGCGAAGAACCGGCACCCACCATTGTATGCAACTCATCAATAAAAAGAATAATGTTCGGATTTCTTGCAATTTCGCTCAAAATGTTTTGCATACGTTCTTCAAACTGTCCGCGGTACTTAGTGCCCGCCACTAATGAAGTCATATCCAAACTGATAACGCGTTTATCTAAAAGAGTACGGGAGACTTTTCCCTGTTTAATGCGCAGAGCAAGACCCTCGGCGATGGCTGATTTTCCAACACCGGGTTCACCAATCAGCACAGGATTATTCTTTTTTCTCCGGCTCAATATCTGGGCAATGCGCTCAAGTTCTTTCTCTCTTCCGACAATTAAATCCAACTTGCCCTCTTCTGCATATTGCGTAAGGTCTTTTCCGAAAGTATCCAACATCGGTGTCACCGATTTGCTATGATTTTTGCGATTATCTCGATTAAAATTTCTGTCCTCGTCATCATCATCGCCATTTGCCGGCATCGGGAAGCCATCCATCTTCATGTGCGAACCCAAATTATCGGTTTTTTGGATTTTTGCCATCACGGATTCGTAAGTAACGCCCATTCTGTTCAACATCGCTTTAATGACATTGCCCGAAGCGGAAGGAGTATCTTTCAACGTTGCCAACAATAAGTGATGCGGTTCAGCAAGAGGATTGAGTAATGTTTTGGCAATCAGCACAGACAAACGAAGCAGATTATTCAATTGTGGGGTTGCTTCAATTTGAGCAGCCGTACCTTGCGTTTCGATACTATTCTCCTGTTCCAAAAGCATGGATTCTATATCGTAAAGAAGTTTACTCAAATCGGTCTGATCATTAAATATTAAACCCTTAACATATTCAGATTCAGCACTTTTCAATATAGACACAAAAACATGCTCAATTCCTACTTGCGGAGAATGGTACTTTAATGCAGCGGCTTTGGCATCCTGCATAATATTTCTCATTTCTTCGGAAAAGCTACTATTCATACTCATAGTAATTATTTTAAAAAAACATCTCTACCAATAACATAGTATCATGTAGAGATGTTTCGATGGTCAAAATTTATTTTATTTATTGCAACGGTCGGCGAACTCTTTACCTGCGCGCAAACATGCCAGGTTGGTAGCAACAATATCGGCTCCTTTTCTGCTGAAGATATCGGAAACAGCATTTTCGATATCGGCAAAATCGATTTTCAAGAATGGAGATGCGGCGCCCAAGATAACCATATTGGCAGAACGTGCGCTTCCCAAATCGGTGGCAATTTTATCGGCATTCAAAACAACTTTATTGGGCAATTTGTCCAATTCTTTTTGAAGGACTTCCATTTCCGGATAATTGGGGATATTGATAAAAGGTTGATCATTGGTAATCAACCAGCCATCTTTTGCCAACCAAGGCAGATAGCGTAATGATTCCATCGGTTCAACGGAAATTATCAAATCGGCTTGTCCCATAGGAATAAGGTCGGAAGCAATTTCGTAATCGGCTAAGCGAAAGTGTGATTGCACATCGCCACCGCGTTGGCTCATACCGTGAACTTCTGCTTGTTTTAAGAATAATCCTTTTTTTACGGCAGCAACGCCAATAGTGGATGCGATGGATAAAATTCCTTGTCCACCCACACCTGCTAAAATTATATCTATTTTCATTTCTCTTATTTTTTATTTTTTAATACTATTTTTTGGCGGCTTTCATTCTTCTGTTTAAAGTCTGAATGCACTCTCTGGTTGGAATAATAACAGAAACTCCTTGATAATCAAGTTCTTCACTAATAATTTGAACATTAATGTCGTGTTGATTTTTCAAAGGTTTAATGATA
>CAYYHC010000133.1:0-6281 GCA_964471715.1 uncultured Lentimicrobiaceae bacterium | reverse complement strand
GTTATCGTTATCAATAAAATTGACTCCGCTTCTTTGGAAAATATCAATATTGTTCGAAATAACCTCCGCAAAATCAATCCTACTGCTACCATTATCGATGGCGCTTCTATTTTAACCGTTGACAAACCTGAATTATTGAAAGGTAAAAAAGTATTGGTTATCGAAGACGGTCCTACATTAACTCACGGTGAAATGAAAATCGGTGCCGGTACTGTTGCGGCAATGAAATACGGTGCTGCCGAATTAGTTGATCCAAGACCTTATACCGTTGGTGAATTGACTACCACTTTCGAAAAATACCCGAATATCGGAACTTTACTTCCGGCTATGGGCTATGGCGACAAACAAATGAAAGATTTGGAAAAAACGATTGCTAAAACTCCTTGTGATGCTGTAGTTATTGGTACTCCTATCGATTTACAGCGCTTTATCAAAATTAACCAACCTTGCGTAAGAGTAGGTTATGAATTACAAGAAATTGGAACTCCTACTTTGAAAGATGTTTTAGATGAATTTGTAAAAAAACACAAATTAATTAAAAAAGGTAAAAAATAATCTTTGATACCTATCCTTAAAAGGGCGGAATACTTCAATATTCCGCCCTTTTTTATTTAAAAAATTAGGTATTATTTACAATTATAATTGTGTTACTTCTAAGCATAATGTTATCTACATGCTTGATAATCATATATTTCCATCAATGCTCTATTTTCTTGGAATGATGTTATTTCTTCGGAAAAAAAGTGTAGTTTTGCCACTGATTATTTCTAAATGTCATGCGTTCATAGATTTGAATGAATATCTGATAGTGTAAATTTGAAAAACTTAAATTAATTATGAAAATGATAAATAGAATTAATTAGTAGTGTAAATGAGTATTGAATAGAAATGGAAAAAAAATACAATAACAAAATCCCGAGTTGGTTTTTACCGTATATTGCAATTTCTGCTTGCTTTATAGGTATGATGGCAATTGTGAAGTGCTTGGAATTGATCCCTATGTTTTATTTTCATGAAGCACCGTCGTTTCTTATTTTTCTTAGTTCGATGGTTTATAACTTATGCACATCGGGGCTGTTTGCCCTCGCATTAGTACCACTTTACGGATTGCTAAAAATTGCTTCTTCGCGATTGGCATTCTTTACAAGCTCTTTTTTATTGGGAGTTATTATTTTTATGGAAATAGCCTTTATTCTATACAGCTTCTATAGTGGGGGATTGATGGGAACAGAATTGTATTTGCGACCTTTTTCGGAAACATTTCACACGATTAGAGCTGCCATCAGTATCGGTTATATTATACTTGTTCCGATAATCATTGTGAGCGGGTTTTGCTGTTTGTGCTATTTTGTTGCTCAAAAAATACATCAGAGAATCGTCAATATCATAACTTCCGGCTTGATGTTGCTATCTTTACCCGGCATTTTTTTTGTAGACAATGTTCGTCATGAAGATATCCCCGTAAATTTGCGGAATTATGAGATGTCGAAAGTGTGGTATTTTTTACGTTTAAGTGTGGAGTCCATTGACAGTGAAAAAGAGATTTACAATGAAGAATTAGTCAATCTTTATTTACGTGAAAATCCTGAATATGAGGTGCCTGACAAACATTATCCGCTTGAAAGAATAGATAATACACCCAATGTTCTCGGACCTTATTTTAGAAGTACTGCTTCAAAACCGGATATAGTAATCATATTGGTTGAGTCGCTGGGAAACGATATGCTTAACGATATATGTTGTGTTCCATTTTTGGATTCGTTGGCACACGAAGGACTATATTGGGAGAATTGTTTTTCTACAACACCGCGGAGTTTCGGTGCGATTCCTGCAATTACGGCTTCGGTTATCGGACCACGCGGATTCCAGTTTGGAAACATGCCCGACCATAACTCATTATTTTCTGTTCTGAAAAAAAATGGCTATACCACTAATGTTTTTTATGGCGGCGATTTCTCTTTCGATTGCATTTCGGAGTTTTTAATCGCCCAAGATATCGATTATATGTCCCCGTTTTATAGTGAATATAAGTCTTTTTCCAATAAAAAAATGAAAGGAAATTGGTGGGGCTACTACGATGGGGTGATGTTTGACAAAAGCATAGAAATCTTGCGTAAAAATGCCGGTAAAAACATGTTTAATTTGTTGGTTACCCTTACAACACATGAAAACTTGGACTTGCCAGACGAAAACGTTCAACAATATTATAAAGCAAGAATAGATAGAATTATTGCTAAACAGTCTTCTACAGCTGTCGAATCGTATAGGAAAGAGAGAATGAAGTATGCTGCAATGCTTTATACCGATGACTGTATTAGAAAATTTATACGTGATTATCAGCGATTGCCGAATTATAAAAATACCATTTTTGTGATTACAGGCGACCACGCATCAGGTATGAATGCAAAGAACGAGCTTTCATGCTACAGGGTGCCGTTGCTGATTTGGTCACCGTTATTAAAACAAAATAAACAATTTTCGGCGATGGTAACTCACTATGATATAGTCCCTTCGTTGATTTCTTTACTAAAAAACAGCTATCATTTGCAAACACCCGAATTGGTACATTGGGTTGGAAACGGATTGGATACACTATCGGGGATTCACCTTAATAAACGACTCATGTTGGTGGATTATTCGCGTGAAATGCAGGAATTGATTTATAATGACTATTTCTATTGGACGCAAAGCAATTGGCGCAATGAATGTGTCCACAAAATAGAGAATAATTTTGCATTAACAGCCACCTCTGATCTTTCGTTGCGCCAATTTTTTAATAGGAAATTGGAACTCTATAAATATATTTATCGCTATGTTTATTATAATAATAAATTGACCAAAAGCTCTATACAAAACCCCGAAAAATATGAAACAATTGACATAATATCTGAAAAAAAGGAAATTTTATGTGAAACTCCCGCATATAAACCAAGCGAAAAAGGAAAGAAAGAGTATTGCTTGATGTATTATCCAATCCTTCAACCCAAACAATATAAAAAAATCCGGGTAACTTTGAAATCCGATATTTTTATTAATGATAGCTTGTTTATGGATAATTATATGAACCTTGTTTTTAAATGTGATGATATTGACAATCAACAACAAATAATTTATAAAGATAAAATTGTGAAATTTCTCAAAGCCGAAGTGATTCGAGATAAAGCGAGCTACAAATTAAATATAGGGAAAGAGTTTATACTGCCCAACAGCAATGAAATTGCATTGACGGTATTGATTTCATCTGTAGAATATGACGAAGAATGGATCAAAAATTCAAAAATTACGATACGAAATCCTCAAATAATAATAGAAGGAATAAAAAAATGAAAATGACAGTTACATCATTCAGTAAAGATCAAACAACAGTATTTAAAGGAATTGCCATTCTTTTGATTATGTTTCATAATTTTTTCCATTGGATAAATCCGATAAATGGAATGGAAAATGAATTTTATTTTAATCCTGAATACGTGATAAATGTTTTTCAGGCAATAAAATGCCAACCAAGTGAAATTATTAATATTCTGTTCAGCTACCTGGGGCATTATGGTGTGCAGATATTCATTTTTCTAAGCGGGATGGGGTTGGCTTTATCCTATCAATCCAATCCCAAAAAGTGGGGAAATTTTATGATTAATAGATTGAAAAAATTATATCCATTGCTTATTATTGGATTCATTTTTTATTTTTTTTCAAGAATAATAACTGATTATAGATTATTGACATTTGTAGAACTTAGAAGTTTTTTTTATAAATTTTTATTCATACAGAATTATATTCCGAATGAAGCCCTAAGTGTTAATGGTCCATGGTGGTTTTTTGGTCTCATTTTTCAATTATATTTGTTTTTTCATATAATATACCATTTAATAGGTAAGTATAAAGAAAAGGCTTTTATTGGAATTTGTGTGGTATCTTATATATTTATTTTTTTATCACTATATACCAATATGGTACTTCCCAATGTTTATTTGTTGTCTAATGCTGTCGGACATTTCCCTGAATTTGCCTTGGGAGTTTTATTTGCACAGTGTAAAAACATAAAAATCAATAAATTATTGTTTTTCGGTGCAGCGATATTATTCTGCCTTGGTAACTATTATAAAGTATGTTTCCCTTTTACTTTTTTATGTTTAACCTATATTATGGTGTGTGTTTATATCTTTCTTTTGAACCTCAAAAAGAAACCTCTTTGCTTGAAGAAATTTTTTATGTTTTTTGGAAAATTTTCGATGGCATTGTTTGTTATTCATGGTTTTTATAGATGGCAATTTGTAGTAATCGCAAACAATATGGATAATGCCGTTTCTAAAATTTTTGTATCGATATTATTTATAATTAATGCAGTAATTGTCTCTTTAGCTGCCGATTATATCTATAAATGGATTGTAAGTGTGATAGATAAGAATAAATTGAAAAGATTGATAAATAATCGAAAGAACTGTTAGCCATTTTATTCCATATCATTCTTACGGTAATAAATTCTTCTGGCGCAATACAAAACCGGTGTGTCGAGCAAGGCAATGATGGCATAAATGAGATAGCTCGATATAAAGATGGAAATGAGGGTGCGAAAATCATAAATACCGGCAAAAGCAAATACTGTAAATAAAAGTGTATTAAGTAATTGACTAAATAGGGTGGAAAAATTGTTTCTTACCCATAAGAATTTTTTGCGCGAACCGAATTTTTTTTCCGTGAAATCCCACCATTTGTGATAAAGCCAAATATCCAAAAACTGACTAATGGCATATACCACAAAAGAGGCGGCAATAATACGGGGAGTTGCGGAAAATGCGGTGCTAATGGCGTTGTGCATCATATCATTCTCGGAGGGTACGTATAATCGCCAACTTTGCGATAAAGTCAAGAAAAAAATCGACGTAAACAGATTTAACCAAACTGCCTTGTTGGCCGCCTTTTTGCCTTCACATTCCGATAAAATGTCCGTTATCAAAAAAGTAGAGGCAAAAAGCACATTCCCTAATGTTTGCTCCATCCCAAATGCGTTGACGAGGATTACTACTTCTATATTAGCTAAAAGAGTGGCTACTATGGAGATGCAATACAAGCCGGTTGTCCCAAAAAATTTATATCCAAAAAGTACTGTCCCAAAAATAAAAATCAAGGAAAAAATAAGTAAAAGTTCATTCATCATTCGTCATTAAAAGGTTACAATTTTGAAGTTGCAAAAATATCATTTTTAAATGAATTATTTCATTCTGTTTTGTAAAGTAAGGTAAATTGCAATTATTTCAAAAAAAAATGTAATTTTGCCATTTTAAAAGTATGAAGAAAATAGCATTAACAGGGGGAATAGGGACAGGTAAAACCTTTATTTCCAAAGAATTTATCAAAAAAGGAATTCCCGTATTTTACGCCGATGATGAGGCTAAGAAATTATACGGTCGCGCTGAGGTATTGGATGCTGTGCGACAATTGTTCGGTGATGATATTTTTGACAAAAATCAATTGAATTTTGCAAAATTGAGTGCAATTGTATTCCGGAATCCGGCGGAAATGGCAAAATTGGAAGCCCTCATTCATCCTTTGGTGATGCAAGAATTTGAAAAATGGGCTGCTGAGCAGGGCACGGAGTCCGTAATGATGGAATCTGCCATTATCTATGAAGGACATTTGGAATCGTATTTTGACCATATTATTGTTGTAAATGCCTCTATTCCTGTAAGAATTGCGAGGATAAAACGTCGAAATCCGGAGCTGTCGGAGGATGATATTCTCAAACGAATACACCTGCAACTCGACCAAGAGATCAAGTGTCAACGTGCCGATGAGGTGATTGAACACGAAAATGATTGGTGAGATTAATAATTTGGCGTTATTCTTAAAAAAAAATGTAAATTTGCCGCTTGAATTTAATCTGCTCAAAAAAATAAAAAATAAATATTGTGAAGAAAATAAATCCCATTGAGAACTTTGATAATTCTCGTAAAAAAATCGGTTACATCGACCGTAAAGAGGCTCAACAAAAAGACTATGATCGCATTGGTTTTAAATCAGGATTGGAAGTTCATCAGCAACTTCTTACTAAAAAGAAACTGTTTTGTCGCTGTCCTGCCGGAATTTTTCAGAAAGCGAATGAATTTGATGCCGAAATTATTCGACACATGCGTCCTACTCTTTCCGAAATGGGCGAATATGATGGTACTGCCTTAATGGAATTTAAAACTCGCAAAGAGATTGTTTATCATATTGTGCATCCTACCGCTTGTACTTATGAAATTGACGATACACCGCCATTTCAGATTGACAAAGAGGCT
>CAYYHC010000132.1:0-6339 GCA_964471715.1 uncultured Lentimicrobiaceae bacterium | reverse complement strand
CGCTAAATATGTTTTTAATGATAATATCTTCGGTATCTCTTTTTCTTATAGCCCGTGGTTGAGAAAATTGGTGAACGACATCAATTTACTTTACTTGTCATCTTATTATAAAATAACGGATAATGACGCTATCTCATTCTCTTTGCGCTATTTCTCATTGGGTGACATCTCTTTTACCGACATTAACGGACAACCGATGGGCGATCAAAAACCAAGTGAATTTGCAATTGATTTTGGATATTCGAGAAAGCTGATTGATGAGTTGTCAATCTCTTTAACCCCTCGTTTTATCTATTCCAATTTAACCGCCGGACAGTTTGTGGAAGGTCAGGAAACGGAAGCCGGTTTGGCAGGGGCTGCCGATTTATCATTGTTTTATCAACAGGATTTTAAAGTTAAAGGATTGGAAAACAGTACGTTGAGAGCCGGATTAAACATTTCTAATATCGGTAATAAAATGTCCTATTCGTCGGGAACTCTCCGTCGTGACTTTATTCCTACCAATCTAAAATTGGGACTTTCCTACACAATGGATTTTGATAAATATAATTCCTTGATGATAGGTTGCGAATTTAATAAATTGTTGGTTCCTACGCCTCCCGTTTATCAAACAGATTCGAACGATAGAATTATGTATGATGCTGCCAATGACCCAATTATCGCTGCCGGAAAAAATCCCGATGTGTCGGTTGTAGAAGGTATTTTTCAATCTTTTTATGATGCTCCCGGTGGCTTTAGAGAAGAAACACGTGAAATTAATATCTCTGTAGGACTTGAATATAGCTATCGCAATTTGTTGGCGGTCAGAGCCGGCTACTTCTATGAAAGTCCATATAAAGGAAATCGCCAGTTTATTACCGTTGGCGCCGGTCTTCATTATAGCGTATTTGGTTTGGATGTGGCTTATTTGTTCACCGTTGACCAACATCACCCACTCGAAAATACATTGCGCTTTACCCTTACTTTCGATTTCGAATCCTTTAATAAAGAAGCTATCAGGGATCAAGGTAAACTCAGGAATTAATGTCAAATAATTTTGATTTTTGCGTCGGTTTCGGTTACGATTCGCATCGTTTAGCCGATCATTTGCCCTTTCGCTTGGCCGGTGTTGACATTCCGTTTTCAAAAGGTTGTGTGGCTCATTCCGATGGTGACGTCGTTATTCACGCTTTGTGCGATGCCTTGTTAGGTGCCGCTGCACTGCAAGATATTGGAACGCACTTTCCCGATAACAATCCCGAATTCAAAAATATTGACAGCACTATTTTACTCGAAAAAACTGTTCTGCTGATTCAACAAAACGGGTGGTTCGTCAATAATGTCGATATTACCATCATTCTTGAACAACCCAAATTGGCATCTTATAAATTAAAAATGCAAAGTGTTTTAGCTCATTTATTGCAAGTTTCGGAAAATGTGGTTTCCATTAAAGCTAAAACCAATGAAAAGATGGGTTTTATCGGTGCCGGTGAAGGCGTGGCAGTGACCGCCGTCGTGACGATCAGAAAATAATTCAGACTACATTGCGTAACTGTGTACGCCTCCCAAAAATAAATTTACACCAAAGTAAGTCATTAACAAACTGATAAAGGCAATTATCATGTAGGCGTGATAATAGTGCGGCTTTTGAAATATAGGAAACAAATTTTCGTGAATGGGTATTCCGTAGAGCAGCAGTGTGATGAGAGCCCAAACTTCTTTGGGATCCCAATGCCAATAATTCCCCCACGAAATATTTGCCCAAAAAGAACCGGTGATGATTCCCGCCGCCAATAACCCCACTGCAGGATAAAGAAAGATTTTGGATAGTATTGTTATGGTGTTGATTTGTAAATTATTAGAAACAAATAGTTTGGAAATCAATGCAATGATGGAGTATATTAATGTGAATCCCAAACAAGCATAAGCAATCATGATTATCGAAACATGAATGGTTAACCACGGCGAGTGAAGTATCGGTGTCAACGATGTGATCTGCGGATTGCTGACCTTAATGGAGGCTAACAACAACGTAAATCCCGACAATAAAAAACCGCCAAAAGGAAGGACTTCGTGCTTTTTCCAAAATAACAAAGTGATGCTTGCAATCATAGTGGCGCAAAACAGCAATGTTTCATACTCATTACTTAAAGGGATGTGTCCCGAAATGTACCATCGAACGCCCCCATTGATGAGCAAGGTGAACAAAGAAAGACACATTATCACAAAAAGCAATTTTGGAATGTATTGATGGCTTTTTTTTGTCAAAATATGCCGAACGTAATGGGCAAAAGCAACGCACGCACATAATAAGTTAATGATAAACAGAATTTTATCTGTTCGAAAACGATTGTAAAGACGTTCAATGCGTAATTTTTGCGGCGAAATCGTTCCTATTGTTGCGTGTTTCGCTTGGTATTCAACAAGATTTTGAATGGAATTTTGAAAATCTTGTTCGTTTTGTTGCTGAATAAAACGGCTTAATGTTCTGAAAAAGTGACGAATATAAAGACTATCGGCAGAATAAACGGAATAATCATCAATTGGAGCAAGCCATTGATTGCCGTCAGGGAATATTTTGAGTAAACTTCCCAGTCGCAACTGCTGTATTGTTCCTAATTGTTCCTCGGCTTTTTTTAAACCTTTTAAATGTTGAAATGACTCTTTATTTTCGAATTTATAGTTCCCGTTTTTGTCGAAAAAATTGGCTAAAGATGCATATTTTTCAACTTGTAAATAATCACACAAATCTTTGTCGGAAATCTTAAACATCGGCTCCGTAAACCAATCTTCGGGGAAGAAAATCCAACCCGTTACCACTTGAACTGAATTGAACTCTTTGTATGTTTTTTTACCGTAAATTTTATAGCAGACATCATTGCAGTAAGTTTCTAACGGACAGATTCTTCCGTTGTATTGCATCGCCACGCTGCCCATCTTGTCGGCTTGTGAAACCGAAATCGTACGTTGTGCCAATAGGGGAGTCGTTATGCTTCCGCTCAATAGTAAAATAATGATAGTCAGTTTTTGAAGCAAAACGCGATATCGACCTTTTTTTTGAATCAAGAAAAGGATAAAAGAAACGAGAAAAAGAACATATCCGCTGTAGGTCACAGGTGCCCCCGGGTCGTAACTGACGGAAAGTACGGTTCCGCTTTGGTCTGCATCAATAGCGGTTTGACAGAAGCGATAACCTTTGTATTTATAAATCCGATTCATTGAAACGATAGCAGTTTCGCAAACGTTTCCATCAATAATTTGAAAAGAACTAACGAAATCCGACGGCGTTTGAGTTCCGGTGTAAAATATTTGTTCAGAGTTAGTTAATTTAAAATCAAATGGTATTTCCATATCATTAAATTCGTTTTCGCCGGACATTTTCAAATGAACGGTGCCTTTGTGAGAACAAAAACAAGTAATTAAAGCACCAACCAAAATGAGTAGAAAGGAACCGTAAATTCCCAAAATAGTGTAATTTTTCTTGATAAAAAACTCTTGGATAACAATGACCAATCCGTTGATAATCAGTAGTATCCACATAATAATAAAAAATGGAGATTGGTAAAAATGTTGGGAAACGAAGTCGGAGTCGTTCCATTTTTCCAATGTGGTGGCAACTGCTAAAACGAGAATCGACATCAACCAAAACCCGAGTAAAATGTGGCGCAGGTATTGTTTCATAATTGCCGGCAAAGGTACAAAAGATTTTGAGAAACATTGCAAGATGCGAAAATAAGTGTAAATTTGCAGACTTAAAATGTTGGGTTTTGAAACTGATTATAAATAGATACTTTATTGCAGTAAAACATTGGATTGAGGAAACTTTCGGAAACAATAACAAGTTGTTGTTTTTGAGTTTCTTTACCGGAATTTTTGGAGCTACGGCAGCTATTGTCATCAAAAACCTGCTTCACTTTACGACTTCGCTTTTGAGTACTGCATTTCCTGAAGCGCAATTGAACTATTTTTATTTGGCATTCCCTTTTGTGGGCATTATCTTAACGGTGTTATATGTCACTTTTTTTGTAAAAGATGACATCAGTCACGGGGTGAGTATTGTTTTGAATTCCATTGGCAATTATAATGGTGTATTGCGACCGCATAATGTTTATACCTCTATGGTAGCGAGTAGTATCACGGTTGGGTTTGGCGGTTCCGTAGGGTTGGAAGCACCGATTGTGTTGACAGGTTCGGCTATTGGCTCTAACTTGGCGCGATTGTTCAATTTATCGCCCAAAAATACCATTATATTGTTGGCGTGTGGCTCTTCTGCGGCGATGGCGGCAATTTTCAAGGCACCCATTGCCTCCATTGTTTTTGCAATAGAAGTTTTGATGTTGGATTTGACGGCGACTGCGGTAGTCCCGTTACTGATTTCGGCAGCTACGGGGACCATTCTTTCACTTCTCTTTTTGGGGGAAGGTGTGATGCTGACGATGGCACCGACTAATCCGTTTATCATTGCCAATGTAGGTATTTATATTATTTTGGGTATTGTTGCCGGTTTGGTTTCGGTCTATTTCTTGCGCACTTCTCGCGCAATTGAGCGTCTGTTTTCCAAAATCAACAACAAATATGTAAAAGTGGTTGTGGGCAGTTTGATGTTGGGCGGCTTGATTTTTGTTTTCCCGGTTTTCTATGGTGAAGGTTATGAAAGCATTACCCTCCTTATCGATGGCGGACGCGAAACATTATTGAAAAATTCACCGTTTTATTTTCTTTTGGAAAATTATCATATTGTCTTTATCCTGTTTGTTATCGGAATTATTTTTTTGAAAGTAGTGGCGATGGCGATTACCAATGCGGCGGGTGGAATCGGCGGTGTTTTCGCACCCTCTCTCTTTGTCGGCGCATTTGTCGGCTTCTTTGTTGCAGAAGTATTGAACTACAATTTCGGTTTTTCATTTCCCATTGCCAATTGTGTATTGGCGGGTATGGCGGGCGTGATGGCGGGCGTAATGCATGCCCCACTCACCGGCATCTTTCTGATTGCAGAACTTACAACCGGCTATAATCTTCTAATTCCTTTAATGATAACCTCTTCCCTTGCTTATGTTACTTCACGGGTGTTCGAAAAACATTCTGTCTATACACGAAAATTGGCGGAAAGAGGCAAACTGAAAACCCATAATAAAGATAAATTCGCTGTTCATAGAATCGATTTTATGAACCTTTTGGATACTAATATTACTACCGTTCCGCTGAACGCTTCTTTGCGTACCTACGTGGAGAAAATTGCAGATAGTAAAAGAAATATTTTCGTTGTACTCGATAAAGACCAACAATTTGCCGGATTACTCTTGATGGATGATCACAGAGATGTAATTTTTAAACAGGAATTATATGATTTAGTGCATGTTAAAGATTTACTGTATATACCCGATGTTGTCGTTTACGACTCCGATTCCGCAGAACAAATGGTGGCTAAGTTTCAAAAAACCAACAATTTTAACCTTCCCGTTTTGACCACCGGCAACAAATATGTCGGCTTTTTGTCACGTGCCAAAGTATTGGATGCCTACAAAGATGTAATCGTTTCCGAATCCGACGATTAAGCCATTTTTTTATAATAATGTTCTTCAATTTACGTTTTTATTTCACCGTTTTATGAAAAGTAAAATGTTGATATTTTATTCTGAATAAAACAAATCGCTCAATTCTCTTTTATAATTTTGTAATTAATATAAAACTGAAGTATTATACATTATGAAAAAATCAATTTTTAGAAATAGTCTTGCTCTCTGCCTTCTATTTTCTGTGCTCACTTTGAATGCACAACGTCCGGTTACTTACGATTCACCGGCGTACGAATACAATACGGCATTGGAACTTTTTCAACAAAAACAATATGGCTCAGCACAGGAATATTTTAAATATGTTTATGAGAATACTACTGATAGACAGTATGATATGAGATCAAATTCCTATTTTTATCGCGGAGTTTGTGCTACCTACCTCAATAACGAAGATGCCGCTTTTTTGTTGAAAGATTTTATTAGAAAATACCCTATTCACAGTTTTGTGCCCGATGCCCATTTTTATATCGCTCGTTTTTATTTTGCCAAAAAACAATACAAAAAATCGCTCGATAATTTTAAAGAAATTGACGAAAGAAACATTAAACCTGATGATTTGGCAGAGTATAATTTTAAAAAAGGATACTCTTTTTTAGTCGATGAGAATTATGACGAAGCGAAATACCTCTTCCGGGAAGCTCGCAAATATGAGGGACAGTATCAACAAAAAGCGGTTTATTATATGGCACATATTGCCTATCAAGAAAAACAATATGAGGCCGCACTGGCTGACTTTTTAACCTTAAAAGATATTAAGGAATATGATAATGTCGTTCCTTTTTAC
>CAYYHC010000131.1:0-6484 GCA_964471715.1 uncultured Lentimicrobiaceae bacterium | reverse complement strand
AACCTTAACCTCAACCTCAACCTTAACCTCAACCTTAACCTCAACCTCATAAAATGTATAAAGAAATAACTGATTTTATTCACGACATGTTCGACACAAAAGACCTTGTGCCGCTTCATGTGCCCTGTTTTACGGGAAATGAAAAAAAATACCTGAACGAATGTATCGACACTACGTTTGTTTCCAGTGTTGGAAAATTTGTGGATCGTTTTGAAGAGATGGTTGCCGACTATGTGGGTGCAAAAAGAGCAGTTGTTTGTGTCAATGGTACCAATGCCCTTCATATTGCCTTGAAATTGGTGGGGGTTGAAAATAATGATGAAGTCCTTACACAAGCACTGACATTTATTGCCACTTGCAATGCCATTAGTTATACGGGTGCGCACTCCGTATTTATTGATGTGGATAAAGAAACGATGGGACTTTCTTCAAAAGCACTTGCCGAATGGTTGGAAAATAATGCAGAAATCAGAAATAACGCATGTTACAATAAAAAAACAGGACGGCGAATTAAAGCATGTGTGCCCATGCATACATTTGGACATCCCTGTAAAATTGATGAAATCGCTGAAATTTGCAAAAATTATCACATTGAATTGGTGGAAGATGCTGCCGAAAGTATGGGAAGTCTATACAACGGACAACATACCGGTACATTCGGGAAAATAGGAGCTTTAAGTTTTAATGGTAATAAAACCATTACGACTGGAGGTGGAGGAATGTTATTGTTTCAAGATGAGGAGTTGGGCAAGTTTGCGAAGCATTTGACCACACAGGCAAAAGTACCTCATCGTTGGGAGTTTGTTCACGACCAAATCGGGTACAATTATCGGATGCCAAATATTAATGCAGCATTGGGTTGCGCTCAAATGGAGCAATTGGACGGATTTCTTGAGAACAAACGAGACACGGCGGCTCAATATGCAGCTTTTTTTAAGAATATCGATGGCATCGATTTCTTTGAAGAACCGAAGAATTGCAGGTCGAATTATTGGTTAAATGCCATTATTTTGAAAGATCAATCTGCTCAGCAGGAATTTTTACAATTTACCAATGACAATGGTGTAATGACACGTCCTATTTGGCAGATTATGAATAAATTGCAAATGTTCAGTCAGTGTGAAAATGATGGGCTGAAGAATACCCAATGGTTGGCTGACCGAGTAGTAAATATTCCGAGTAGTGTAAGAGTAAAATAATAATAAATAGAAAATTTTATGACAATAGAAGAATTTATCACCTATTTCGCCGATCAGTTTGATGATACTGATATAAGTGAATTTAAACCGGAAACAAATTTCAGAGAGTTAGATGAATGGTCTTCGTTAACGGCGTTGGCTGTTTTAAATATGATTAGTAAAAAATTCTCAAAACAAATTGAAATTTCTGAATTTAAAGAAATTCAGACTATTCAGGAATTATACAATGCAATATCTAAATGATAATGAATAATCCATTTTCTCTTTCAGGCAAAACGATATTGGTCACAGGCGCTTCCTCCGGAATAGGAAGATCTGTCGCTATTAGATGTTCTGAAATGGGTGCTAATGTGGTGCTGACAGCGAGAAATAATCAGCGTTTGGAAGAAACGTTGTCGTTAATGCAAGAGGGTAATCATTTGATTATTCATGCTGATATTACTAATAAAATACAAGTAGAACAATTAGTTGATAGCATTCCTTCTTTGGATGGGATTGTGCATTGTGCGGGAATTAGTAAACGACAAACAACGAAGTTTATTGATTATCAAGATATTGAAGAAATTATTAATCCTAATTTCACTTCACCTGTTGTTTTACAGAGTTTGCTGTTGCAAAAAAAGAAAGTAAACAAGGAATCTTCAATTGTATTTATCGCTTCACGAGCTGCAAATGCGCCAAGTGTTGGAAACGCTTTATATAGTGCTTCGAAAGGAGCTATCATCTCGTATTCAAAAGTTTTGGCGTTAGAACTTGCCCCTCGAAAAATCCGGGTTAATTGTATTTGTCCGGCAATGGTTTTGACGAACCTCATTTCAGATGTTTTTAATGATGAACAAGCTCTTCAGGAAGCGCAGCAAAAATACCCGCTTAAACGCTACGGACAACCTGATGACATTGCATATCTGACAATATATTTATTATCAAATACAAGCAATTGGATGACAGGAAGTTGCATCGATATTACCGGCGGTGGAGAAGGTATTTTAGTATTATAAATGATAAAATTATGAAATCCTATATAAAGGCAATATCCTACTACTTACCCAAAAGTAAATTAACGAATGAAGAATTGGTAACACAATTTCCTGAATGGACAGCTGAAAAAGTTACTTCTAAAGTTGGTATTTTTCAACGACATATTTCTGCTCAAAATGAAACCGCAGCCGATATGGCAATCATTGCAGCCGAAAGACTTTTTGAGGAACATTCTATTGATAGAAATTGCATTGATTTTGTTTTGCTGTGTACGCAAAGTCCTGACTATTTTTTGCCATCGTCTGCTTGCATCATTCAGCATAAACTGGGGATTCCAACTTCTTCCGGTGCTTTAGATTTTAATTTGGGATGCTCGGGGTTTGTATATGGACTTTCTTTGGCAAAAGGACTCTTATCTGCTCAGATTGCTACTAACGTACTTCTACTGACGGCAGAAACTTATACCAAACATCTTCATCCAAAAGATAAAGGAAATAGAACCATTTTCGGTGATGCTGCTGCCGCAACGTTGATTTCCAATAACGGATTCGCTGAAATTGGCAATTTTAGCTTAGGTACAGATGGCAGAGGTGCTGAAAATCTAATTGTTAAAACAGGTGCTTTAAGACATAAAAATTCCTTGAATGATTTGACTTATGACCCATCAGGAAATCCAATATCAAGCGATTTTTTGTTTATGAACGGGAGTGAAATTTTCAATTTTACGGCAGATGCCGTTCCGCCTTTGGTGGAAGATGTATTAAAAAAGAATGGACTAAACGATAATGATATTGATTTATACGTATTTCATCAAGCAAATAAGTACATGATCAATTACTTGCGTAAACTTCTTGCCATCGATAAAGAAAAATTTTACATATTTATGGAAAATGTCGGAAATACAGTTTCATCTACTATTCCGATTGCCCTGTATGAAGCTCAAAAAGAGAATAAAATCAAGGGAAATATTTTATTGGCAGGTTTTGGTGTCGGTTATTCGTGGGGTGGCGTAATTCTTAAGGCATAATGTTATGATTTATACCATCAAATTAGCTGCTTATACAGAACTTCCATTAATTCAATCATTTATCAATAATCAATGGAAGCAAAACCATGCATTGGTAAAATCTATTGAACTAATTAAATTTCAACATCTTAATCCAATAACTTCTAATTATAATTTTATCATAGCACTCAATAATCAGTCCAACGAAATAGATGCTTTATTAGGTTTTATTCCTACATATCAGTATGATAAAGAACTTTACAATAATGGAGATTATTGGGGAGCCATTTGGAAAGTTCGTACAGACATAAAGAATGATGAAATCAAAGACTTGGGAATTAGTCTGTGGGCATTCTTACGAAATATTGAAAATTTCCATTCATGGGCTGCTATTGGAATAAGCAAAATCGCTAAAAAAATTTATACGATTTTAGATATGAAAGTTGGCGTTTTAAATCATTATTATTGCGCAAATCCTTTTATTCCAGTTTTTAAAATAGCTTTTCAACCTTCCATTCCGCCTATTATCAGCACTTCAGATACAAGTCATTTTTGTATTAAAGAAATAGATATCAATACGATTAATCCCATTATCTTTTCTACATATAAACCTTCTAAATCGGTAACTTATTTTATTAATAGGTATGCAAAACATCCTATCTATGAGTACAAATTTTGGGGTGTATATAATGAAGATAAACTTGTTTCTCTTTGGTCTATTCGTTGCATTAATGTTAATAATGCAACCATCATTCGAATTGTTGATGTATTAGGAAATTTGGAAGACCTTCCCAATCTTTCATACCCGCTACAAAACATTCTCAAAAAAAATAATGCAGAATACATTGATTTTATCAACTACGGAATAGATATTGATTGCATCAAAAAAATAGGATTCTCTCAATTAGATTTTAATGGGGAAACAATTATTCCCAATTACTTTGAACCATTTGAACAAAAAAATGTACCCATCGAATTTGCCTACTTATCAGACGCAGATTATGTTATTTTTAAAGCTGATTCCGACCAAGACCGCCCTAACATTGTATAAATTATGGAAAAGAAAGATTTAACCATTGTTATGTATCACTATGTAAGAGATTTGAAACACTCTCGATATCCTAATATCAAGGGATTGGACGTTTCTCTTTTCAAAGAACAAATACATTATTTACAGAAACATTATCACTTTGTTACGATAGAACAAGTTATTGATGCTTTTGACCGCAAAGAAAATCTTCCCACAAAAGCGGTCTTGCTTACTTTTGACGATGCTTATGCTGACCATTTTACGAATGTATTTCCCATCTTGGAAAAACAAAAAATACAAGGATGTTTTTATCCACCCGTTAAAGCAATTACAGAGCATACTGTATTGGATGTAAATAAGATACATTTTATTTTAGCCGCTACACCGGAAACCGAATTAAATGCCCTTATTAAAAGAATCAAGGATTTGTTGATACTCAATAAAGAAACATATCATTTGAATTCTTTTGATTTTTATTTTGAAAAATTGGCGGTTGCCAATCGGTTTGATACAAAAGAAGTGGTTTTTATTAAACGCCTACTACAAGTCGAACTTTCTGAACAACTTAGAAATACAATAACGAATCAATTATTTGACGAAGTAATCAAAATGGATGAAGATGTGTTTAGTCGCGAACTATACATGAATGTCGATCAAATGAAATGTATGGTGGATTGTGGTATGCACGTTGGAAGTCACGGTTTTGATTATTATTGGCTTGGTTCATTGTCGAAAGAAAAACAACGAAATGAAATAGAAAAGGCAGTTGATTTTATAGAAGAAATCGGCGGCGATACAAAAAATTGGACAATGTGCTATCCTTATGGTAACTATAATGATGATACCATTGCCATTCTCAAAGAAAAAGGATGTAGTTTAGGTCTGACCACTCAAGTTAATGCGGCCGCAATTGATTTTCAAAATGATGCGGTGTATAAATTACCGCGATTAGATACAAATGACATTCCGAAAGATAGAAATGCTGCAACGAATGAATGGTATGATAAAGTAAAATAACAATGAATAACAACCTAATCCTTATCGGCGGCGGCGGACATTGCAAATCCGTAATTGAAGTGGTAGAAAGTGCCGGATACCACATTTTGGGCATTCTTGACAGACCGTCTGAAATGGGGAAAGATGTCCTCGGCTACAAAATAATCGGAACGGATGACGAAATTCCGAATTTTATCGACAATGCTCAATTTTTGGTCACCGTCGGGCAGATTAAAAGCGCGGATATCAGAATTAAATTACATCAATTAGTTAAAAATGCGGGGGGCACATTTGCTATTGTCATTGCTTCTACTGCCCACGTTTCCCAATATGCACAAATAGGAGAGGGAACAGTGGTGATGCATAAAGCATTTATCAACGCCAATGCACAAATCGGCAAGGGGTGCATTTTGAATACAATGTGCAATATCGAACACGATGCAATTATTGGAGATTATTGTCATATTTCTACCGGCGCAATGGTGAATGGAAGTGTTACCATCGGAGCGAATTGCTTTATTGGCAGTCAATCCGTTGTAGCCAATAATATTTCCATTTGCGATAATGTTGTTGTGGCAGCCGGTGCAGTTATTCTAAAAAATATTACAAAACCCGGCATTTATATCGGAAATCCGGCAAAATATATCAAAAATGATGAATAAATCGGTACTTATTATTGCTGAAGCAGGCGTGAATCATAACGGCTCCGTTCAATTGGCAAAACAGTTGATTGATGCCGCGGCTGATGCAGGGGTTGATTTTATTAAATTTCAAACGTTTCGGGCAGAAAAGATTACTGCAAAATCTGCACAAATGGCTGATTACCAAAAAAATAATCTCGACAAAGCAGAGAATTCTCAATTGAAAATGTTGCAAAAATTAGAACTCTCCAAAGAAGCTCATCTCGAACTGGTGGCTTATTGTCATCAACACAATATTCGTTTTTTTTCTACTGCTTTTGATTTGGAAAGTGTGGACTTTTTAGCAGAATTAAACATCGGATTCTGGAAAATTCCTTCCGGTGAAATAACCAATTTACCCTATTTGAGAAAAATTGCCCGTTATCATCAACCGGTCATCATGTCAACGGGAATGTGCGAAATGAATGAAATTGGAGATGCAATCAATGTTCTGATTTCAAACGGTTTAGAGAAAGAACAAATTACGATTCTTCATTGCAATACGGAATATCCTACACCTATGCAGGATGTCAATTTGCGTGCCATGCTGACGATTCGTGAACAATTTGGAGTAAAAATCGGCTATTCTGACCAC
>CAYYHC010000130.1:0-6547 GCA_964471715.1 uncultured Lentimicrobiaceae bacterium | reverse complement strand
GATAGATCAACATCGCAAGTCCTGACAATAAAATCAATAATGAAATTCCACGTAATAAATTGATATTTAAAGATTTATCATTAATAATTTCATATTGACTATCGCCAATATATAAATAAGGGAGTGCTTTAATATGAAAAAAAACATTTCCGGTATGACTTTCTACAGCATTGAACAGATGTACAGAATTATACTCATATTCAACTTTGGCAACTTCAGGAAAAGTGACAAAAGTATATATTTGCCAAGGAAGTACTAATGCTGCCACGATGGCAATTGCCAATAATAGGTGTCCTATTTTCCATTCTTTGAGTTTAAATCGGTAGGTGGATAATAGGTATATTCCCCATATAAAAAACACCAAAAGTCCTGTTAACCATTTAGTTAAGACGGCGCCGGCACATAAAACGGCAGTAGCTATCAGCCAGCAGAGTTTACGATTGGAATGAATGTACTCCATCCATGTCCATACGGAAGCGGACACGTAAAAAAGGAAGCAAACATTATTGTGCTCTACTTCGGCGTGACCGGAAACGAGGTCAAGCAAAAACCATGAGAAAGTAACGGCAATGGCGGTATAATAGCCCAATTTTTTATCTACCAATAATGTTCCGATTCGATAACAGATTAAAATCAGACCGGTAGCCATCAAAACCGACGGTAATCGCAGGGTAAATTCGGAAACACCGAATAATTTGAAACTTAACGCAATTTGCCATATAAAAAGCGGCTGTTTGTGCAACCATACATGTGCATAACTCCATATCAACGGGTCGTTTTCTTGATAAGGAAGTTCCTTGTATAAAGTGGGAACCCAAAAGTTATCCATACTGTTTTTGGCGACCAAAGCATGAAAACGCTCATCCCAAAAATTGAGAAACGGGTCTAATAAAGCGGCAAAAACAAAAAATGATAATCCACTGATAGTGAGTAATATAATAGCAAGTTTGTCTTTTTGTTTGTAATAAAAAAACAACGACATAACAAAAAACAGAAACCCGCAAATCAAGAATAGATATTGCTGTTGTGTGAAGCCCGAAAAATCAAAAAATTGTTTCATTAAATTGATGAATTAAGAGAGTAATGTCATCCACACGTTTTCCTTATCTGCTATTAATTTTTGTACTTTTTCAAATTGTGCATAAAGTTCACCTGAAGCAATTTCTGTAGCATATTGTTCCGGTAAAGACAGTTTTTGTTCAATTTCTTTCTTTTCTGCAAACAACCCTTCCAATTCTTTTTCTACCTTCTTTATTAAGTTGTTTTTCTTTCTTTCCTGCGCTTCCTGCTCCTTTTTCTTCTCCCTGTTTTCTTTATTTTTAGTCGTTTTTTCGTTGCTGTTGCCCTCCTGTTTATTTCCGACCTGCAACTCATGCAACGAATCCATTTTCTTTTTTTCTAAGAAATCATAAACATCACCGATGTAAGTTTTGAGCTTTTTATCTTTAAATTCTATCACTTTTTCACTCAAACCTTGTAAAAAATCACGGTCGTGGGAAACCAAAATCATGGTGCCGTCATATTGAAGCAGTGCATTTTTTAAGACATCCTTGGATTGCATATCCAAATGGTTGGTCGGCTCATCTAAAATCAGCAGATTGAAAGGGGAAAGGAGCAATTTTGCCAATGCCAACCGCGATTTTTCTCCACCGGAAAGCACTCTTACTTTTTTCTCGGTATCTTCCGTAGAAAATAAAAAGCTGCCCAAGATAGTTCTGATTTTGGGACGAATATCACCAACGGCTATGTCATCAATTGTTTCAAAAACAGTTTTGTCAGGATTGAGTAGAAGTGCTTGATTTTGAGCATAATATCCAATAACCACCTGGTGTCCTAATTGAATCTTGCCATGCTGAGGTTGCAATTCCCCCACAATTGCCTTTACCATTGTAGATTTTCCTTCACCATTTTTACCCACAAAAGCAATTCTTTCTCCGCGTTCAATGTGAAAGTCAATTTTTTCCAACACGTTGACGTCGCCATAGCCTAAATCCATCGCTTCGGCAGTCACCACTACACGTCCGGAGTGGGGCGCGGGCGGGAAACGAAACGAAATGGAGGACTTGTCCATGCTGTCAACCTCGATTTTGTCCATCTTGTCCAACAATTTCAACCGACTCTGGACCTGTTTGGCTTTGGTGGCTTTGTATCGAAATCGCTCAATGAATTTCTCAATTTGTTCAATCTCTTTTTGTTGGTTTTCAAATGCAGATTGCTGTGAATCAATGCGTTCCATACGTTGTTCCACATATTTTGAGTAACTGCACTTGTAATCCTGAATGTTGCCTAAAGTAATTTCCACCGTTCTGTTGGTAACTCGATCAAGGAAAGCACGGTCGTGAGAAACCAACAACATGGCGCCGTTATAATTCGCCAAGTAGTCCTCCAACCATTGAATGGATTCAATATCCAAGTGATTGGTCGGCTCATCCAACAAAATAATTTCGGGTTGTTGCAGCAATATTTTTGCTAACGAGACACGCATTTGCCAACCGTTGCTAAATTCCTTCATTTGTCGCGTAAAATCCGACTTTTTGAAACCCAAACCCAATAAAACTTTTTCTGCATCGCCTTCCATGGTAGCACCACCCAACTGATGAAACCGGTCGGTTATATCGGATAATTGCTGCGCCAAGTTAATGTATTCATCTGATTCATAATCAGTTCTTATAGAAAAAGATTCTGTAATTTCGGCAATTCTTTTTTCTAATCGGCGTTGTTCAACGAAGGCAGACATTGTTTCTTCCCAAACCGATGATTCGTAGCAGCCGTGTATTTCCTGCGGTAAATAGCCGGTACAAAATCCGGAGGAGATAATAATTGTACCTCCTTCAGGTTCCAATTCTTTATGAAGAATCTTTAGTAAAGTTGATTTTCCCGCCCCATTTTTGCCTACTAAACCGATTCGGTCTTTGTCGCCGACTACGAATGAGACTTCTTTGAACAAAAAATCACCGGTAAAATTTACAGATAACTTATTGATAGAAATCATATTAGATGTTTTGAGAGTGATAAGTAGATGCGTATTTTTTCATTTCTTGAATCATAGAAACCAAGCCGTTGGAACGAGTTGGTGACAAATGTTCCTTAATTCCGATTTTATCCAAATAGTGAAGCGGTGCATCCAAAATTTCTTGCGGTGTACGATTGGATAATACTCTGATTAACAAATTAATAATTCCTTTTGTAATAATGGCATCACTATCTGCTTTGAAGATGAGTTTGCCGTCTATATAATCGGCGTGCAACCATACTTGCGATTGACAGCCGTGGATAAGGTATTCGTCTGTTTTGTATTGTGCGTCTATGAGAGGGAGTGTTTTTCCTAACTCTATGATATAATTGTACTTATCCATCCAATCGTCAAAGAGTTCAAATTCTTCAATTATTTCATTTTCTGTTTCTATAATGCTCATTTTATTGATTTTTTTGCTGTTTTTTCAAAGAATACTGATGTAAAAGTGTAAGAAATTCTTGTAAAAATTCATCATACAATTTGTCATCGGGTGAAAAATGCCGATAAGTTTTAACGACATTGTTCCATTGTTGGGGTTGGATTAAGGCAATACTATTTTCTTTTTTGATTTGTGCAATTTCTTCCACCAGATTCATTCTTTTGGCTAACAGTTGACTTATCTGTGTATCAATATGATGAATTAAAGTACGCGGTTGGCGAAGCAAGTCGTTGGGAGAAGTGGAAGAATGAGTTTTAAATATCAGGCTATCAAGCAATTGTTTTAGTTCGACGGGATTTAGTTGTTGTGCCGAATCACTTAATGCTTGGTGAGGTTGAGCGTGGGTTTCCAACATCAAACCATTAAAGCCGTAATCCAATGCAATTTGGGCTATTTCTTTAATATACAATGTATTACCTGAAATATGAGACGGGTCGCATATAATTGGGATGTCGGGACGTGCCACGCGCAAAGCGATTGGGATTTCCCACATAGGGCGATTTCGTAGAATGTTTTCCGTATTTTCGCTAAACCCGCGATGGATGGCAAAAAGCTGCTTTACGCCTACTTTTTCAAAACGTTCAAGATTCCCAATCCACAATTTTAAGTCGGGAACGATGGGATTTTTCACCATTACGGTGAAATTCTCGCCTTGAATGGCATCTGCCAATTCCTGAACATTAAAAGGGTTGACGGAAGTACGGGCACCTATCCAAATATTGGTAATGTTATGTTTTTTGCAGATTTCAATATGCTGAGGAGTAGCAACTTCCACACAAATGGGAAAGTGAAATTCATTTTGAACTCTTTCAAACCATTCAAAAGCGATTTCGCCTGCGCCGGAAAAATCGGCAGCGTGACTTCTCGGTTTCCAAACGCCTATGCGAAAATAGGAAATCGGAAAAGGGAAAAAACGAGACTGCTCAAACAATTGTTGAGCGGTATCGTAAATTTGTTTTTCATTTTCAGCCGCACACGGTCCGGCAATTAAGACGCAGGAAGATTCCATAATTTCAAATCTCTTATGGTTAGTTCTCGTACATTTTTTTATAATAGTCTTGGTAACTACCTGATGTAACGTTATTTAACCATTTTTCATTAGCGAGGTACCAATCAACGGTTTTTTCAAAACCTTCGGTAAATTTCACCAATGGCTCCCAATGGAGTTCCTCTTTTAATTTCGAGGCATTGATGGCATACCGCAAATCATGACCGGCGCGATCAGTAACATAAGTAATTAATGATAAAGAAGTTCCGGCAGGGCGTCCCAACTTGCGGTCTAATATTTCAATTAATTGTTTAATTAAATCAATATTTTTCCACTCATTATTGCCTCCGATATTGTAAGTTTCACCTATTTTGCCGAGGTGAAAAATAGTATCGATTGCGTTGGCGTGGTCTTCCACATAAAGCCAATCGCGAACATTAATTCCTTTTCCGTAAACCGGTAACGACTTGTTATTCTTGATATTATTAATAAATAGCGGGATTAATTTTTCAGGAAACTGATTCGGACCGTAATTGTTGGAGCAATTGGAAATGAGAATGGGGAGTTGGAAAGTGTCGTGGTAGGCGCGAACAAAGTGGTCGGAACTTGCTTTGGCTGCAGAATAAGGGCTATGCGGACTGTAAGGCGTTGTTTCACTGAACGATCCTTCGTTTCCTAACGAGCCGTAAACCTCATCGGTAGAAATATGGTAAAAACATTTGTTGGCAATATCATCTTTCCAAATTCGGCGCGCAGCGTTGAGCAAATTCACCGTTCCAACCACATTGGTAAAAATAAATTCCATAGGATTGGTGATGGAACGGTCCACGTGCGATTCTGCGGCAAGGTGAATGACCCCGTCAAAACGATATTTTTCAAAAATGGCATTCATCAAATCGGCATCCACAATGTCTGCCTTTATAAAATGGTAATTGGGCGCATTATCAATGTCCGACAAATTTTCAAGATTTCCGGCATACGTCAATTTATCCAGGTTATAAATCTGATAATCAGGATATTTATTTACAAAAAGACGCACTACATGTGAACCAATGAAACCGGCACCTCCGGTAATTAATATCTTTTTCATTATTGTTTTATTTTATTTTTGTTTAGTTTTGTCAGTTTCGGGACTTTGAGGTTCGATATATTGTGGGATTTTATTTTTGTAAATAATAGAATAAATGAGTAATCCGATCCCGATAATGACAAATGGAATGCTCAATTGTTGACCGATATCCAACGTCATTCCTACTTCTTTGCTAACTTGAACTTCTTTAAAGAATTCAATGATGAATCGAGCGAGAAAAACGACCGTCAGCGTGATACCTGTGGCGCGTCCGGGAGGAACTTTTCCTTTTGCGAATTTAAAATAATAGACTATTAAGGCAAAAAACAGCAATAAATAGACGATAGATTCGTACAATTGCGCAGGATGGCGGAAGGTTCCGGCAACACCGAGACCGCCATAAGTAAAGTTGAAAGCCCAATCCACATTAGTAATGCTGCCCACAATTTCGTGATTCATTAAATTTCCGATGCGCACAAAAGCGGCCGTAATGGGAATTACAATTGCAAGGCGATCTAACAACCATAATACATTCATTTTCTTTTTCCAAGAGAAATAGCTGATCCACAATATAATAGCTATTACAGCCCCATGACTTGCCAACCCTTGATAACCTACAAATTGCCAATTTTCATCAAATGGAAGCAGTACTTGTAGTGGATGTGCGATTAAATAGTCGGGTTCATAAAATAAAAAATGTCCCAAACGTAAGCCGACAATGGTCCAAACGATGGTCCAGATGGAAAGTTTGTCTAATAGTTGTTGAGAAAGATGCTCAACTTTGAAGATTTTTTGCAGAGCAAGGTATGCAAGAACGAAACCTGTTGCCAATAAAATGCCGTACCAGCGAACCTCAATGCTTCCGACTGAAAATGCGACAGGGTCAACAGTCCAAGTGATAAAAGCCAAAAGATTATTCATGACTAAATTGTATTTTTAAAAAAAATCCTTGCAATTGAGTGATTACAAGGATTTTGAGTTTTGTACCCGGGGCCGGGATCGAACCGGCACGAGTGTTACCTCATCGGTTTTTGA
>CAYYHC010000129.1:0-6552 GCA_964471715.1 uncultured Lentimicrobiaceae bacterium | reverse complement strand
ATGTGGCAGTGGTACCAAAATCAAAAGTACCACCTCCGGCAGCGGTTCCCATGGGAGCATTATCGCTATTAACAGTCAGAATATAATTATTAATTGCAAAAAAAGCAGTATAAGTGGCATCATTCGTAAAGGTGAGAGTGCGCAGGTTTTGCGTATTACCGTCTTGCCATTGTGTAAAATGATAACCCTCATTGGCAGTCGCCGTCAAGACAACGGTCGCACCAAACAGCTGCAGGTATCATTTACACAAACATCACAATCAGAAGTAGCACTACCCATAATGGGGTCATTGACTTCAAGAATAATCTGTCGTTCAAAATTAATGTTTTTGACCGGACGAATACGATGTGCGTAAATTTTTTCTATTACTTCGTAGGAGTAATCTTCAATATTGATGGCCCAGGCATTGGCGGCGCTATTTTGAGTACTTGTCCAATAGGTGTCTTCATAGAGTGAAATGCCCAACAGAGGTTGAGAAAAAGCGACCACGCGCATTTGACCGACCGAAGGGATATACCAACCGTTCTCATAATCCACATAATATGCAGCGGCAAACTCTTCGGAGCTTCCGGCAGCGCGCATTTTGGCAGTATTATCGTATCCGTCCCGGTCAGCAGTAACAGGGATATAAATTCCCCATTCATAAACATTTGATGCCGGTGTCGGAATCACATTCATATTGGGGACAGGTATATTGGTGATTCTGCTCCAGTTGCGGGAAGAAGGCACATCTTGAAGGGCAACCATCCAACCCGTGCGATTATCGTTGCTGATGGATGCAATGATTCCTTGTTGTCCGAGTTCATCGGTATAATGATCTCCTATTTTATAGTAAGGAGTTTGTGCATGTAGCATATTGCAAAAGGCAAGTAATAACAAGAGGAAACACACTTGCCCATAGTAATTGATTGTACTGATTCTTTTCATTATATTCATTTTATTATTCATTTTTAGAAAGTGCGACAAGATCTGACATAATAGGCGTTGCATTTGGCATTACTGGTAATCAATTCGCCTTTATAATTAACGTACCACGCATAATACAGAGATGCTTCGGAAGAAGACCAATAATTTATTCCCGTGAAAGCGGAAGTGGTAATCGACAATGCGCTAAGGGTATTTAAGGTATTTTGTACGATGTCCAAGTTGGCATAAAGAATACTTAATTGACCGGCGGCCGGGAGGTACCATCCGTTATCGATATCGACTGAATAGGCAACCGGATAATGTGTAGCACCGTCGGTAGCGCGAATGATTCGTGTATTTTCGTAACCGTCATAATCAGCCAAAGCTTCCGCTGATGTCGCAACATCAGGCAAAGCCTCAATATTTGAACAACCGGTCATCGTCTCCTGATTATCCCATTTTAACCTGGTTGTACGTTGGGTAAGATTAACTGCCCAACCATGTGCTCCGGTAGTATCTACATAAAAAACCACAGCCATTGCCGTTTTGCCGCTGCCGGCAAACGAATCCGCTTGTACAATTGAATTATCGGTGCATAATACATCGCCCACGTGCACTGCGTACTGGGCCTGAACCGCACAGCAAAAGAGAAGTGTGGTCAAAAGAGTAAAAAAAATTTTCTTCATAATTTATTAATTGATTTTGATCTATGACATAATTCTATTATGTAATAACAACGAGTACTGACATCATATTATAATCATTTGATACACACATAAATAGCAAATATATTAAATACCATTTTGGTGCCTAAAAAACGGCGCAAAATTAGCAAAATTATCCTTCAAAATTGTAACCTGAGAGCATATTTTATATGTTTCTATATTAAATAGTTATAAATAAAAAATTATATAAAAGACGCAAATATCGATTTTAACTGACTTATAATGGAAACAAATTGCAATAATTTTGCATTCTTAGCCCGCATTTACGAACGTAATACTAATAATTTTCTCCGTCCGAGGATGTCCGTTAGAAAGGATGGTTGTGTTGTCATTATGCGCTAAATTGTCCATTTTAAATTGTTTTTGGGTGCCCCGGTTCGCCTCATCAACTCCATAATCGACTGATTATTTCGCATTTACGGCTCACTGTCACGCTTTTCGCTCATACTCCTCGCAGCGGGCTGCCTGACCCTGTCTTACAATCCCTGCCCCAATACTTTCACCTTTCACCTTTCACCTTTCACTTTTCACTTTTCACCTTTCACCTTTCACCTTTCACTTTTCACTTTTCACTTTTCACCTTTCACCTTTCATCTTTCACCTTTCACCTTTCACTTCTCACTTCTCACCTTTCACTTCTCACTTCTCACCTTTCACCTTTCACTTTTCACTTTTCACCTTTCACCTTTCACTTCTCACCTTTCACCTTTCACTTCTCACCTTTCACTTCTCACCTTTCACCTGCAAAGCAGCCCGCCGCTACGGGGTATCCGCTACAATCGTTGGCGCAGCAAAAGCAAATGCGCCTTATTTTCGTAAAAATTAGATTAAACTACAAGTCTCGCTTCGCGACTAATTGTAAATTGGACATTCCATGCCTCTTAGTTATTATTTTCCAATTCTTTCCCTGTACTTTTTACTATAATAAAAAAGTAACAAAAAGATTAAGCCACCGCACGGGATTTGTGGCACGGAAAGACAAATGCGTTTTTAAATATAAGACAGTACAAACACAGTCTTATCAGCCTATTCATTCACACATTAAATATGACAAAAAAAGATTTGAACTAAAAATTCAAATTCTTATATGGACTATATTTTACAGAATGTATATTTTCAAATTCGTCTTTGTTGATAAATAGATTTGTTTCTGCATATTTTATCAAAGATTCATAGGGACATTTACTATTTATTTTTCTGCTAAAATGGTATAAATTCCATAAATATTTTTGAACATCTTCTGATGTACAAATTCTCTTTAAGTCATATTGAAACAATCCAATTTCGTTTTGTTCAATCATCTTCTTTTCTATCAAATAACAAGCATACGACCAATTGGTTAAGAATCGATCTACCTGCTGTTCCAATTCACCTCCATCGTGAAATTTTTCATCATACCATTTTTTATCGTATTCAATCATGGTCATTATTTTGGATGACTCGGTATTCAAACGAACTCTTTGCAATATGTCACTGAGAAATTCTATTCGCCTGATTCGAATTGACTTGCGCCATTGAAAAATGGTAATTTGTAAGCCTTTAGCGGCAATTATTAAGTCTACAGCATCTATTATTGAGCCTACATCGGGTATTATTAAGCCTATAACGTCTATTATCGAGTCTATAGCGTCTATTACTAAGCCTACATCGGGTTTTATTAAGCCTACAACATCTATTATTGAGCCTACACATCTATTATTAAGCCTGCAGCGTTTATTTATCAAGCCTACGGCGATAATTACTAACCTGATAACTAATAATACATTTTGTTCGGAAGAAGTAAAAATAAAATCTATTTCCTCAATTGTGTCACTTTTGTGTGCGTAACCATTTAATAAAGTAAGAAATACTTTTTTTAAAATGTTAACAATTTCCTTATTCTCATTTTTTAAATTGTGATAAAACCTGCATAATACGTTACATTTTTTATTTTCCATAATTAAATTTTAAATTAATATTTTTTTATTGTTTTTTTTCTTACAACGTAATTATATCGATTTTTTTTCTAATTTGATAGTTTTTATATTTTTTTATATTGTAATTATAGTGAAATATTTTTTTATTTTATTGTTATTTTAATCAACGTAATTATAGTGATATATTTTTGATTTTGATAGTTTTATCTAACAAAAAAGTAGTTATTAATACATTATTCATTGATAATCAATGAATAATAAAAAATATTATGTAAGGGATCTCTAATTCCAATACCTTGATAATCAACATATATCATTATTAAAGGCGTCTGCAATTCATAATATAGTACCTATTCGGTAAAATTAAATATTGTATTTTTGCGGCCATGCAGGCAAATGTTCAGACACGTTTCAATGCGACATTAGGTCAGGAGGCTATTATTCTCGTTTTTAGGAATTTCGTCGCGATAATGTACTTTTCATTATCATCCTTAATGTGGAAAGTAAATAAATTCATTTCCAAAAATAAGTGGAATTGCGTCAATGCAGCCGTCCAGCAAGTATTCCATTGAAGGTGCACTCGGTAAAACATCACCCATTTAAAAAACGAAAAAATTTGTAGGACACAACGTTCTCCCGACCAACCCCCAAACTTGTTGTACGGCAAGGGAAACTTAATCTATGGTGTGAAATATGTATCAATTGGTCATTAAACTACAGAATAATGCTCCCTTCGTAAATGGCACCTCCACAATTGTCGCGAGAAGCACCGGTGACATTTTGAAGACAATTGGCAGTCTGTTTCAAACGTAAAAGTCCCAAAAAGGCAAAAATAATGGCTTCTTTGTAATCAATGGTGGCTTCACTCGGAATAACTATTTGTGTTTCAGATAATTGTTGCTGCAATAATTTAATTAAAAATTGATTTTTTGCACCACCGCCGGTAATCAACAACGAATGTATTTCATTCTGTTTTACAACATTAGCAATCTGATTTACAATGTGTTCCGTGGCCGTTCTTAACAAATCGTCCGCATTCTCCTCCACATTAAGCAGAGGCAATATATTTTCAATAAACCACTCTTTCCCCAACGATTTTGCGCCGGCTTTTTGGTAAAAAGGCAGACCATTCAAGTCATTTAACACCGACAAAACACACTTCCCAACAGCGGCATGTTCCCCATTTTCATCATAATCGAGATGAAGGCGCTGCGCCAAATGATTTAACAACATATTGCAGGGCGCAATGTCGAAAGCTTTACGTACACCGTCACTTGTAAAAGAAATATTACAAAAACCACCCAGATTAAGGCACGCATCGTACTGACCATAAAGCAGTTGGTCACCGATAGGCACTAACGGCGCACCCTGTCCGCCGAGCGCAACATCAACCGACCGAAAATCACAGATAGTACGAATGCCTGTCAGGGCTGCCAACTCGGCACCACTGCCCATTTGAGTCGTCATTCCCAAGTCGGGACGGTGAAAAACGGTGTGCCCATGCGAGGCAATAAAGTCCGGTTTTGCAGGCACATCCTGAAGAAATTGCAGCACATTTTTCGCCATAAAACGACCGAAATCGCAGTTCAAAACGGCATAATCAAATGCCGATAAGTTTTCCGCATTCGACAACCTATTCTTCCAATCTTCATTATAAGGTATTGTATCACACTTAATTACACTGTAATTCCATTTTTTGCCTTTCATAAAAAACTTACAAAAAGCGATATCCAAACCATCTAAAGAAGTTCCGGACATCAACCCAAGTGCGAAGAAATCGTTTTCGCGTTTGGTCAACATTCGTGGCTGCGTATCAATTTGACATTGGATGGCATTTTCTACCTTAAAATCGCCGATACGGGTGCGCCGCAAAGCGGTAAGATGCGCGCCGCTTCCCAACAACAGACCAAAGTCACGCGCAATGGAACGGATGTAAGTTCCTTTGGAACAGACGATTCTAAAATCCACCTCCGGCAACTCGATGCGTGTTAATTCAAATTCGCGAATCTCTATTTTTCGTGCGGTCAATTCCACATTTTCGCCTTCCCGCGCGTAATGAAAAGCCCTGCGCCCGCCTATCCACACAGCGGAAAACTGTGGCGGTATCTGCTCTATTTCGCCCGTCAACTGCGCCGCCGCCGCTCGAACCATCTCTGTAGTAATGTGTTCCGTAGGATATTCGGCATCAATTTCCTTTTCCATATCAAAACTCGGCGTTGTGGAACCAAGCAGAAATGTTCCCGTATATTCTTTTTCTGCACCTTGATATGTTTCAATTTTCTTGGTAAACTGACCGGTGCAAACAATCATCAAGCCCGACGCCAAAGGATCTAATGTGCCGGCATGACCAACCTTTATTCGGGAACCGAATTTGTGCTTAATGGCTTTTTTCACTTTCGCTACCAAATCAAAAGAGGTGCATTGATAAGGTTTATCAAAAACCAAAACATTGTCTTCTGCTTCGAAAACGCTTTCATCAATACTAAATTGAGAGTTATGAATTTGTTTTTTATTGATTTCCATTGGGTTGTGTCAAATTTGGATGAATCGTTTTTCTTGCAGCAATTCTGTTTTTGATACGTAAATAAGCCCCGAACAAGAAAATAAGGGTGGTGATGGCAACGAAAAAGCGTGCAATATAATCACCGTGTTTTACATAGAAAGTAAGTGTGTCGTTCGGTACAACATTCTGTTTAATAGCGGTTTGAGTCCAATACTTTGTCGATTGATGTGCGTCTCCTTTTTCGTCGATAAAGGCGGAGATTCCGGTATTGGCAGCACGGAGGATGGTGCGACGGGATTCTACCGCGCGAAGTTTAGAGAACATGAAGTGCTGCCGGTGTCCGGGCGTATTGCCCCACCAACCATCGTTGGTAATAACCGCCATAAGTCTTGCGCCATTGTTGACAAATTTCGCAAAATGCTCACCATAAGCCGATTCATAACATATTGGCACTCCAATAGGAATATTAGTTCCTTGCAATTCAAAAGTCCGTTGTACGCTG
>CAYYHC010000128.1:0-6586 GCA_964471715.1 uncultured Lentimicrobiaceae bacterium | reverse complement strand
ACCGTCTTCACGCAAAAGGTTTTTGGCGAGATAGAGGCGCGGCATCATCATATTGAGCCAGTTGCTGTGGTATTGCCCGTTTTCTTTGGAGTTTTTGCCCCAACGTTCTTTCGCAAGAACTAAGTGGTTAGTGTTTAGTGAGTAGTGGTTAGTGATTAGTGGAGAGTGGTTAGAACTATCCACTTCACACTTGTCACTATCCACCAACAACTTATCACTACCCACTAATAACTCATCACTACCCACTAAATCCCCCACACGCTGCCGGTACTCTTCTTTGCTTTCCGAGAATTTGTCGGGATAAATGAAACTGTCGCTTCCCGTGTTATATGGAGGATCTATGTAAATCATCTTCACCTTACCGAAGTAGCTTTTTTGCAGCACTTTAAGCACTTCAAGATTTTCACCTTCAATGAAGATGTTTTTGGTGTTGTCAAAATCGACGGATTCTTCTTTTGCCGGAACCAACGTTTGTGAACTCGGTTGCTGCAAGATTCTGAAAGCATCACTTTTTCCTGCCCAATTGAGCACATATCGTTCGTTTGAGAAGTTCACTTCCTCACCAAGCGTGGCGCGCAATTTTTCCCAATCAATTTTACCTTCGTCAAAAATTTCGGGCATCAATGATTTTAATTGATTCAACTTTTCTTCAGCAATGTTTAGTGAGTTCCCGTCCATATTATTACAACAATTTTAAATTATTATAGTATCCTATTTTTTGAAACATTCTCAATTTCAGATAGATAAGTAGTTTTTATTTACAATAAGTCAATTTGCGAAGATACGATTTTTTCTGAAACGGTTATTAATATTTCAAATAGAATACTAAAAAATATCAAATCCCGATTATTCATTCTCCCTCCAAAAAATTTCATATTCAGGAAGGTGCATATCGTAAATAAGCTCGTATAAATTGTATAACAACATATAATCCAGCATGTTAAATTCACCGACATCTTTTGTGTGCCACGGACAGAAAATCGAAAGCGAATGCCACGGAGCCGGGCTTTGGACAGTATCGGTATGACAAGCACCCTCTTTGGGTGCAGCGTCAAGATAGAGAAGATAAGGCGCTTTTCCCAACGGATTTGTGCCGGAATATCCATATAAAACCACATTGGCTAATGGTAAGTGCGGAAAAAACAACGATTGCTCCAAGTCCGGACGTTTTGCTACAATTTTCGCATTGGTTTTAATCAACCAATCGTAGCAATTATCCTCCCCACTACCCCACTCATTAATCACGGTAGATAACGCCATCACACCATACCATGTAAAATGTCCGTTTTTGTCGATAAGCAGGTTGTTTTGCAACACATTCCAAATTGTTTTCCAAAGCGATTTGTCCGATTTGTCAAAATGTAATGTATTGTCTGTCAATATTTCACCGACAGATGCGTGTGCAAATTTCAGCCATTGAATATCTCCTTTGGTTTGTATCATTCCACCGGTAACGGGATTCATAATCTGCCATTCTTGTTTCCCGTTGGCATCGGTATATTGCATTCCTTTGATGATTCGGGTGGTAATATCTTCAATTTGACGGTGAACAGTCGTATCATCGACCAACTTTTTCGCTAACGCAAAACCCAGGTATGTGCCCCACGCTTGATCCTGCGAAGGCGCATTCCCGCTTGTTTCGCTCTTTCCGCAATGATTCAGATAATCGCTGCTGACCACATCTATATTTATTTTAGGAGCTATTGTCTGATCCACATCATCGCGCAGATAAAAACCATTCAATGCAGAATCTCCCTGCCAACACAATTCGGCTTCCCAATCCAATCTGTCATAGACATCAAGTGCGGCTTTCAATTCCTGCAAAGTTGAGTCGGTATTTCTACCACGCAATTGTAGTAATCGATATTCGGTTGCCAACACTGCCACATAATGTCCTTGCCACCAGATCGCATCCGCCCAATAACCGACTTTTTTGTTACTATTTTCACGCCGCGCTTCCATCGGAATATGAGAACCTTTGACATGTCCGTCTCCTGTAAAATAGATAAAATCATTTTTCAGGCGTTGACGATAAAACTCATATTTTTCTGCATTTTCATCAGGCGTTTGCGCTTGAACAAAGCCGAAAAAGAGCGAAATAATCATCAAAACAATGGTTATTCTTTTCATATTGCGTTATTTTTTATTGAAAAAAAGCTGTTTTTGCCTGTCTTTTTCATTTTTATTTTGGGCAGAAAATACTTTTTCGCCGGTATAAGGGTCATAACCCAGATAGTACATTGCCGTTGAATAGGTCATCGGTGTTGGCGTAAAGTCCTGAACCTGTTCAATGTGCATTTCCAAATGCTGCGTAGAGGCGTGCAACGATTTCATGTCGTCCAGTGTGCAACTGGGATGCGCCGAAATGAAATAAGGAACCAATTGCTGTCGCAGATTGGCTTGCCTATTCATCTCATTAAATCTTTGATGGAACTTTAAAAAAGTATTAAACGGAGGTTTGCGCATTTTGGTCAACACCTTTGTCACAGTATGTTCAGGCGCCACCTTCAGCCGCCCCGACACATGATGCGCAACAACATCCCGTAAATAGTTTGTCAGTCCATTGTCTTTATCAACTTTTGGATTATCAGTGATCAACAAATCATAGCGAATCCCGCTTCCAATGGTAATTCTGTTGACATTTTTGACCAAAGAGGCTTTTTGATACAATTCGATGAGCGGTTTATGATTGATTATCAAATTGTTACATATTTTAGGAAAAATGCAGGATGGTTTCGCACATTGGTCACACAAATTCTGATTGCGACCTTTCATTTGATACATATTGGCAGAAGGAGCACCTAAGTCAGAAATATGTCCTTTGAAATAAGGACGTTGCGACAAATCCGTCACTTCATCAAGAATAGATTGGGGCGAGCGCGAGCTTACAAAACGCCCTTGATGGGCAGTAATGGCGCAAAAACTGCATCCTCCGAAACAGCCGCGATGAATGGTAATCGAGTTTTTAATCATTTCGTAGGCAGGAATGTCGCCCCGTTTTGCATATTTGGGATGCGGCGCATTCATCATCACATCATAAAGTGCAAAGTCATCCATCTCTTGTTCCGTAGAGGGCAGAAATGGAGGCATAACTACCAGAAAACTATTCTGATATTGTTGAATCAGTATATGTTGTATTTTTTTGTTCGATTCCGTTTCAAAAGTGACAAAATTCTCTCCATAGAATCTTTTATTGCTTAATTCCTTGGAATAAGAATGGAGAAAAATGGTTTGTTTTTTATCAAAAGTGTCAATATTATCGGTTAAAAATGCAATTTGCGAACACGTAGTTAATTTTTCTTTCCAATTAGGAGAGCGGAAAACATCGACCAATTGTGCAATCGGTTTTTCGCCCATTCCGTAAACCAACACATCTGCGTGACTATCAAGCAAAATTGATGGTTTAAGCGCATTGCTCCAATAATCGTAATGAGAAATTCGGCGCAGGGAGGCTTCAATTCCGCCGAGCACGACCGGCACGTCGGGGAAAAACTTTTTCACCATTTGCGTATAGACCACCGAAGCATAGTCGGGACGGAATCCGTGAACGTTTCCGGGAGTGTAGGCGTCATCGTGGCGCAATCGTTTGGTCGCTGTGTAGTGATTGACCATCGAATCCATGTTGCCGGCGGTAATTCCGAAAAAGAGACGCGGTTTCCCTAATTTGGTAAAATCGCGACCATCGTCCTGCCAATTCGGTTGGGGCAGAATGGCAACGCGAAGACCCAATTTTTCCAACCAACGACCAATCACGGCCGCACCAAAAGAGGGATGATCTACATAAGCATCACCTGTAACAATGATAACATCTAAATAATCCCATCCAAGGTTTTCAATTTCTTTTTTGGTGGTTGGTAAAAAATGTTTCAAAATAATTTCTAACTACTTATTAGATAATTTCTTATGAAGAGATGCTCCAATAAAGCCGAGGAAGAGCGGGTGAGGACGATTCGGTCTTGACTTGAACTCGGGGTGGAATTGGCAGGCCACGAACCAAGGATGATTCGGCAACTCAATCATTTCCACGATACTTTCGTTAGGGGAAGTTCCGCAAATAATCATGCCGTTTTTCTCAAGTATATCCCGATAATCGTTGTTTACTTCATAGCGATGACGGTGACGTTCCGAAACTTTTTCGCTTTGATAAGCTTCGTAGGCTTTGGTATCTTTTTTAATTTTACATGGATATTTTCCTAAGCGCAAAGAGCCGCCCAGAATACTGTATTCGTTTTGTCCCGGAAGAAAATCGATAATCGGATAGGGAGTATTGGGGTCAATTTCCTTACTGTTGGCTTGTTTTAAGCCGGCGACGTTGCGGGCAAATTCGATAATGGCAATTTGCATTCCCAGGCACAAGCCGAAATACGGAATTTGTCTTTCGCGAGCGTAGCGGGCAGCGTTGATTTTACCTTCAATACCACGAGAGCCGAAGCCGCCGGGGATGATAATTCCATCTACATCTTTCAAAAGAGGACCAGCGCTTTTTTCCGTAATTTCCTCCGAATCTATCCAACGGATTTTCAATTCGGTTTGATGATAAATGGACGCATGTTTCAAAGCCTCAACGACACTAATGTAAGCATCTTGCAATTCTATATACTTACCTACCAATGCGATGCGAATTTTGGAATTCAATTTTTTACTTTTGTCCACCATATCCTGCCAATCGCTCAAGTCTTTTTCTTTACAATGTAAGCGCAAGCGTTTAATTACCTGTTCGGCAAGTCCTTCGTCCTCTAATGCCAACGGAATTTCATATAATGAAGGCATATCGGTATTTTCGATAATATTTTCCATCTTGACATTGCAGAAAAGCGATAATTTTTCTTTAATCTCTTTTCCCACAGGACGATCGCAACGACAGACCAAAATGTCGGGTTGAATACCCAAACTCAACAACTCCTTAATACTATGTTGCGCAGGTTTGGTTTTCAATTCATTGCTTGGAGTGATGTTAGGAATGAGCGCAACGTGAATGTACATACAATTGTTGTACCCTTCCTCGCTTGAAAATTGACGAATGGCTTCCAAGAAGGGCAAACTTTCGTAATCGCCGACAGTTCCGCCGATTTCCACAATCGCCACTTCCGCTTTGTTGGTGGTTGCGTTAATACGAATTTTGTCTTTTATCATATTGGTAATGTGCGGAATCATCTGTATGGTAGAACCTGCATAAAGACCATTTCTCTCGTTATCGATGACGGAATAATAAACTTTTCCTGCCGTCACGTTACAGTGTTTATTTAAGTTTTCGTCAATAAAACGTTCATAATGACCAATATCCAAGTCGGTTTCGCCACCATCTTCAGTAACAAAAACTTCCCCATGCTGATAGGGATTCATCGTGCCGGGATCCATATTCAAATAGGGATCCAACTTCTGCATTGTAACCTTTAACCCTCTGGATTTCAATAATCTACCGAGAGATGCTGCGGTAATTCCTTTTCCTAAACCGGAAACAACACCACCTAAGACAAAAACATATTTCGTAACCATAAATCTTTAATTTGAAAAGTTTTGCAAAAATACACAAAAAAGTTGTACCAAGGAAAGTTTTCCACGGCTTCTACATCAATTTTTTTGTCAGATAACACATCGTTAATAGTTGTTCAATATCATTCAACTTTAAATTATTTATAATCAAATAGTTACAAACAGAGCAAGATATGGAAAGCTATCCATTAATATCTCATTCCAACCAAAATTAGATGTAATAATTTGATTATTCTTGTGATGAATTAATTAGCACATCACAACGTTTTTATCTTTGATAATTTTGCGAAGATTAATCAGCGCATAGCGCATTCTTCCTAAGGCGGTGTTGATGCTTACGTCGGTAATTTCGGCAATATCTTTAAAACTAATATCTTGATAAATACGCATTTCCAACACTTCGCGTTGTTCATCGGGAAGAAGTTTGACTAATGATCGAAGTTCATCATAAATTTGTTCCGTGATAATTTTTTGTTCAACGGAAGGATCTGTTCCGTAAATCACATCAAAAATGTCAAATTCCCCGTTGGATTCAAAAGCGGGCATACGTTGCACTTTTCGGAAATAATCAATTTTTAAATTGTTGGCAATACGCATTACCCATTGCAAAAACTTCCCTTCTTCCTTATAATTTCCGGAACGTAACGTATTGATAACCTTGATGAAAGTGTCCTGAAAAATATCTTCTGCCAATTCACGACTTTTGACAGAAAGCATGATGTACGAAAATACTTTCTTTTCATGCCGCGTAATTAAACTTTTTAATGCTGATTCATCACCATTTACATACAGACTGATAAGCTCATTATCGGTTAACGCCATCTTTTTCATGTTGTATCTCCTTTCTTTTTATGATAATTGCAAAAAGATAAAAATTTACTCGATAGCGTTCCTCCTATTATTTATGTTATGGTTATAGAATAATGCGCAAAAATAAACAAAAATAAAATACGATAATCAATTTTTGAAAAAAAAATCAAAAAAAAACTAAATATCAGAAAAATCGGATAGCTATTATGCTATAAATCAGCGTATAAGATTTCGTTTAACTTAATAACTGTTGTATCTTCCAGCATATAAACCGGGACTTCGT
>CAYYHC010000127.1:0-6648 GCA_964471715.1 uncultured Lentimicrobiaceae bacterium | reverse complement strand
GTACGGGGTGGTCTTTTTGGTTGTTGGTGAGGCTGCGCAGGAAGGTGAATTTGTTAGGGATAATGCTGTCGGGGGCAGCGGCTTTTACTGCCGTTAGCTTGGCGGCTATTTGTGCGGAAGTGGCGGCATGCGTGTTCAACGCTGTAAAGTTGCCGTCTCCAATCTTGCTAAGAAAGCGGTCTGTACCGGCAAAATAGTGTTTGGTGTAACCTTGGGGAGTAATTACCAAATAGGGCGAGGCGTAAAGCGCAGGGTTGCTATAGGTACGTATGGTATCGGTAATTCCATTTTGGATAAGTATTTGTTTTGAACCGTAATTCTTATAAAAGCGTTCGCCCGTATTATCGTATTGGTAATATGCACTTCTCGTTGACATGTCTATTTTTTGCATTCTGTTTTCCTCATTCCATTGCAAATAACTGGTTCCGTGTCGTGTTATATTTCCATTGGCATCCCATGTGCATATACTGCCTCCTATTGATGAAGTGGTGTGAGGTTGTGTCGTATTATAATTATAAGTGTAGTTTTTGCTGAAATTACTTCCCAATCCATTTAATCCGGTGAATCCACTCGAAATTTTTGTGCTGACACGTCCATCCAACAAATAATTCATAGTAAGAGAAAAATGCGGGTAATTTCTGCCTGTTCTTGTAGTCCCTGTCGCACTTGTAAGCCTATATAAACTATCGTAATTGTAGGTATAAGCATACACATAGTTTGCTGTATTGGTTATTGCCGTAATGTTGCTTGCGGCATCATAAGTGTAGTTAATGTTCTGCAATTGCGCATTGGTCGCAGTGTATAATTTCAGATTATTCAAGCGTTGCAGAATATCGTAAGTGTATTCGTTTCGTGTGCCGTTGCCGTTCCATTGATGCGTTTTCTGCTCAAATACATTGTAATAAATACTGTCAATGTAGTTGTACTGATAGTAGCTGGTAAAATTGCGAGGTCCGCCAGTGGATAAAGTTCCGATAACTACCTGGGAAAACTTGTCTTTTTTACCATACACTTTTTTTAGTTGTCCGCCGGTGTTATACTCATAATAAACCGTCTCACCATCGGGGTAAATTATTGTTTGCACGCGGTTCCAACTATCGTAAGTGAATTTCATATTGAACGAATAGGCGTAAGTTTCATTTGGAAGCACAAAAGTACGATTATTTTCGGTAACTTCGCCCAATTTTCCGTAAATAAATGTTTGAAACCCGGAAGCATCTTCTTGCAACACGATTTTGCCCTTTTGGTTGTTGGTGGCAGTGCTGTCGCCATAAGTGTAGCGTACGTTGTTAATGCTGTTGTCGGGATAAATTACAGAGTCCAAGCGGTTGTAGGTGTAGTAGTAATGAATGGCTTTGTTGGCATTGTTCAGGAGTTGGGTGGCGTGTTTGGTCATATTACCGGCGGCATCGTAGGTGTAGGTATCGGTGCCGGCATCGGGGTGCGTGCGGCTGAGCAACTGCCCCAAGCGGTTGTAAGTGTAAGAGGTTACCAAGCCGGACGGGTCGGTAGTTGCCAAGAGCTCGCCCATTGCATTGTACTCAAACAGGGTGGTGGTGGCGAGCGGGGCGATGGTTTTAATCTGCTGTCGGCGGGTTCCGGTTAATGTTACCGCAGAAATGCCGTTGGCATCGGTGGCTGTGGTTTTAAAGTATGTTTTATTGTTATGGTTTCCGAAGTCGTAAGCCATTAAGTTACTGTCGCCTGTGGGCAATTCGGTACGAATGGGGCGGTCGAGAATATCATAGAATGTACGGGTTTCCATATTGATGTCGCAACTATCCGAGAAATCGTATTGCCAAAGCGGTTCGGCAAACGGATAATATTGTGCCACAGTCCTTCCGAAACAGTCGTATTTCACTTTTCCGCTCACCAAAGATTTTTCGATACTGTTAATTTCGGCATCTTTTTTGGTTTGAAGCAGACGTCCCAATCCATCTTTCAAGACAATTGTCATAATAGGATTATCGGGATTTTGAACATCAAAATGTTCGGTGCCGGCATACGAGATTTGCGGCGAATAGGTTTTTCCGATAATGTGTGGCACGTACTTCATTCGGATTGTATATCCATTTGAGTCGGCAAGCTCGTAAGGACCGGTAACCTGAATAAGTCTTCCCCAGCAATCGTAATTATAATATATTTTGCAGCTATTAATATCGGTTGTAACAGTGGGTTTTCCGCAATGATAGTCATAGTCGGAATAACTCATATAGCCGAAGGCATCGGAAATTGTTGTGGGATAGGTATGAACCATTGAATCGTATTGATATTGAAATTCCATTCGTTGGCCTTTGTAATTTTGGGGCAGTAAAACATGATTGATATTTCCATAAGTATCGTACCAATATTCATATCGGGCAATGGAATCGTGGGTGTATTGTTCTATATGGGATAATTTTCCGGTGGAGTTATACGCTGCGGTTCTCAATCTCAAGGTGTCGTTTTGAGAATTTCTTACGAGAATGGTGTCAGGCAGAGAGATACAATTGTTTCCCATTCCTTTTTTGTAAGAAATATCCGCTTTAAAATATTCGTCGGTACGAGAGGTGTCGCCTTTGTTGATGTACTCGATGACATTTCGTTTGAGGTCATATTTGCGAACAATTTCGGTAACGATTTGTGGGGAGGGGTGTCCTTCGTAGTAGCGTGTAATTTCGGCTTCGTAAGAAACGAACAGTTCGGCGGGGCACGCCGTATCGCCCACAGGGGTTCCGTTAACCATATCCATTAATTGTGCTTCATATAACGTTTCAATGTAGGGGTTGCCTTGTCCGTCATAAATCGTTTTGCTTTTTAAACGTCCGCGTTTATTGAAATTATGATTATTGAATCCTTGCACGGTATAGCGATAGAGGCTGTTATTATCTTCCGTATTATATTGATAGGTAATGACCGTATCATAGCCGAAGGCGATTCTTTCGTAGCGGTCGTAGTGTGGGTTTCGGTATCTGAAAGAGGTTAACGTTACGTTTCCCGAAACAGGACTAAGTGTGTCGTTCGTAGCTACGGTTACAAGATTCCAATTACGTTGCGGTTGTTCGTAGCTGTTTTGAGAAAGTGCGTAATCCATTTCAATATAACTTCCGGTAAAGTTGGTTACTTTTCTCAAGAGATTGGTTTTTCCCGCTTGATTGTACCGTACGGTCATTTGATTTTCGTTATGAGAAGTTACGCAATCCACAAATCCGTCGCCGTTTACATCTACAAGTTGGAGGCTGTCGCTACTAAAAGAGCGATTGAAAGGTGATGTTTGAATGCCGACAGTTACTTTAGCAATGCCGAAGAATGTAAAACCGGCGGTAACGGCGGCATTGACGGATTCGTTAAATGAACGTCCGTAGCTTATGGAATTTGAAACAGGAAGAAGATCGGTGGAAGACCAAGTTCCGTTTCCCTTATTGTAGGCTACCGACAAACCGTTGGAAGTGGTAGAAACGTTATCGGGCAATCCGTCACCATTCATGTCAATATGGGTTGTTTCAGTATGATTTTGAGAAACATTTACACTTAACCCACCACCGATACTTGCTTGACAAATATTAAAATTGGCACCGATATTCATTCCTGCATTTTCACTTTTTCCTTTACTAATGTCCGTGATTGCACACTGTCTTGATATGTCGAAACCGTATCCGTTGTTTAGTGCGACACTATTTCTTTCGACTTTATCGGGCAGCCCGTCTCCATTGATGTCGATATAGGCATAGTATGTATTATCTTCGCCTCCGCCGTGAGAAACTCCGACACTGCCGCTTCCGTTGAAAGTTATTTTGGCTTTGTCGGGATCGTTAGTGATGGTTCTTTCAGGTGTAGAATAGCTGGCACCGAAAGTCAAACCGGATGATTCCGTATTAGAACCGGAAATTACAAAAGAGGGATCGGAATAAAAATGGTGACCTATTCCACCCCAAGGCATCGTATATTGTATATTTCCACTTGCAAGGAAGTCGGGATAACCGTCGCCGTTCATATCCATATAATCGGAAATAATTTGATTGTTGCCGCTTGATTCGGACGAGCCCACGCTGACAATATAACCGACCCCATAGGAACTATTATCGAGTTCTGATATATTTTGTTTGCGAATGGTATTTACCGCAGCGCCATTCACACTATTGGGAACAGGGTAATCATATTCGGGAATATCTTCCGGTGAAGATGTTTCATCTGCGTCAATGGGATGATAACTCATACATCTGGTATTGGCTGCAATATTTCGGTTAAAGTAAGTAATATTTCCAAAGCCGACCCAAGCTTCGAACTCCGTGTTTGCGGTCATCTCTACCCAGCTGGTATGCGAGCCCGTAGGGTTGTAAATATTTGAAAATGAATTGGACATGCTTTCTTCATTTTCAACGCTGTCAGGATTTATCGAAAGGTGAATATCGGATGTGTCAATTTCAGACGAGTTGGTTGCCATAAGCCACGTTGGAAGGATTAACCGATTAACGTTAATTTTAGAGACAAGTGCCGAATCGTTATAGTTATTGTTGTAAGCAAATTGTCCCCAACCTCTGTACAAAGGACCGAAAGCTTTATGATAGAAAGTATCAATTTCGGTTGCTTTGTAGTTCTCTATTTTGTATTTGGTAGGAATATAATAAGTTAATGTATCAGGAACAGAATCAAAGATTCCGCAGAATCTCAATCGCGGGGCAAATTTGATATTACTCCAAGTGGTATTTCCGGTGTTTTCGACAAAAATTTCGCATCGGATGATGTCCCCGTCATTAACGGAAGTGAATGTATCAACAGACACATAATAGGAAGTTCCCGCATTAAGTTGTTGTTGGTAAAGTATCGAATTATTGTGCTTAATAATCATATTTGCAGGATTGTTTAAACCGTCTGCTTGCAGAATACCGTCAATGAGTATGGTGCCGTTGCCGGTGGCAGTAAAATAATTTTGTCCGCACAAAACGTAATCGCTGTCGCTTCTATACAAATTTTCAGGTTTTCCATAGTCATCCAAATCGGTGTTGTTTCCATGATAAATGATTTTTTGTTGCCATTCAACTTTATCAAAAGAATGATTGGCATTGGAACGAAGACGGAAAAAAAGTATATCATCTTTATTGACATATATACTTAGAATTGTATCTTTGTGCAATAAATAATCGTCAGCCGCAATCTGTCCAATCCAAATCACAGAGTCTTGTTGTGAATGAAGTGTATCGTTTTGCATGAAATTACCCGTATTTTTTTGGATGGCATAAGTTATACCGTCAACATAATGAGATTGCAAACGACTTTCAGAGCTGTCTTCTAAAAGTCTGATATCTGAATACAAATCGATGAAACCGTTTTCTTGCGCAATCCATACTTTTACGGCATCCATATTCGGGTCTGCAGGCGATTCATCACAGACGGCAGAACATTTATATCCATACAATTTTTTACCGTAATTTGCCCATGAACATTCATAACCAAGCTCCGTCCATACACGAAGGCTGTCTCTTGTGTTTAGTTCGGTACAAAGTGTATCACATACCATTGTACATCCTAAGTTGGAATTAACCTCCCCATCAAAAATGATCCCTCCATCGCAAGGATTGTTGGACGTAACTACCAGTGTCTGTTCATTGTTGCCTTCGGCAGGCGTAGTTGCAATCTGATTAAAATGTGTAAAAACGGGATTCCCGTTTAAATCCAAGCTGTTGAATAAAGCACCTTGTGGCGTTACCAAATCCGCTAATCCGTCATTATTGATATCGGCAAAATAGGTAGTGGTGGTAGAAGTTGTCTTGGGCCAATTTCCGCTAATCGTAAACAATGCTGACAACTGCAACCCCCAGTCAAAGGATTGACTGCTTTCTTTTAAGAAATCGGTTACTCCTGTCAACGCTATCGGTGCTCCAAAGTGAAAATGTTCTTCATCATCACGAATTTGGGGGCGGTAATAAATATTCCCCGATTGTTTATATACTTTATCTGCCAACCCGTCTCCATTGAGGTCAATCAGCGTAAGAAGACCTTGATTTTGTGATTGGCTATAGTCAAAGTTGCCTCCCACACTAAAAGAGGATAATGCCACATTTATACCAATACCGATAGAAGCATTTCCTCCTATACTCCAACTTTTTCCTTTTGTGGCACCTAATGCCGTTGCATTAAAACCGGATGTTATAAATGATGATGCGATGCCGTTTCCTGTCAGTTGCAAATTTACCGGATTGGAAAACATGGCACTCTCTTTTGGATAATTATAATATTCAAAATCGTATCGAATTGCACCTAATTTGTTCACCAATATTATCATTTCGTCCGGTGTAGGAGGACAATGAATAGTTTCTATTGAAGGACCGTCCAATCGAATAAAGTGTTTGAGCCGCGTTTTATAATTACTTTCTCTATTGTTTTCGGTTACAAAATAAAAAGTACGCAACCAATCTTGATCATACCATACTTGTACATTACATAATATTGCCGAGTTCGTTTTTTTAAAACCATACCTGCAATCAATGCCAACATCATTTCTTCCATAATCTTTTCTTTCGAAATAAACATTATATCTGCCGGTATCAGTTCCTTTGGAGGTATAGTTAATACTTTTCAAATAAATCTGCAAGCCGTCTTCTTCAAGATCCTGACCTGTATTTAGCACTATGTCATAATAATATTTTACGCTGTTTCCGTAAGCATCCA
>CAYYHC010000126.1:0-6669 GCA_964471715.1 uncultured Lentimicrobiaceae bacterium | reverse complement strand
CGGGCCCTGACGGTATCCCCCTCTTGGGTCAGCTCCACCTTGCGGATGGGGATGTCGGTTTTGTCCAACTCCACCGTCACCCTGGGCTTCGCTCCCCTTTCCCCTTTCACCACCGCCAAAAGCTTCCCGCCGAAAAGGCGGCGGCTGTGGGCCGTATACTGTTCCCCGTCCGCCGCGTCCCCGTTGTCCAGGGCCAGAAGGGTGCCGTTTTCCACCCCCACCCGCACCCGGCGGTTCGCGTTTTCCACGGCCCGGCCCTCCCCGTCCACGGCGGCAATGGTCACAAAGGTAAGCTCCCCGTAGGTTTCCTCTGAAAGGACCAGCTCCCGGGCATCCCCAAAGGAACGCCGGGTCGTCTCCGCCACCGGGTTTCCCTTGGCGTCATAGGCCACGGCTGTCAGCGCGCCCGGGCGGTAGGGCGCCTGAAAATCAGCCGCGATCCGGCCCTCAAGGGCCACCCGCCCCAGGCTCTCCCCCTCCAGGAAAAGCTCCACCGCCTCCCCATTGGAGCATACCCGCACGTCGACGGGCTGCCCGGGGGAGAAATCCCAATAGGGATACAGGTGCACCATGGGGGCCGCAGCCGGGTCCCTCCAGGCGGCCTGGAAAAGGTAATAGGAATCCTTGGGGAAGCCCGCCGTGTCCATGTGCCCCAAGTAGCTGTTTTTCGTGTGGTAGGGGGTGGGCTCCCCCAGATAGTCCTGCCCGGCCCAAATGAACTGCCCCAGGGAAAAGGGCGCGTTCCGTTCGTTAGCGACGCAGGCCTCCACGCTTTTGGCCCCCCAACTGGTGCCGCTGTTGCCCAGGGCGGAGCACTGCAAATCGTCGTCCGCCAGGACGGACCGGGAAAGGGGAAAGCGGTACACGCCCCGGCTTTGGACAGTGGCGCAGGTTTCCGCGCCGTAGAGGACCCAATCCGGATGCTCCTGATGGTGCTTTGCGTACAGATATTCGGCATAATTATAGCCGACGATCTTCACGATGTCCGCGCACCGCTGGGTATTCTCCCAGGGCATGTAGTTGGAGCAAAGGGTGACGGGGGCGTGGCCCTTGGGGTCGTGCTTGCCCGCCTCCCCCATCAGGAAGCGCAAGGTAGCCCCGGCTTCCTCCGCGTCCGCGTGGGTGTCGTAAATTTCGTTGCCCAGGCTCCAGAGAATCACGGAGGGATGGTTCCTGTCCCGCCGGATCCAGGCGGCCACATCCCGCGCGGCCCACTCCTCAAAAAACCGGGCGTAATCGTAGGGATTCTTGGGCCTTTTCCACACGTCAAAGAGCTCCGACATCACCAGAAAGCCCATTTCATCCGCGATTTCCATGAACGCCTTGGCGGGGGGATTATGGGCGGTGCGGATGGCGTTGGCCCCCATTTCCTTTTTGTTGGGTGTTCCGTCGATAGCAATCATTTCAGCATCAATGGCGACTTGGTCCATCACCTCCATACCGATAATTTTTTCGGAAATAACTTTATTTACATTTTGAACGGCTTTCAATACGCCTTTGCCCAAAAATTGACTCTCATCATTATCACGTAATTCTACTGCTTCGTGGACACCGGTAGATGCACCTGATGGAACAGCAGCGCGTCCGATGGCACCGGCTGCGGTGTAAACTTCAACTTCTACGGTTGGATTTCCTCTTGAATCCAAAATCTGACGTCCTAAAATTCCAATAATTTTACTCATAACTTTCTAATTTTTTATATGTTACTATTATTTATTTCAAGATGCAAAAATACACTACTTTTTTCAATTAAAAGTAGTATTTAATTTTTTTTTTGTTTTTGTTATAAATTGTTGACGATATGAATGGTTCGTTGAAAGAATAAATACTATTCTTTATTCAAAGTATCCCAAAGCATATCTTTCAGTTGGATGATATTTTTTTGCGTGTGTGCCGAGATAAAGATGGTGGGGACAGGAAGCGATAACTTGGATTGTAATTTTTTGAGTTCGGCTTCGGTGATGAGATCGCATTTGGTGATGGCTACAATTTGTTTTTTATCAACTAATTCGGTGTTGTAGGATTGTAGTTCGTGAAGCAGGATTTTGTATTCTTTGCTAATATCTTCAGAAATGACAGGGATTAGAAATAGAAGGATAGCGTTTCTTTCAATGTGTCGTAAGAATCTTAGTCCGAGACCTTTGCCTTCCGATGCACCTTCAATGATACCGGGGATATCGGCAATCACAAAGGATTGATAATCGCGGTATGCCACCATTCCCAGATTAGGTTTGAGGGTAGTGAACGGGTAATCTGCAATTTTGGGTTTTGCGTTTGACATTACGGAGATGAGGGTAGATTTTCCGGCGTTAGGGAATCCCACCAAGCCGACGTCGGCGAGGACTTTCAGTTCGAGAGTCAGCCATTGTTCGATACCTTCTTCGCCGGGTTGGGCAAAGCGGGGAGTTTGTCGGGTGGCGGTTTTAAAATGAACATTGCCTTGACCGCCGCGCCCGCCTTTCAGCACAATAAACTCTTCTCCGTCTTCCAAAACTTCTCCAATGAAATCGTCTGTTTCGGGGTCTTTGACAATGGTGCCGAGGGGAACTTCAATGATGCCATTTTGCCCGTTTTTTCCAAAACACTGTCCCCCCAGTCCGTTTCCGCCGTCTTCGGCAAAAATATGTTTGGTATATCGCAAGTGGAGTAGCGTCCACAAATTTCGATTTCCTTTTAGAATGATGTCGCCGCCTTTTCCGCCGTCACCCCCATCAGGTCCTGCTTTCGGGTCTTGTGCGGTGCGCAGCAAATGAGCTGAACCGGCTCCGCCTTTACCGGAACGACAGAATATTTTGACATAATCTATAAAATTTTCGTTGGACATAGTAGTTGTTTTTAGGGTTTAGTTTTACAATGTTTTATTATTCTTTCATCAAACATTTTTGAGTTATAATTTATTGTATCAAACAATTTTGATGTTATAAAGTAAAATGCCTGTCTAATAATGATGATTACTAAACAGGCATTTTTTATAATTATTTGATGTTTAGTTTCTTTTTGATGTCTTTGGGAAGGGCGTCTTTATGAACGATAAAGTTAATGGTTTGCATGGCAACGAAAGATTCGGAAGCATAAAAGAATCCTTTGTAAGGATTGCGGTCGAAAGTGCCCCAAGAGTTTTTAACGAGGAAGTAGGGATGACCGGCTTGGTCGGTAGCTTTTCCAACGATAACCATTCCGTGGTCGTCGGTAGTGGTATAGTTGTCGAAAGCGGCTTGGCGCATTTCTTGAGTAATGATTTTTTCTTTCCCCGGTTTGTCGAAAGTATATAGTTCTTTATCTTTTTGACTTTGAGAAAGACTTTCCCAACGTGCGCGGTCGGAGCCTTCGGTAGATTCAAATTCTTTATCGGGAACAATGGCAACACCTTTGTCCCAGTTGAAGCCTTTGTCGCTGACATCGCTGCCCCATGCAATGCTATAACCGTTATCGATGGCGTTATTCATTACGGCCATCATTTCATCTAAAGGAAGATTGTAAGATTCTTCCATAATCCAGTTGTCCGGAATTTCGATGGCAAATTTTTCATAGAAAGGATGATGTGTGAAAGAGGTAATGCTTACATAATCGTCCATATTAAGATCTAAGGATTGAGCGAAAGTGGTCGGAGTGTAGGAAACACCGTTGTAGGTGAAGTTTTCGGGAGCTGCGCCTAAATAGGCATCTACGATGGCACTAAAACCTTTTTTCCAAACCGGACTTATTTTTTTACATTCAATGACCGCATCAACATAAGCCTTCAAAAGTGCATCCAATTCGCCATGAACGTGTAATTTTTCGCCGTATTCCAAACCCGGATAAACTTCTTCCGGCATAATTCCGTATTTTTCAATCATACGAAATACATCAAAGAAAGCACCACCACCGCCGAAGTTGTAATTTCCATGCATACGGACATATTTGTCTGCTTTTTCGTTGTACGCTTTGTTGACAATCCACATATCCGCCAAATCGTATTCGCCTTTGCCCATTCTCAACAACTCACATTCCAAAAAGCCGATTCCTGAAAAACTCCAACAAGTACCTGAACGATTTTGGTCTTTTACAGAGGTGTATTTAACTTCTTTTTGAGTTGTAAATTGATAACCTTCTTCTTTTGTCTCTTCTTGAGCATTGATTTGAAGGTTTCCCCATAACATCATGGCGACTAATAATAACCAGCTTTTTTTCATATTTTATTGATTTAGAATTTATTAAATAATTATTTTATTTTAATCTTGAAAGTCATTATGAGGCGGCAAATTTACACTTATTTCTTGGAAAATACAAGAGTTACATCAAAATTTGGCTGAAGTCTTCAAAAACGAATGGTGATGGTTGAAGGTAATGAAATTAGTAGCTGTTGTTGTTCTCATATTGACGTTGTTCTTCTTCCAAACTCCAAATACAGAAGTCGGTTTGTTTCCAGAGGTAGTAAAGATGTTCCATTTTTTTATTCAAGTCGGTGTCGGCATTTACCTCGCTCAATAGTTGGTCAATTTTTTCTTTGATTGTTACGTCCATTTTTTTGATTTTTTGAGGCGCAAAGATACATGAAAAAATATGATTTTTTTGTTTATCATTGCCGGAAAATGTGATAATCTTATGAGCTCCTAAAAGTTATTGTCAAAAAAATTGAGTCAAAAGTATTCAAATACAGTTTTTTGATTTGAAAAATCATGTAATTTTGCCGCAAATTTTGTGATGAATATTTTAGTTGTTTTACCGCGCTTTCCGTATCCGCTTGAAAAAGGGGACAAACTGCGTGCATATCATCAATTGCGTATTCTTTCCCAAAAACACACATTGTATTTGGTTGCACTTCACGAGGGACAGCTTAAGGCGGAAAATGTTGCGCAAGTATCGCAATTTTGTAAGGAAATTCACGTCGTTCAACTTACGATTTGGAGCAAATTTTGCAACATTATTTGCTCTTTTTTGAAAGGTTTACCGTTGCAATGTGGCTATTTTTATAAAAAAGAGGCACAAAATACGATACAGGAGATCATCAAAAGAGAAAAAATTGACAGAATTTATTGCCAATTGATTCGTGTGACCGAATATGTGAAGAATATTCCGATTCCCAAAACTTTGGATTATCAGGATGTCTTGTCCAAAGGAGTTCAGCGCCGCATGGAAATAGCACCTTTTTATATGAAACCGGTTTTAGGAATTGAATATCGCCGATTATTGAAATATGAAAAAGATATATTTTCTTATTTTGATAACAAGGTGATTATTACGGAAGTGGATCGGGAATTAATTCCGCATAGTGAAAACGAGATGATTCATGTTATTGCAAATGGTGTTGATTTTGAGCAATATAAGTACCATCTGTGCGACAAAAAATATGATTTGATATTTGCCGGAAATATGAATTATCCTCCTAATGTTGAGGCGGCTGAGTATTTGGCAAAACAGATTTTCCCGCTTTTGCAGGCTGATTTTCCGAATTTGACGTTGGCAATATGCGGTGCCAGTCCGACCGCGAAGGTGAAGGCATTGCAGAATAAGCACATTACCGTTACCGGTTGGGTGGACTCCATGGCAGATTATTATGCTCAATCGCGTATTTTTATTGCGCCGATGCATATAGGAACTGGATTACAAAACAAATTGTTGGAGGCCATGTCGATGAAGTTGCCTTGTATCACATCTTCATTAGCAGGCAATCCGTTGCGCGGGGTGGTGCAGGGAAAGGAAATTTTGATTAGTAATACGACCATTGGTTACGTAGAAATGGTCAAATTCTTATTGGGAAATCCCGAAAAGTGCCAAGAAATTGCAGAAAACGGGTATCAATTTGTCAAACGTAATTATAATTGGGAGACCATCAATGAGCAATTAGCAAAAATCATTACTTCATGAATATAGTTGCTGTTTTAGCCGGTGGGATGGGCAATCGCATGGGAGCGATGGTGCCGAAACAATTCATTTCGATAGCCGGTAAAATGCTGATAGAACATTCGTTAGATGTATTTGAGCGGCATTCTGCCATTGATGAAATAGTGGTGGTGGTGCATCGTGATTATGAAGCGACTATGCGTACCCTTCAGGCGAAGGGATTGTATCGCAAGTGGAAGAAAATTGTTGTGGGCGGGGAGGAGCGTTTTTTTTCGTCGTGGGCTGCCTTGCAAGCGTGCGACAGTTATTCGGAGGGTAATATTTTGATTCACGATGCGGCGCGTCCTTTTGTGTCAGCGGCACTTATAGATAGATTATTGTCAAAATTACGTGTCGGTAGCGCCGTTATTCCTGTTTTGCCCGTTACTGATACATTGGTTGAGGTGTGCGGTGATGCGGTTGTTTGTGCGCCAAATCGAAATAAATTTCGAAAAGTTCAGACTCCGCAAGCTTTCCGACTTCCGATAATTAAAAAAGCTTACAAAATGGCAATAAAAGATGCAAATAGCTCTTTTACAGATGATTGTAGCGTTATTTTGCATTATTTGCCTCATGAACCAATTCTATTCACCGAAGGTGAAAGAAATAACCAAAAGCTTACGTATTCAACAGATATTGAGTTGTTCGAAAAAATATTTTTAGAAAAAAGATAAAAGGTGTTGTAGATTAAAAAAATAAGTGTATTTTTGCAACCCAATTTTAGGTGGAATAAATAATAAAAATAAGAATACAATGTCAAGAGTTTGCCAAATCACAGGAAAAAAAGTTATTGTAGGAAACAATGTT
>CAYYHC010000125.1:0-6720 GCA_964471715.1 uncultured Lentimicrobiaceae bacterium | reverse complement strand
TTTCGGCTGTACTTTCTTTTGGTTCGTTTTCTTTGTACAAGCAAAGAAAATGAACTATTTCGACCCGTAAAAAAGGGTTTTTATTAATATTAATTGAGTCGAAAAATCACATTTTTTACTCGCAACTTTTTCGGGTTGCTATAAATACAACTCTTTTTATAAATTTCAAAATTTTGTTGAGGTTTACAGAATCCTTAGACAAACATTTTATTGATGGTTTCCTCCGTCAATATTTCATAGATTTTCTGTCCCGATGGCGAAATGGCAGGTAACATCGAAGCAAAAAGTTGCTGCAAAAAATTGTCAACTTCCGGCGTACTATTCAACGGTTTTAAAAGTGCTCGTTTTTGTTTTGCCAAACTCAAAGCCAAATTCTTTTCGCGTTCCACCGTGTAATTCAACATGTTGGATTTATAATCATCTAATAAATTCTCAATCAACGCCTGGATGTCACCATTTTCATCCTCACTGTGAGGCGTTCCGTTGATGGCAAATTGACAATTACTCATCGGCTCAATGTCGTAACCCAACTTTTTAATTTCATCTTTTATTTCAACAAGCATTTCCGCTTGCGCCGCCGACAAGGTAATGGTTTCGGGGAACAAAGATTGTTGCACAACAATAGGAGTATTTTTAATAGCTTCTAAATAAGCATCATACAAAATTCTTTCGTTGGCTCGCACTACGTGAATAAGCAACAACTGCTCTTTCAGCTTAACTGCCAAATATTTTTGATGCAAAACGAGATAATTATCTATTGAAAAAGATTCACTTTCCTGATTTTCATCAAATTGCAATTGTACCGGCTGTGAAGCAACAGGAACAGATTCCACCTGCGTGGCTTTAATTTCCGACAGAAAACTATCCCAATCCTGAATGCCCGCATTTTCTCTTTTTGGATAAGAAGGAAAAGAGGTCTGTTTGGAGGTATTAGAGGAGCGAAACGGATTATAATTGGGATCTAAATGGAGCGTAGGCACTTTGAGTTGTCCGCTTTGAGGGATATTGTTCAAATCCAATTCCTGATTATATTCAAAATCCAATTGCGGTACCAACGAGAACTCGCCAATGGCTTTTTTGATGGAAGCATTCAACACGCCAAACATTAAACGGTCATTTTGCAACTTCACTTCCACTTTGGTCGGACTTATGTTGATGTCAATGGTCGCGGGATTAACTTCGATGCAAATAAAATAAGCGGGGTGGTGACCTTCGGGAATAATTTGCGAGTATGCGGATTCAATAGCATAATTGAGCAAACTATGACGCACAAAGCGCTGATTAATAAAGAGAAATTGTTCGCTTTTCTTTTTTTTGGCATTTTCGGGTTTCCCGATCAAGCCGCTAATGCGAATAAAATCGGTTTGTTGCTCCACCGGGTAAAGTTTATCTTTAAAGCTATTTCCAAAGATGCCGATGATTCGTTGGCGGAGGTTGGAGGGCTGGAGTTGCAAGATGGTTTTCCCGTTATGGATCATTGTGAAGCCGATATTGTGATGAATGATGGCAACACGATTAAATTCGTCTTCGATGTTATTAAATTCGGTCGCATCGGATTTAAGGAAATTGCGCCTGGCAGGCACATTAAAAAACAGATTTTTGATAGAGATGGTCGTTCCGTCCTGTGTTGCGACAGGGCTATGTTCTTTCACCTCCGATCCTTCTATTTGGAGTATGGTTCCTATTTCGTCTTCGGGGCGTTTGGTTTTCAATTCAACGTGAGCAATCGCCGCAATGGAAGCTAAGGCCTCACCTCTAAATCCTTTTGTTTGAATAGAATAGAGGTCTTCGGCTTTGGTAATTTTGGAAGTGGCATGTCTTTCAAAACTGAGACGAGCATCGTTAAAACTCATTCCTTTTCCGTTGTCCGAAACTTGAATAAGCGTACGCCCTGCATCTTTAATAACAAGCTGAATTTGAGTAGCGTTCGCATCAATTGCATTTTCCAATAACTCCTTTACTGCGGAGGCAGGACGCTGAATCACTTCGCCGGCAGCAATTTGATTTGCCACGGCATCCGTAAGCAGATGAATGATGTCGTCCATAAAACGTTATTTGAGAATGAAGTACAACAAAAACGCCAAGATAATGACAATCCAAATAATCGCATTGGTGGATAAACCTTTTTTTTCGGGACGAGTCCGTTTTCGTTTCCACGAATTGTGCAATTTATGCGCGAACTCATCGGTTCCCGACTTTTCTTGCGCCGGTTTTCCCGTATCGGTATCAGGATTATAGTATCGAGGCTTGTACTCGAACTGTTTAGGTTTTGGGCGATGGAAAAAATTGTAATCCATAGTAGTGATTTTGATTATGAAATAACGATTGGGTGTTGTCGGTTAGTATAAGAGTAAGGGAAGCAGTATATATTATAACGTTACTTTTTCTTCATATTCTTCGTATCCTTCTACAATATCGCCAACTTTAATATCATTAAAGTTTTCAATATTCAACCCGCAATCTTGTCCCACAGCAACTTCTTTCACATCATCTTTAAATCTTCTTAATGAGCCTAACTTGCCGGTGTAAATGACGATACCGTCGCGAATAAGTCTGATTTTGGTACTGCGTTGCAATTTACCATCCAAAACCATACAACCTGCAATATTGCCCACTTTTGTAATTTTGAAAACTTCTTTAATTTCGATGTTGCATAAAATCTTTTCACGGATTTTAGGTGCGAGCATACCTTCGATAGATGCTTTTACTTCATCAATAGCGGCGTAAATAATGGAATAGGTACGGAGGTCAATTTGTTCTTTTTCAGCCAATTTGCGCGCGCCGGACGACGGACGAACTTGGAATGCCACAATAATGGCATTGGAAGCGGAAGCCAACAAAACATCACTTTCGGTAACTTGTCCTACCGATTTATGAATTACGTTAACTTGAACTTGTTCGGTTGACAATTTCATCAGAGAATCGGAAAGTGCTTCTACAGAGCCATCTACGTCACCTTTTACGATCACGTTCAGTTCTTTAAAGTCACCGATGGCAATTCTTCGACCGATTTCGTCGAGAGTAATATGTTTTTGGGTTCTCAATCCCATTTCGCGAACCAAGCGGGCGCGTTTGGTAGCGATGGTACGAGCTTCGTGGTCAGATTCGCACACTTTGAATATATCACCGGCCTGCGGGGCGCCGTCCAATCCTAACAAAGCGACAGGAGACGCAGGACCGACAGAGGTAACGTGTTGATTACGTTCATTAAAAAGAGCCTTGACTTTTCCGAAGCAACTGCCTGCCACTATGGAATCACCCATTTTTAAGGTTCCATTCTGTACCAATACTTTAGCAACGTATCCTTTTCCTTTATCCAAAGAAGATTCGATGACCGTACCGGTTCCGGGTTTGTTCGGGTTGGCTTTTAAGTCCAACATTTCGGCTTCCAACAATACTTTTTCCAATAATTCATTGACATTGGTACCGTGTTTGGCATCTATTTCCTGACATTGATAAGTACCACCCCATTCTTCCACCAATAGATTCATATTTGCGAGTCCTTCTTTAATTTTTTCGGGATTGGCGTGCGGTTTATCAATTTTGGTAATGGCGAAAACCATAGGAACGCCGGCGGCTTGCGCGTGGTTGATGGCTTCAACGGTTTGCGGCATGATGGAGTCATCGGCAGCAATCACAATGATACAAAGGTCGGTAATTTTGGCACCACGTGCACGCATGGCGGTAAATGCTTCGTGCCCCGGAGTATCCAAGAAAGTTATTCTTCTACCATCAGGTAATTTAACCTCATAAGCACCAATGTGTTGTGTAATTCCTCCGGCTTCACCGGCAATTACGTTGGCTTTACGAATATAGTCCAACAACGAAGTTTTACCGTGGTCAACGTGTCCCATAACGGTAATAATCGGATGACGCGGTTGTAAATCTTCCGGTTTGTCTTCTTCTTCATTGTGAGCGGCTTCATCATCAATATCCACGCCGACAAATTCGACTTGGTAACCAAATTCCTCAGCTAACAGAGAGATGGTTTCTGCGCCCAAACGTTGATTAATGGAGACGAACAAGCCAACACTCATACAAGTTGAAATAATCTGAGTAACAGGAATATTCATCAGCGTTGCCAACTCATTGGCGGTAATAAATTCCGTCACTTTCAGAATTTTCTGTTGTTGCAATTCCTGCAATTCTTGTTCGTGGTGTTCTTCCTGATAATGTTGTCTTTTTTCTCTTCTACGTTTAGCGGATTTTGTTTTGCCAAGAGGTTCCAAACGCATCATCGTTTCCTTAATTTGGCGTTGGATGTCTTCTTCAGAGATTTCGACTTTTATTTCCGGTTTTTTCAATTTTTGACCGTCTTCTTGTTTTCCACCCGGTTTATTGATGGCAGACGGTTTGATTCTCTTTCTTTTTTTCTTTTTGGCAGCGTTGGCATCCGGTTTGTTGCCGTCTTTTTTGGAACCATCTTTAATAGTAGATAAGTCAATCTTGCCCACTATCTTAGGTGATTGCAATTCTTGCACTTCCAACACTACCTTTTTGTGGATATTGATTTCCGGGGTTGCGGTTGCAGCGGGTTCTTTAGTGGTATCAGCCGGTTCAGCGTTTGTTTTTTCTTTCCCTGATTTCGTTATTTTGGGAGTTTTCGGTTTCGGCGCAAACTGCGTAAGGTCAATTTTATCAATAATCTTAACGTTATCAAGTTTGTCAACCACTATATTAATATGTTCGGGTTCCAATTTTGCGATAACCTCCGGAGTTGGTGTTTCTTCCGGCTTGACAGTTTCGGTTGATTCCGGTTGATTTTCAACGACTTCCTCTTTTAAAATTTCGGGCATCGGAATTTTTTTCTCTTTGTGCGTTTTTTTCTTCGGTTCTTTGGGAAGTTCTTGAGTTTCAGTTGGAATTACCTCATCTTGTTGTACTTCAGGTTCAATTTTTGCATCCGGTTCCGTTTCGGATTGGGGTTCGATGGAAATGGGCAAACTTTCTTCTTCTTTCTGAGCAACGGGTTCTTCTTCAACAGCAGCAGCAGGAGTAGCAGGAGTTTTTTCTTTTTTCAATTTCTTTTTAGGTTCAAGTGCCTCAAGATCAATCGTACCAATAATTTTGGGTTTGTTGATTTCGGCTTTGATAGAAGGCACTTTCTCCATATCAAGAGTATTATCTTTTATCAAAATTTCCGATACAACAATCTCCTCTTCATTCTCAGCTTGAGCCGGTTCTTCCACTTTTTCGACTGCTTTTATGAAGCCGTATTCCAAATCAATTTTCTTAGACTCTTCCTTAACTAATTTTTCTCCACTAAATTCTTTTACTAAAATATCATACATTTCGGGAGTGAGCTTCGTATTGGGATTATCATCTATATCAACTTTATTCTTCTTCAAAAGTTCGACAATACTGCTAATTCCGACATTAAATTCCCTTGCTGCTGGTCCTAACCGTGGTATTTTCCTTTGTTCACCCATATATATTTCTTTTTGTTTTTACTATTGTTGGTCTGTTTTGAGTATTTGGAGTTCGATGATGTTTTATTCCATTTCCAATTCATCTTTCACAGCGGCGATAACTTCATCTACTGTTTCTTCTTCCAAATCAGTACGTAGGATTAATTCTTCGCGACTGATTTTCAAAATACTTTTGGCTGTATCGCAACCTATTTTCTTAAATTCATCAATTACCCATTGGTCAAAAATATCATTAAATTCATTCAAATCAACATCTTCTTCTTCAATGATATCATCTCTGAATACATCGATTTCAAAACCGGACAATTTACTTGCCAACTTAATGTTGTAACCACCTTTACCGATAGCCAAAGAAACTTGGTCGGGTTTCATATAAACATTGGCGGTTTTGTTGTCTTCGTCAATTTCGATTTCAGTAATTTTTGCGGGATTCAAAGCTCTTGTAATGAGTAATTTAGGATTATTTGTATAATTAATAATATCAATATTTTCATTTCTCAACTCGCGAATAATGCTATGAATACGGCTCCCTTTCAAGCCCACGCAAGCGCCAACGGGGTCAATTCTATCGTCATAAGATTCGACCAATACTTTTGCTCTTTCACCGGGAGAACGAACCACATTTTTAATGGTGATCAAACCGTCGTAAATTTCCGGAATTTCTGTTTCCATCAATTTTTCCAAGAACTTGGGAGAGGTACGGGAAATGATGATTAACGGAGTAGAAGTGCGAACTTCCACTTTTTCTACAACAGCAGAAATGGAATCGCCTTTTTTGTAGTGGTCTGCCGGAATTTGTTCCGCTTTCGGCAATACCAATTCAACGCCCTCTTCATCCAATACCAAAATTTCTTTTCTCCATACCTGGCTTACTTCGCCCGATACCAATTCGCCAACACGATGTTCATATTTCTTGTAGATCAAATCTTTTTCATATTCCATAATCTTGGAAATCAAATTCTGACGCAAAGATAGAATTTCACGACGCGCAAAATCCGACAAGCGAATGTTTTCCATCACTTCTTCGCCTACTTCAAAGTCGGGCTCTATCTTAATTGCTTCAGAAAGTGCAATTTGTGTAAATTCGTTCTCTACTTCCCCATCCTCCACAATTTCACGATAGCGTTGTATTTCCAAATCTCCTCTGTCAACATTGACAATTACATCAAAATTGGCATCCGGACCGTACTTTTTCGTCAATACCGAACGAAAAATATCTTCTAAAATACGCATTAAGGTCTCTCTCTCAATATTTTTGAAATCTTTAAATTCCGCAAATGTTTCTATTAAG
>CAYYHC010000124.1:0-6764 GCA_964471715.1 uncultured Lentimicrobiaceae bacterium | reverse complement strand
AGTTATTGACCCAATTAGCTGATAAACTGCCGATTAACAACGGAATAGAATCGTTGGCAGGGTCTGTTCCATTATAAATATATAGTGTATCCGTTTCAGCAATATCCATTTCTTCAAATAAAATTTGAACTGCGCCATTTCCGGGATAAATGGTCAAAGTATCATTTCTTCCTCCTGAATAATTATTATTTACCCCACCGTGATCATAAATAATTGCATTACAAGATGTTATTGTTCGTTGACTTCCCATATTGACAACAGTTTGAGCAAATATCGCCCCACCGGTCAGCAAACAAGTCAATAGAAAAATTGCTAGTTTTTTCATTTTAATATTTTTTATAAAGATTGATTGTGATTAATTCTAAAGATTATTTGCCATATTTTTGCATATACGCCGCCTTATTTTTTACAAAAACGGTTTGAGGATAGACAATGACATAATATCCTGTTGAACCGATATTGTAAAGAGTATAGCCATATTCGTCTTGCGAGAGTGCATATTTACGACGATTAATGCGTTTGGAATCGACTAATTGCTGTGCGGCATCACAAACTTGACCGGGTGAAACCACTTCACAAATATCCCCAACAATAAGACTGTTATCGGGGACTTTATTATCAATATAACAGAATCCGATCAAATCATAATTGATATCCAATAACTTGGATGGGGTATTTTGTTCATATTCCGCAAATCTTTCAGGTGATAACACCTCATACAAAAATGGATCATACTCTACTTTTTCCTTATTTTGCTGTGCGAACAAAACCAAGGAACAACAACCAAATGCACATAATAATAATAGTTTTCTCATAAGAATTTTTTTATTTATAATAGTTTATATTCGATTTGTAAGACACTTCTTATTTTCAAATTTTTAAAACATCAAACTGCCACATTAAAATCTCTAAGGGCTTCATTCAAAGATGTTTTCATATCTGTACTTATTTTTCGTTTACCGATAATCAAGGCGCAGGGTACTTGAAAATTGCCGGCAGGGAATGTTTTGGTATAAGCACCGGGGATGACGACCGAATTTTCCGGCACAACACCTTTCATTTCAATTGGTTCACTTTGAGACACGTCGATAATTTTAGTAGATTGGGTAATCACTACATTTGCGCCGAGCACAGCATTTTTTTTAATATGCGCTCCTTCCACGATAATGGCGCGCGAGCCGATAAAGCAGTTATCTTCAATGATAACGGGTGCTGCCTGCACAGGTTCCAACACGCCGCCCACACCTACTCCACCGCTCAAATGTACATTCTTCCCGATTTGTGCGCACGAACCTACCGTTGCCCACGTATCAATCATGGTACCGCTATCAACATAAGCACCAATATTGACATACGAAGGCATCATCACCACACCGGGAGCAAGGTAAGCACCATAACGAGCAGTAGCTTGCGGTACAACGCGAACCTGCAAATCTTCGTACCCCTTTTTCAAATCTATTTTGTCGTAAAATTCAAAAATACCGGATTGACGAACTTCCATTGATTGAATACGAAAATAAAGAATCACCGCTTTTTTTACCCATTCGTTCACATGCCACTCGCCACCATCACAATCGGCAACACGCAAAATTCCTTTATCCAATTGTTCCACAGCAGCACTTATTGCTTCTTGAGTATCAATATTTTGTAATAAAGACAACTGATCCCAGGCTTTTTCAATTAACTCTTTTATCATTTTTTTCTAATTTTACGGATTAAAAAAAATACCAAAAAAGCGGCTGTAATACCGATAAATCCGCCAAAGAAAATATCCCTTTTATTGTCAATTTCCATAAAATAGACAATAGCAACAAACGCAGCAATAATGCACAAAAAACGAATGATTTCTTTCATCTAAATTACTTTAAATTAGCAATTTGTTCTTTTAATAATTTAATTTTTTCCTCTGCATCCGATTGTTTTTTACGCTCCACATTTACCACTTGTTCGGGTGCATTGTTAACAAAACGCTCATTCGACAATTTTTTCAGTACAAATTGTAAAAAGCTCTCGGTATAAGTCAATTCTTCATTCAGCTTTTTTAATTCCTCTTCTACATTAATATTTTGCGCAATCGGAATCAAGTACTCAACATTTTGTTCAATAAAAGAACAAGTGCCGGACACTTTCTCACTAACGTACTGAATGTCTGATAGATTACACAATTTCAATAAAATGCTGTCCATTGATTCATCGACATCCTTAGCATCCTTAATCACCAATAGTTGAATTTGATTTTTTTGTGCAATATTTTTTTCTGCACGAATACGTCTTATATTTTCAACAATTTTTTGTGTAACGGCAAATCTTTCCAAAATGTCATCATTGCCGGTTTCAGCGTTGCATTTCGGCATTTCGGTAACCATAATAGATTCATTTTCACCTCTTTGTTTAAGATTTTGCCACAATTCTTCCGTAATAAACGGCATAAACGGGTGTAAAACCTTCATTAAATCTTCAAAAATATCTATTATTTCGCGATAAGATTGTCCGTCAATGGGTTGTTGATAGGCAGGTTTTACAATTTCAAGGAAATAAGCGCAAAAATCGTCCCAAACCAACTTATAGACGGTCATTAAGGCATCTGAGATCCTAAATTTGTTGAAGTTATCGTTAATTTCTGCTAAAGAGCGGTTAAAACGTTGGCGGAACCATTGAATTGCCACAGCGGTATGAGTAGGTTGTGAAGCATTTTCATCAATATTCCAACCATTGATTAAGCGGAAAGCATTCCAGATTTTGTTGCTAAAGTTACGACCTTGTTCGCACAATGATTCATCAAAAAGCAAGTCGTTGCCGGCGGGAGAGCTGAGTAACATCCCCAAGCGCACGCCATCCGCACCGAATTGTTCCATCAACAAGATAGGATCAGGCGAATTACCCAACGATTTCGACATTTTTCGTCTTTGTTTATCGCGAACGGTACCGGTAAAATAAACGTGTTTAAACGGAATTTCCTTGCGCCATTCCAATCCTGCCATAATCATTCTTGCCACCCAGAAGAAAATAATATCGGGCGCCGTAATCAACACACTTGTCGGATAATAATATTTAATCTCCTCATTATCAGGAAATCTCATTCCATCAAACACCGACATAGGCCACAACCAAGAGGAAAACCAAGTATCCAAAACATCTTCATCTTGTTTCAAATCACCGTCCGTCAAATTCAATTCGGGGAACTTTTGTCGGGCAATTTGCAGCGCTTCTTCTCCGGTTTTAGCTACAACAAACTCTTTATTGGGAAGATAGTATGCCGGAATACGGTGTCCCCACCACAATTGACGACTGATGCACCAATCTTTTACATTTTCCATCCAATAAGCGTAGGTATTTTTAAATTTATCGGGATAGAACTTAATATCCTCATTCATAACAGCTTCCAAGGCAGGTTTTGCTAAAGAAGTCATATCGCAAAACCATTGTAACGACAATTTGGGTTCAATTGCCACCTGTGTTCTTTCAGAATAGCCCACTTTATTGACATAATCTTCAACTTTGACCAAACTTCCGGCATTTTCCAACAGCGGAATGATGGCGTCACGTGCAGCAAAACGCTCTGTACCAACCAATAACTGTGCATTTTCGTTCAATGTCCCGTTATCATTAAAAATGTTGATGGTATCCAATTTATGCCCAAATTATAATCATTAATATCGTGAGCGGGGGTAATTTTCAGTGCGCCGGTACCAAAATTGCGATCCACATATTCGTCAAAAATGAGCGGAACCACGCGATTAACCAAAGGAACAATTGCTTTTTTCCCTTTCAGGTGTTGATAGCGTTCGTCATCGGGATGCATACAAATAGCGGTATCGCCAAGAATCGTTTCAGGGCGGGTCGTCGCAATTGTAACATATTCATTATCAGAATTTTCTATTTGATAACGAACATAATACAATTTGGATTGCACCTCTTTATAAATGACTTCCTCATCGGAAACGGCCGTCAGTGCCTGGGGATCCCAATTGACCATACGCACGCCGCGATAAATTTTACCTTTATTATATAAATCGACAAAAACGTCAATCACTGCCTCCGACAAATCCGGATCCATCGTAAATTTCGTACGATCCCAATCGCATGAGGCTCCTAACTTTTTAAGTTGCTGCAAAATAATCCCGCCGTGTTTTTCTTTCCATTGCCAAGCGTAATTCAAAAACTCATCGCGCGACAAATCTTTTTTATCAATACCTTTTTCTTTCAACATTCCCACCACTTTAGCCTCAGTCGCGATGGAGGCGTGGTCGGTTCCGGGCACCCAAAGAGCATTAAAACCCTGCATTCTGGCGCGTCGAACCAAAATATCCTGAATCGTATTATTCAACATGTGCCCCATGTGTAAAATTCCGGTCACATTTGGTGGCGGAATCACGATGGTAAAAGAAGGTTTTGCATTAGGAGAAGAAGCGAACAATTTATGCTCCATCCAAAAACTATACCACTTATTTTCAATTAGTTGCGGTTCGTATTTTGTAGCAATTTCCATATTATATTGATAATTTGTTTAAGGGTGCAAATTTACATGAAGATTTTGAACTACGCGCATAATCAGGAAATTAAACTTAAAAAGAATTATTTTTATTAGGGCACCCCGGCGAGAGCAACTTTTCACGCAAAAACGTTTCAATAAAAAAGTCAAAAAATAGGGACAAGTGTAAGATTATCACATTTTTCCGGCAAGAATAAATAAAAAAATCACATTTTTCCAACTGCGTTAATGGAGACAATTACGACTCAATTATTTTCAAAATTGTCAATTATCTACGACACGCCGGTCAAATCCCGCATCTCTCATTCTATCCAACGTTTGTTCCTGTAGGACAGAATTCATCGTTATTTCTCAGACAATGTATGCACCGCTTCTACACATTCGTCCCGACCATTCAATTGCCAATTGTTCAGTATAAATTGCGTTTCACGATTGGTAATGCTAATCGCGAAGACACCTAACCGAAAAACCGTAGTACTTACTGGTTCCATAGCTGCCCACGTATGCATTATTATAGTAGAGGCAGCGGTAGTAAACACCCGTACTATCGAACTCGGTAGCACTACAAAAGAAAGCGTCTGTACCAAAACCATTGTAAGCACCGTAGTAGTAGCCGGCGGACGGAGCAGAAAAACCGGTGGTGTTGTTGGAAGTTTGTCCATTCCCAACCGCACAGGTGATTGTACTTGTGTTCCAACCTGTTGCGAAAGCCAATGACTTGGCTATTGCGCTCGTATCATCACCACAGTGATAAGTATGGCTGCCAACCCACGCCTGCATTTGGTCAAACTCGGCTGCTGAAGGTACATGCCAACCTGTTGGACAAATTCCTTGCACGCCACTGGGGTTTACATCGGAAGAAGAAGAATTGTGCATGACCGCTTTCCAATTGTACAAATAACCAAAGTCGGCTACATTATCGGCATTGTCGTTTGGACTATATCGATAAGCAACGGTAGTGTCGGTGGTATTACCAAGGTCAATAATGGTATTATCAGCATATTTGGTGGTTCGCAAGTTCTCTGCCATCCAGCATTGAGTGCCCAATTGTACGGTCTCATATTCGTTGTTGTCAACATCTCTCATGGTGCTAATACCGCATTGCCAAACAGGAGTGGCAAAGGTTTCTTCATTGCCATACGCCGTTCCTACACTATTAGTCGCATACGCCCGCACATAATAGGTCGTTTCGACAATTAATCCTGTTATGCTGCTTGTAAAAGCTCCTGTTCCGATACCATCAGTAGTATGGTTATCTGCAATGGTCGGATTATGATTAGTACTCCAACATACCCCGCGCACAGTTACCGCTTCACCACCATCGACGGTGACACGCCCTCCGCAAGTGGCGGTAGTATCAGTAATATTACTCACCGTATTGGTAATTACAGTAGGAATTGTTCTTATATCAAAACTCAAAACAAAGTTTTCACTTACACTTTGCGTTTGTTCAATCGTTTGACTTTCATACACTTGTCCATTGTATGTTGCATACCCCACATAGCGCATCCTATCGCCCAACTGAAACGGATGGTCGGTGGTAGATTTCAATTGCACCTTCACAACATTATTTGTCATACCTTTTGAGGTAATGGAATTCAGCTTGCCGTTGCCGGCATTCAATATTTTCAAAGTCTGTTTGCCTTGTGTTGTGGTGATAGTTAAGAAATAAGTTTGCGGCGTGGTCAGGTTAATTTGGAACAGATGTGTTCCTTGTGACAAAATGCTGCTGTAATCCCCAAATAGTCTTCCGGTAACATCAAAAATCTGCATGGTCACTTGATCGGATTGTGTCAGACTTACGCTCACTTCCGTTTGCCCATTAAATGGATTGGGGATGGTTTTAATTTCGGAAATGGCGTTGTTCATTTCGTTAATGCCAACTCCCACGGAAATATTCAAAATAGTATCGGGGTAAACGATAGTTTCCGCCCAACTGCGGGTTGTGTTAGTAATGACCACACTATCCAACTGTTGGTAGGTGTTATCGCTTTTCGTGCCGGTAAATAATAACGTAATGGTTTGTTGTGCGTGCAATACACCGGCGCACACCATCATAAAGACAAAAATTAATAAATTGATTTTTTTCATATTTAGGGTTTTATATTGATTGTTTACATGCCAAATCCGCACACTTCTTCTACGTGATACATTGGCATAATAACGGTTGCAAAAATAGCATAATTTATTTAAAATTGAGAAAGAGTATTAAATTTTACAGGGCAAAATCATTAAAATAATATTTGAGTTGGTGCATCTCTACTATCTCCTC
>CAYYHC010000123.1:0-6796 GCA_964471715.1 uncultured Lentimicrobiaceae bacterium | reverse complement strand
CGATAAATACTCAATCAATGATAGTTGCAGCAATTTTGGTTTATTGAAATTCAAAATCGGCGCATCAATAGGAATGCCGTATTGGTCTTCGGGATCAATGGCACTTTTTAGAACATCGGAATAGCCGGAAACGATAGGACAATTGTAACTATTGACCGCTTTTTTGTCATCTTTTCGTTCATAAACATTATATGGATAGAGAATTCTGTCCACATTTTTTTTTATTAAATAAATAATGTGACCGTGCATCAATTTAGCCGGGAAGCAGATATTGTCAGCCATGATAGTTTTAATCCCTTTTTCGTATTGTGAGACGGTGGTCGCGCCCGACAAAACCGGCTGTATATTGCATTTCATCAGCAAAGTATGCCAAAAAGGGTAATCTTCATAGAAGATTAATCCGCGCGGAATGCCTATGCGCAGGATTGGATTGGGAAGTTCGCAATTGCGGGCAAACAACTTTTCATATTTAATGACATGAAAATTGATTCCATTTTGCTCCGCTGCATCCAAGTTTGAAAAAACTTTATCACACTTATTTCCTGAATAATAGTGTCGTTGATTGGAAAAGTTGATTTTCTTAATGGCGCATCTGTTTTCGCAACCTTTGCACTGCAAATTTACCGAATCATACGTTTTAACTTCTAAAAGTTCATCAATCGTTATTATTCTGTTTTCTTCCATTATCATTCAATTTGTTTCAACGCAAAGCGGCCAATTGTCCCCCCCTTGTCGTCATTTTGAACTATGCGAGTTCCATTAATAATTGTGTCAACAACTTCGTGACTATGTCCGCCAATGATGATGTCAATTCCCTTCACTTCATTCGCCAACTTCTTGTCACACATCGGATTATCCGGTGTAGTATCATCGGGTGTAATTCCCAAATGAGATAAACAAATAATCAAGTCACATTTTTCATTTTGCAATTGAGTCACCATCTTTTGAGCCGTTTCGATGGCATCATGATAAGTAATCGTATCAAAAAGATTATTGCTTGCACTAAGTCCGTGCAGGTCAATGGTCAGACCGAAAACGCCCACTTTAATATCATCTTTATTCAAGATGACGTAAGGTTTTACAATTTTTTGTAAATCAGTATTTTTGAACGAATAGTTGGCACAAACCACTTGGAAATTTGCATTTTTTAAGCGATTTGCCAAATTTTGAACTCCTTCGTCAAACTCATGATTTCCCAATGTAACCACATCATACCCTATCTGATTAAAGAAAAAGATATCGGGAACTCCTTTAAACAGATTGTAGTAAGGTGTTCCTTGCGAAAAATCCCCGGCATCAAACAAAAAGACAGTTTTATTATTTTTTCTTACCTGTTCCACATATTCCATTCTTCTTAATACTCCACCGACCTCAGCTTTCATTGCTTTTTCCATGACGGGTTCCAATTGGCTATGTGTGTCATTTGTATGAAGAATCACAATTTCCTTGTTATTTTTCCGTACATTGGATTGCGAAGTACTGCAAGAAATGGAAAATATGAGGCAAAAACAAATAAAAATGTAATGGTAAAACTCTCTTTTTATCATAATTGCAAAATATTTATATTATAGGGTCATTTTGGGTAAAAGAGATGCTACCAATTCGTCTGCGGCAATACGATGTTGTTGCATTGTATCTCGTTCCCGAATGGTGACGGTATTGTCCGCTAATGTTTGATTATCAATAGTTATGCAGTATGGAGTTCCAATGGCATCTTGACGGCGATAGCGGCGTCCGATGGCATCTTTTTCATCATATTGGCATAAGAAATGACGTTGCAATTGACGCAATATTTCACGGGCTTTTTCCGGCATTCCGTCTTTTTTTACTAACGGAAGAACCGCCACTTTGACAGGTGCCAGCATTGCAGGCAAGCGAAGAACGGTACGCGTACTTCCATCTTCCAAAGTTTCTTCGCAATAGGCATTACTGAATACGGCTAAAAACATTCTGTCCACACCAATCGATGTTTCGACCACGTAAGGCACGTAACTTTCGTTGGTTTCGGTATCAAAATAACGAATTTTTTTACCTGAAAATTCTTCATGGCGACTCAAATCGTAATTGGTACGAGAGTGAATGCCTTCCAATTCTTTAAAACCGAATGGGAATTGAAATTCGATGTCCGTTGCAGCATTCGCGTAATGCGCCAATTTTTCGTGATCGTGGAAACGATATTTATCGGCAGAGATACCCAACGCCTGATGCCATTTGATACGTTCACTTTTCCAGAATTCGAACCACTTTAACTCTTCACCGGGGCGAACGAAAAATTGCATTTCCATCTGTTCAAATTCGCGCATACGGAAAATAAACTGACGTGCAACAATCTCATTACGAAATGCTTTGCCTATTTGAGCGATACCGAAAGGAATTTTCATTCTGCCCGTTTTTTGAACATTCAAAAAATTGACAAAAATTCCCTGAGCCGTTTCCGGACGCAGATAAATGGTATCGGCACCTTCGGCAACAGAACCGATTTGTGTGGAAAACATCAAATTAAATTGACGAACATCCGTCCAATTTTTGGTACCGGAAATCGGACAAGCAATGCCCAATTCTTCAATCAATGCCTTAATACCTTTTAAGTCATTGTCACCCATCAACTGTGCATAGCGTTGAGTAATCTCGTCCATTTTTTGTTGATATTCAACTACACGTTGATTGGTTTGGCGATATAATGCTTCATCAAAATCTTCAAATCTTTTTTTTGCTTTTTCGACCTCTTTATTGATTTTATCTTCTATTTTTTGAATATGATCTTCAATCAAAACATCGGCACGGTATCTTTTTTTGGAATCTTTGTTATCAATCAACGGGTCATTAAAAGCGTCCACGTGACCGGAAGCTTTCCAAATGGTTGGGTGCATAAAAATGGCGCTGTCGATTCCTACAATATTTTCATGATATTGTACCATCGATTTCCACCAATACTGTTTAATATTGTTTTTCAGTTCAACGCCATACTGACCGTAGTCGTAAACTGCGCTAAGACCGTCATAAATTTCGCTGGATGGAAAAATGTATCCATATTCTTTTGCGTGTGAAATAATTTGTTTAAATAGTTCTTCGTTATTTGCCATAAATTTTGAATTTTATTCGAATAGAAATGATATTTGCATCATTTTAGATTTCAGTGAATGGATACTTTCGGCGTACATATTATTTTCGGAAACCAAAAGATTCATTAGTCCAAATGACATCTTAAATTCTGTAGAGAACTTAAAATGAGTACAATAGAAATCAATGCCCACACCTACTTGTGCTTGAACATCGTGCGGGTATAGTTTGAGCATAATTTCTTTAGGATTGTTGGTTTGCTTTTTCGCTGCCGAAATAAGGTCTAAACTATATTGCGCACCTGCCACAACGTAGGCCCGCACATTGTGCATACGCGAGGACTTCATTTTTATCAGCAACGGCAAATCCAAATAGACCGATTCTATATTTTTTTTGGTAACCAATGTTGATTTATCAGAATATAAAATGCTGTAATTCACCACTCTGTCACCAAATGAAAGTCCCGGAATAAAGCGTAAATCAAAATATTTGCCCAAGCGTAAATTGGTCACAATTCCCAAATTAAAGCCACTCAACGCTGCCGTATTAATCACCATTAATGAATCATATTGACTTAAATCCGCTTTCGGACGAATATCAAAATCAAATTGATTATAACCGATTAAAAAGCCGAAATGAAATAACTGATTATCGTATTTTAAAAGGTTAGGAACTCCAAAACTAAGTTTTTGAGCAGGTAACTGAACTGTCAGAACCGTCAGTAATAATGTGGCTATAAGAAGTTTACAATATTTCACAGTAAATAAAATTTAGTAGTAGCGAAACGAAAAACATTTTTTTTTATTGTATTTTGTTTAAAACTGATAGAACAGACTAAAGGCGATGGCACTGTTGAATTGTTTTTTGTTCATACGATAATCGCCGTGATAGCCATCGTTGACACGCACCGGAATAATGGATTGAGAATACCTTAGATTAATTCCATAATGTTCTTTGAACAAATAAGTTATGCCGCCGATTGCAGATAATTCGCCTAATCGGAATTGTTGACGTCCGGGAATTATACCATTGGCATCTTTCTCGACTGCATACACCAAAAAATTGATAGAAGGTCCCAATTCAATTTCCAATCCTTTGATTATATTAAACTTAGCTAAAAACGGAGTTTCCGTATAGCACATGGTCAGTACGTATTTATCTCCAATATTTCCATCTTTATCAGCAATCAAAAATTTACTGCTTCCTTTCATGATAAAGTTGATTTCCATCTGAACCGCCCATTTAGGTTGATTGGGAAAACGCCAATTCACGAAACCACCCGCGTAAGCTCCCATTTTGTTGAAGCCGGAAAGATCATCACCCGAAATCTGTGTTCCGGTGAAACCCACCCGCAAGCCGCCTTTAAAATTCTGTGCCACAACACTTACGGACAGAAGGCAAAAAATTAATATGAGAATATTTCTTTTCATTATATTGGTTTACTGTATTTTAAAGTCCACAATACGTTCATTGGCAGCAGGTTCTCTATCTTCAATAAAATAATCGAGAGAATATTGTAATTTGTCATCAACATAAAAATCAAGTAGATAGATTCCTGGATGCAAAATGAATGAGAAAGTTCCATTGTGCAAATTGGGACGATAGACTCCCACTTGTTGTTTGGTACCGGCTTGACGTATCTCCACTTTATAACGTTGTAATTCACTCATTAAAAGCGCACTATCCACATCAACAATTTGCCCTTTGACGACACAATAGGGAGCTTTCACATCTAAAAATGTAACTTTATAAATATCGACATCGCCCTTGCTGTTTTCACGGAAGTCGGCTATGTAGGCATATCTACCCGATTGAGTGACGGAGATGGATTTATTGTCATCGGGTGTATTAATAGGGAAAGCCAAGTTCTCGGGAATGGCAAAAAACTGATCTTTTTCGTTCCATGAGGATTTAAAAAGGTCGTAGCCGCCCATGCTGTTATGTCCTTGAGAGCTAAAGAAAAAGGTAACCCCATCGGGCGCTATATACGGGAAATTATCGTCATATTGCGTATTGATATTGGCACCGGCATTCATTGGATTGCTCCATTCGCCATTGGGCAATCTTCGCGAATAATAGATGTCCATCCCGCCCATTCCTCCGGGTCGATTGGATGAGAAAAAAAGCCATTTGCCGTCCGGCGAAATTATTGCTCCCTCTTCCATTTGTTCGCTATTCACGGTCAAACTCAACAACTCCGGTCGCGAATATTGTCTTTTTTCTTTGTGCGAAATGAAAATGTCGTTATAACCTCTTTCATTATTAAAATATAAGAGCAAAGTTTCAGCATCGGCAGACACGCCCACAATGTCTTCAACCATTCCGCTATTGAGGGGACTTTGCAATTTTTCGGCAGGACTCCATTTCCCATCAACAAAATCGGATTTATAGACATCCGGCATTTTGAAACCATCAATATCCATTAAAACGCCATAATTCTGCTGCCGTTTTGCCGAGAAAAAGAGTGTGGTTTCGGAGGCATCAATAAACGCATTATAATCAGGAAAAGGAGAGTTGACCGCTTCCCCAATATTTTCAATGGTAACATTATTTCGAAGAGAAATCAACAATTTTGCATTTTGGCACATCTCCATATATCTTTCGGGCGGAAAATCATTCTTGTCCACTTTTATTCCCTTAGAGATGAACGTTTTAAATGATTCGACTGCTTCATCAAAACGATAGCAGAGCATATAGGCTTTTCCCAAATCGAAATAAATATATGGGTCGGCTTTAGGATTTTTCAGTGCGCGTTGATAATGCACGATGGCTTTACTTTTATCAATATTGGAATGAAGATAGGCAAAAGCGATGAGCATATTATATTCATAATGGTTGGAATCCACGCGCAGTAATTCATTAAAGTGGCGCACAGCCTCATTCATGTTTCCCGAATAGAAAATTTCTTTGGCTTTCGCGTCATCGGTAAAAAGACTGCTATTGCCTTGAGCGGAAAGACTTCCATTCATTAAGCATAAGATTATCAGTAATATGCAGCTAATACGCATCAGACATTTTTGATTCATTGGAAGATAGTTTTATTGCCAAAATTTTGAGAGCAAAGGTACATGATTTTTTTCAAAAAAGTCGTTTTTACAGCACAAAAGATGTAATTTTGCACGCTTAAATAAAATGATATGATAGAATATTTTCAAGGGGCTCCTATTTCGGTCACGGTATGTGATAAAAACGGTAAAATTTTAGAAATGAACGACAAATCGGTTGCTACTTTTGTCAAGGAAGGGGCAAGTATTATTGGCCATTCGTTATTTGATTGTCACCCGGAACCGGCGCGTACAAAACTTAAACAACTATTTGAAAATCATAATGTTAACTCATATACAATAGAAAAAAACGGTATCAAAAAATTGATATATCAAATGCCGTGGTTTGAAGAAAATGAATTTGCGGGTTACATAGAATTGTCGATGGAAATACCGTTTGAGATGCCGCATTATGTAAGGAAACCCTTAGAGAAATAGAAATTATACGGTTCTAAGTTCAAAGTTTTTACCGAGATAAACTTGTCTGACGAACTCATCGGCAGCTAATTCTTGTGCGTTGCCGGTGCGGAGGACGGTTCCTTCGTGTAAGATGTAGGCGCGGTCGGTAATTGCCAATGTTTCGTGTACATTATGGTCGGTAATCAAAATTCCGATATTTTTTTCTTTTAACTTGCCGATAATCACCTGAATGTCTTCCACGGCGATAGGGTCAACGCCTGCGAAAGGTTCAT
>CAYYHC010000122.1:0-6957 GCA_964471715.1 uncultured Lentimicrobiaceae bacterium | reverse complement strand
ACTCGAGACCTCCGGGTTATGAATCCGACGCTCTAACCATCTGAGCTACCCCGCCGTTTTTCAGGCTGCAAAAATACAAAAAAAATTTACATCCCAAACTTTTTTTTTAATTGCATTATTCTTTTTTCATTTTTATTATAATATCCTTATTTTTAATAAATTACAATTATCACTCTCGTAAAACACGTTTTTTGACACTTTAAAAACGCACTATTTTTGGTACTTTTATTTCGCTTTCACGGAAAATATTCTGAACATTATTACACTTCGTTCCTTGTATAATTACGATATTGCAGGCTCACAATCGACATCAAAAATGAATCATAAAAGTTTTAATATGTATGTCACCATTCTGAATAAATAATGTATTTTTGCATTCGGTTGGTTCGTTTTATTTATTCGACTCAAATTATTTATTATAAACAAATTAATAATCAAAATATCACCTATTATGTCAGAAAAAATATTTTCGAAAGTTGACGCCGGCGTTGTTTACGGTAAAAATTTACAAGAGATTTTCAGAATTGCCAAGCAAGAAAAATTTGCCATCCCCGCAGTAAATGTCGTAGGAACAGATTCTGTGAATGCGGTTTTAGAAGCTGCCAAAGTAGCAAATTCACCGGTGATGATTCAATTTTCAAATGGTGGTGCACACTTCTACGCAGGTAAAGCACTTTCCAACGATGGTGAAAAAACCGCCATTATCGGTGCTGTTTCAGGTGCCATGCATATTCATCAAGTAGCCGAATTATACGGAGTTCCCGTTATTATTCACACCGACCACGCTGCCAAAAAACTCCTCCCTTGGATTGACGGTTTGTTGGATGCCGGCGAAAAATTCTATAAAACACACGGAAAACCGCTTTTTAGTTCCCACATGTTGGATTTGTCTGCCGAACCATTAAAAGAAAATATTGAAATCTGCAAAAAATACTTGGCAAGAATGTCAAAAATTGAAATGGTTTTGGAAATCGAATTGGGCATTACCGGCGGTGAAGAAGATGGCGTGGATAACACAGGCATCGACAGCGCCCGACTATATACACAACCCGAAGATGTTGCTTTTGCTTACGAAGAACTATCCAAAATTAGTCCTAATTTTACCATTGCCGCCTCTTTCGGGAATGTTCACGGCGTCTATAAACCCGGAAATGTAAAATTGGAACCTGTCATTTTGAACAATTCTCAAAAATATATTGAAGAGAAATTCAAAACTGCCCCTAATCCCGTCAACTTCGTATTTCACGGCGGCTCCGGCTCCGAACCTGCCAAAATTAAAGAAGCTATCAGCTATGGCGTAGTGAAAATGAATATCGATACCGATACACAATGGGCTTTCTGGGAAGGAGTTATGAATTATTACAAAAAAAATCAAGCCTACCTTCAAGCTCAAATCGGTAACCCTGAAGGGGAAGACAAACCCAATAAAAAGTATTACGACCCACGCAAATTCTTGCGCGAAGGTGAGTTAAGTATGATTGAAAGACTTCAAATCGCTTTCAACGACTTGAATGCCATTGACCGTTGCTAATATGAAAACAGAATTGCTCCCCAACGAGCAAGACAAGATTAATCAACTTATTAAAATTAGAGAACATAACAACCGGTTTAGCTGGTTGTTGTGCGATTATCTCAACGATAGCCCGAGAGCCATTCATAAAGAACTCATCCAACAATTAAATCCACATCACCAATTGTCGGACGAGTTTTTGTATTATATTCTACTCACTCACCTGTGCGGCTTGGACATTGAAAACAACAATGCGGACAAACAGTTCGCCAATGACTATTTTCGAGAATCGGTAAAAGAATTGTCAATCGCTGACTATCAGGCTAATCCATATTATCGCAACATTCACATTCCCGAAAAAACATTTGCGAATTGGAAACTCACTTACGACACTTACCAACCCTACGAAGCTTTCATTTATGATGACATTATTTTGAAAAGTGATTTTCGGGAAATTCCCCGCTTAGGCTTCATGCGTGAGGCTTTTTCTTTTCCTGTCGTGATGGAAAATAATCACGAATGGATGGCGATAAAACCCAACGAAATTGCGACCATGCAACCGGCAATTGACACCGTGCAACAAAAGGTGGTCACATTCGGTTTAGGATTGGGTTATTTTGTCTATATGGCTTCCGAAAAAGAGAACGTACAACAAATAACTGTCGTTGAGCGTGACCGGAATGTCATTCAGCTCTTCGAGAATTATATTTTGCCTCAATTTGCCCACAAGGAAAAGGTGATTCTGGTCTGTGCCGATGCTTTCGACTACCTTCACAATGAAATGAATTCGCAACATTTTGAATACGCATTTGTGGATTTATGGCATGACACCTCCGACGGATTACCATTGTACCTGAAATTGAAAAAAGAGGAATATCGGCATCGACAAACTCGTTTTTTGTATTGGATTGAGGAATCCATTTTGTCGGCACTGCGCTGGAATTTGTTTGATGGAATGGTCAAAACCGCCAAATCCTACAATGAATTGTCAATTTCATTAAGCAACAGCTTTTTGCGTACAATGGCGGGAACCATCGTTTTGCCTTAATCCAAGTTGTTCAACAATATTCCAAATGGAACCGGCAGAATTGAAAAGTATCAAACTTATATCCCCAAAACACATTGATTATCAATATATTAATTCAGTTATTATTTAATCGAATTAATTCCTGCAAAAACGCTGAAAGAGCCGTTTTTTTTAGTATTTTTGCCATCGTTTTTGCTTGAGTAATGTCCAACTCCGCAATCGAAAAAATATAAATATCCATAATATTGCAAACAATTGTTTATCAATATTTTATGATATTTTTTCAACAAAAAAAGATGCAAACATCCTATTCTCAAATACTCGAAATACGGACCTCAAATAATGAACAAAACGGTTGAAGAAGTGTTTTTAATTAATTTTGGATTCTTATTATTCTAAATCAAACAAAATCTCAATATAAAATGAAAAAACAAATAAAATTTTGCCTTTTGTACCGTGATATGTGGCAATCATCCGGCAAGTACGTTCCTCGTGTAGATCAGTTAGTCAGAGTGGCTCCCGCCATTATTGACATGGGCTGTTTTGCGAGAGTGGAAACGAACGGCGGTGCTGCAGAACAAGTCAATTTGCTTTATGGTGAAAACCCGAACAAAGCGGTGAGAGAATGGACCAAACCATTCAATGAAGCCGGTATTCAAACACAAATGTTGGAACGTGCACTCAACGGATTGCGTATGTACCCCGTTCCGGCAGATGTACGAAAATTGATGTTCCAAGTCAAAAAAGCCCAAGGCGTGGATATTGCCCGCTCTTTCTGCGGTCTGAACGATCCTCGCAATTTGGAATTGTCGGTAAAATATGCCAAAGAAGCCGGAATGATTTCTCAAGTTGGCTTAAGTATCACACATTCAGCTATTCACACGGTTGAATACTATATGGATATTGTAGATAAAGTAGTCGCTTTCGGTGCCGATGAAATTGCGCTAAAAGATATGGCAGGTGTGGGACGTCCCGTCACTCTAGGACGTTTGGTTAAAGCCATCAAAGACAAATATCCTCACATTATTGTACAATATCACGGACACACCGGTCCCGGATTTTCCGTTGCATCCACTTTGGAAGTTGCCAAAAACGGCGCCGACATTATTGATGTTGCCATGGAACCGCTCTCTTGGGGTATGGTTCACCCGGATGTCATTACCATTCAGGCGATGTTGAAAGATGCCGGATTTGATGTTCCCGAAATCAATATGAACGCCTACATGGAAGTACGCCGTCTCACTCAAGAATTTATTGATGACTTCTTGGGTTATTTCATGGATCCGAAAAACAAAATAATGACTTCATTATTAGTTGGTTGCGGTCTTCCGGGCGGCATGATGGGTTCAATGATGGCAGACTTGAAAGGTGTCCACAACGGAATTAATATGTTCCTCAAAAACAGTGGCAAAAAAGAACTCTCACAAGACGAATTATTAGTCAATTTATTTGAAGAAGTGGCTTATGTATGGCCTAAAGTCGGCAATCCTCCATTGGTAACTCCTTTCAGTCAATACGTTAAGAATATTGCATTGCTGAACATCATGCAGATGGCACAAGGCAAAGAGCGTTTTTCGCAAATGGACAAAAATACGTGGGATATGATTTTGGGCAAAACCGGCAAACTCCCCGGTCAATTGGCACCGGAAATTGTTGAACTTGCCAAACAAAACGGTTACGAATTTTTCACCGGCGTTCCACAAGACAACTATCCTGATGAATTGCCCAAATTCCGCGAACAGATGAAAGAAAACGGTTGGGATTGCGGACAAGATGACGAAGAACTATTCGAAATAGCCATGCACGAACGACAATATATTGATTACAAAAACGGCACTGCCAAGAAAAAATTTGAAGAAGAGTTAGAAAAAGCTAAAAAAGCCTCCAACGTTCAAGTGATTGTTAAAGAGATAAAAGCACCGGAAGTCATTCGCGAAGAACTCATTGCTGGCGTCACTGCCAAAGAACCCGATGCCAAACCGATTGTAGCCAGCACAGCAGGTACAGTTATTTGGGAATTAGCTGTTAATGAGCCATCTATGGCACCAGCCATTGGCACATCTTACAAAGAAGGGGACAGCGTTTGCGCGCTTGACACCTATTTTGGACTTGAAGAAATTAGGTCACTGTTTAATGGAAAATTAATCTCCGTTATTGCACAACAAGGAGACAAAGTCCGCAAAGGTGACATTATTGCTTTCATAAAATAAAACGAATGCCAGAAAAAGTAAAATGTTTGATTATCGGTTCGGGGCCGGCAGGCTATACTGCCGGCATCTACGCTTCCCGTGCCGACTTAAAGCCGGTACTCATTGAAGGTATTATGCCGGGCGGACAGTTGACCATCACTACAGATGTAGAAAATTTTCCGGGCTATCCGACAGGCAAAAGTGGTCCGGAGATAATGCAAGATATTAGAGAACAAGCACTTCGCCTCGGTACCGACCTACGTACCGGAATGGTCACCAAAGTTGATTTTTCCAAACGTCCTTTTGTCTGCACTATTGATGACGAAAAGGAAATTATTGCCGATACGGTCATTATTGCCACCGGTGCCACTGCTCGCTGGTTAGGATTGGAATCCGAAAAAACATTCCGTGGATTCGGGGTTTCCGCCTGTGCCACTTGCGACGGATTTTTCTATCGTGGTAAAGAGGTTGCGGTGATTGGCGGGGGTGATACGGCTTTGGAAGAGGCACTCTACCTTGCCAAATTATGCAAAAAAGTCTATTTAATCCATCGTCGTGACGAGTTCAGAGCCTCCAAAGCCATGCAAAAACGCGTGTTTGAGTCGCCTAACATTGAAATAGTTTGGAATAAGGTTCCTGCTGAAATCTTAGGGAAACAGGAAGGCTTTAAAAAAGATGTAACGGGTTTATTATTAACTGATACACAAACACATAACAATAGTCAGATAGCCATTGACGGTGTTTTCGTCGCCATTGGTCACACGCCGGTAACCGATTTATTTGCCGGACAAATCGACTTGGATACGCAGGGTTACATCATCACGAAAGCCGGCACCTCACAGACCAATGTTGCGGGAGTTTTCGCCGCAGGAGACGTGCAGGACCCGCACTTTCGCCAAGCCATCACCGCCGCCGCTTCGGGTTGTAAAGCAGCCCTCGAAGCTGAACGCTATATTCTTAACGAAAATTGATGCAGGGGGGCGTGAATGAAGGAATTTATTAGAGGATTAAAGACAGGTTTACCAATCTGTTTGGGATATATTCCCGTTGCTTTCACTATTGGAATTGTTGCCGTAAAAGCGGGACTTGACCCGTGGGTGGCGGTATTGATTTCATTTACCAATATGGCTTCTGCGGGACAATTTGCCGGCATTCGGCTGATAGAAGGTGGCGCGCCGTTTATTGAATTGGCTGTGACTACTTTCGTCATTAATTTGCGATATATGTTAATGTCGTTCTCTCTTACGCAAAAAATTGTGCCTAAAATGCCGTTTTACAAAAGATGTATCATCGCTTATTGTATTACGGATGAGGTATTTGCGTTAGCCGCTATGCAAAAAGAAGATGTACAATTTCCATTTTTTGGAGGGTTAATGACACTTCCCATTTTCGGCTGGACTTTCGGTACCTTTTTAGGCGCATTTGCATCCGGTTTACTACCTCCGATGATACAAGGCTGTATGGGAATTGCGCTTTATTGCATGTTTATTGCCATTATCATTCCTGAAGCCAAAAAAAGCCGAAAAATTGCCGTTGCCATCGTAGTTGCAAGTTTAATAAGCTGCATTTTTACTTATGTCCCCGGCATTAATGCCATCTCAAAAGTAGGTGGCGGCGGTTGGTCCATCATCATTGCAGCAGTTGTGGCAGCAGCCGGTGCTGCAACCATTAAAGAGATGAACAGACGCAGAAAAAAATTGCACGCGCTCACCGATGCAGAAAGGAGTGAAAAATGAGTTATGTAAGTATTTGTCTTATTATTATGGCATTAACCACGTATTTAATACGTGTAACTCCTATTGCCTTCTTCAAAAGAAAAATTGAGAATCTGTGGGTTCAGGACTTTTTCTATTACATCCCTTATTGCGTATTAGCCGCCATGACTTTTCCCGGCGTTCTATACTCGACGACTCCGGCAGGTGATGCGTCACCCCATTTCATTTCCGCCATCATCGCCACACAGGTAGCCATCATTTTGGCATGGCGCAACCGCGGATTGGTCACTGTCGCCTTCTTTGCCGTCCTCGCTGCCATTATCATCGAATTACTTTTCGATTATTTTGCCGGAAGTCTGCCGTTTTCTCTATAAAAACAATTAAAAAATAGGGGTTCTACAAACTCCCACCAATATTTCCCAAACAATTGCGGAGCAAAATTCACGTCAACCCGGGAATTTGCGCCAACGATTGTAGCGGATACCCCGCAGCAGCGGTGGCTTTGCAGGTGAGAAG
>CAYYHC010000121.1:1698-7046 GCA_964471715.1 uncultured Lentimicrobiaceae bacterium | reverse complement strand
CAGCAGATGACGCCGGTCTGCCCGTCTTGCGTAAAGCGGTCTCCTACTTTGAAGTGCGTCTGCGCGAACAAACTGCTGCCGGTCAATAGCAGCAGCAAAAGAATAAAAAGTTGTTTTTTCATAATAATTTGTTGTTATATTTGTTATAAATTGAATTGTGCATAAAAACGTAGTTGTAGTGCGATAGGGCGATTGCGCTTATCGATAGAATCCGCCTCGCAGATGAAACGTCCGCAAAGGTTGTCGGGTAGGTTTCATCTTCAGGGAAAGGTATCCCTTTCGCACATAAACATAATTCCACCAATAAGCGGAAATATCCTTCCTAAAAATCTTTCTTCTAATTTTATGCGTGCGATAATGGCACATAAAACCAAGATATGAGTTAACCGAAGATTGAAAATGCAGAATTTCATCCTGATTGGGGCGATGGGCTTTGACAATCTCATTTTGCCGCCGGATTGTCTCCCAACAGTTTCCTTTCGTGCGATTGGCAATATAGATTCTCTTTTTCTTGATGACTGCACCAATGAATTTCACCCCTTTGGCGTAGTGTTGCAGATAGATTTTTTTAGGATGGAGAGTCAGGTGCAACTCGTCCTTCAAAAATCGGGCGATAGCTTTCACAGCCTTTTTTAACACCTGTTTATCGTGATGAATAATGATAAAATCATCCACGTATCTGCCATAGTAATTGAATTGTAGGGTATGGGTGACAAATTTATCGAGTGCATCCAAATAGACGTTGGCAAATATTTGGGAGGACAGATTTCCGATAGGTTGTCCGCAATCGGCATTCACACCGAAAAGGCTCTTGCTGTGCGGCAGACCTTTCCAATTACTCCGACTTCCTCTGAAGCGGCAATTTAGAGTGGGGTTGTTGTAAATAATCTGCCTGCATAAACCGATAATGACGGATTTGTCGTCGTTAAAATATTGTTCCTCAATAATATTTCGTATTTTATTGAACAATAAATCTTTACGTATATGCATAAAAAATCCTTCAATATCCAATTTAAGAATATAGGCATCGCGCGTGTAATTCTGCGAACACCGTCTGATAAATTCGCTTATCCGCGTAATTCCATAAAGGCTGCCTTTCCCCTTGCGGCAACTATAACTGTCATTGATAAAGAGTTTTTCAAAAATCGGATTAATTTTGTTGATAACGAAATGATGAACGATTCGGTCGCGAAAATCTGCTGCAAAAACCTCTCTTTTTACAGGTTTTTGAACAATAAAAGCCAAAGAAGCGCCGATTTGGTACGTTCCATTGTTGATGTCTTCATACAATTCCACCAAATTTCGTTCGAAGTCCACTTCATAAGCCATTGCGTTACTCGTACGCCGCTTGTTGCGACGACAATCGTAATAGGCTTGAAAAAGATCTTCTATTCGAATTTGGGAAGGGGTAGTTTGGTCAAACAGGGACGGACAGGACGAGATGGAATGGTTTGCTGCTAAAGCCCTGACACTACGAACATAATTGTTGTTGTTCTTATTGTTGTTGTTGTTGTTCCCGTTGTAATTCACGTTCCACGCGTTGTTCTGCGAGTACTCCGAAGAGGGAACATCGGCGCGTAAGTCGTAACGACCGACCACATCGGGCCGGCTGTCCGCCGATCCTTTTTCAACAAACACTTTCTCACTTCGATAGGACAGTTTCCCATCGGATTCCGGATTCTGATAATATAAATGTATGTTTTTGTCCATCATTTACTTCTTGTATAAATTACACATTGCTTGCGTAATTCTTCCACCCCGTTACCTGTTTCCCTATTTTTTCCATCAACAAACTGACATTGGCAAATCGTACCGTGGAAAGTATATGAAGATCGTGACACAGCCGCAATTCAATTTTCAATAACTCGTACTGCTCCAAATAAGTCTCCAAATACTCCTTTTTCTGTATGCTCCGATTTGCACGGTATAACTGACGAAAAAGTTGCAAGACATCCATTTTCATATCCTGTCCTAACGAGTATTTGTACTCTCTCGGAAACTCTTTCGTAATTCCATACACCTCCAACAGCAGTTGGTAGGTGTCCTTAAATACCGGTAGTTCGTTGTATAATCCCATCTTTTTCTATTTTATTATTGGCAATTCCACCCGATTCCTAAAAATTTTTCGACCGCCTGCGGCGGTTTTTAATTGATAAATAGATAAATAGTTAAATGGATACTCCTTAAAAAGCCCTGACACTACGAACAGAAAAGTAGCCGTCCTTACTGTAGTAGTCGTAGTACCCGTCGTAATGCACGTCCCACGCGTCGCTCTGCGAGGACTCCGAAGAGGACCAATAATAGTTTCCATTGAAAACACCGGTAGTCACACCGGCATTTGTAAGAATGGTGAGGGTGTTTTGCACTTCGTTGCGCATCGCATAGAGTATGCGGAGTTGGCCGGCGGCGGGCAGATACCAGCCGGCGGCAAAGTCCACCGCATAAACTGCCGGATAAAGCGAACTGCCGCCCGCTGCCCGTATTTTCTGTGTGTTGGAATAACCGTTATAGTCTGATAATGCCTCATCGCGCGTGGTAAGGTTGGGCAAGGAGGAAATATCGTGACAATTTGTATAACTCGTCTGATTTTCCCATTTATAGGTAGTGCTGCTTTCGGTCAGTGCCACCGCCCAGCCGTGCTCGCCGGTGCTGTCCACAAAAAACACCACGCCTTGTGCAGTTTTGCCGCTGCCGGCAAAATCATTCGGTGCCACTGTGGTATTGTCTGTGCAGAGTACATCGCCGATATGGACTGTGTAAACGGTGTACTGCGCCTGCAATGCGCCGCACCAAAAGAGGGCGGCAAAAAGAATTAAAATTGTTTTTTTCATAATTGATGAAATATTATTTGTTGAATCGTTTTATTTCGTATATTGAAAATACTCGTTCTTTTTCAACTTGTCTCTATCACCGCTCTGCTTATTTAATCCGGGTTCCAGCACTTCAATCAACAATGCTTCCAAGGTTGCAATAAGGTCGTTGTTTTCCAATTCAACCTTCTCTTTTGATTTTTTGAGTACGGTTCCCTTATCATCAATTTCATATATGCCGAACCATGAAAAGCTATCCCATCTATTATACAACTGATCTCTCATTTGGGTATGCTGAAATAATCTTGTCACCAAATTTTGTTCGATAGTGCGCCCGACATAGACAACCTCGTGCCCCAAATGCAGAAGGTAGATTCCCTTTTGTTCTCGAAAATCTATGGCGTTAGCATTCAAAGACTGTATTCCCAACAGCGGTATTTTGTCTGATGAAACATTCCAATTAATCACGTCTCTGCGCCAATATCGACCAAAAGCACCTATCATTACTTGTCCAGCAGTCTCAATCGTAATATTTCTCCCATAATCATCATAATATTTCTTCAAAATATATTTTCCTCTTTCGTATGTCGAACACACCTCTGGCATCTGAGATAACCTAGCATTAACTGTATTTTCAGGGGTGGAACCAAGGTTGATTCTGTAATGTTTTTCAGCGATTAAATTGGCGATTTCCCGATAGTGAAGAGCATTTCTTTCTTCTTCAAGAACTTTTAAAATCGCTTTTGGCCATGTCATTTCGTTTTTTGTTGTTTCCATTTTTGATAAAATTTTATTTTGTGCCTACTCTTTTCAAGATTTTCGGCAATCTCTTTTTATTAAAAAAAGACATAAAAAAAGCGTGGAACTTTTCGTTTCATTTGAATCTTCGAGGTTCTGGACGACCTTTACACATCAAATTAGACAAAAGCCCACGCCGTAGCGTGAGCGTTCATCGGCTTTGCCTTGATGTGTAATTTGAAATTGTCCAGATTTCAAAGATTTAAGTCAGCTTATAACGCTATTTTAAAATGTCGGGTGCACCCGAAAGTGCGGTTATTTCACATTTTCCGTTTTTGAGTTAATAATCTGTTTTCGGGCGCAAAGATATAAACTTTTTTGAGAATTGAAGTGATTTTTTAAATATTTTTTTTCAATTATTTTTTTTCACTTTCTCCTTTTTTCTATCTTCTCGCTCCATAAAAAGATTTTTCGATCAAGCGCAAACGTACAGAAAAAAGCCATTTGCCGGAGATTCCTCACTGCGTTCGGAATGACAGTCCTAACCAACCAACAACAGAGGAAAAGCGGCGGCGGGCAAAACAAGTACCTATTTTTACCACTTTCACCGCCGCCGCTTTTCCTCCCCTCCACGACTTGCAACCGTGTCATTCCGAGTGGAGCGAAGCGGAATGAGGAATCTCGTGTTCAATTATCGCCGCACAATCGCAACGAGGTATGCAAATTTCCCTCCTTTGGAGGGGTATCCGCAGGACGGAGTGGTTGTGTCGTTGATACGCGACTAATGGTGTTATATTATAATGATTTTACATTATATATGAAAGTGGGGACATTTTTGCTTTCACTGCGCCAACGATTGTAGCGGATACCCCGCAGCAGCGGCGGCTTTGCAGGTGAGAAGTGAAAGGTAAAAGTATTGGGGCATGGATTTTAAGACAAGGTCAGGAAGCCGCCGCTGCGAGGCGTATGAGCGGAAAGCGTGACGGCAGTGTGTGTCGGATGATGTGCGTTGGAAAAACTGCCGGGGCGCCCAAAAGAATTAATTAAGTAAAAACGGCATCTTTATCAATAATTTTGTATCTTTGTCGCTCAAAATTTCTAAAGATGAAGAAAATTATTTTTTCTCTATTGGCATTGATGCTGCCGGTAATCTCAATTGTCAATGCGCAAGTTACTTGTTATCGCGTACATTTTTCCGATAAAAATAATTCACCTTATTCGGTTAATGCGCCCCAAGATTTTTTGTCGCAACGGGCGATTGATAAGCGTGAACGTTTTCAAATTCCGGTTACCGAAACGGATTTGCCGATTAATCCGTCTTATATTGGCGGAGTAATTTCCTTGGATGGAGAAATTGTGTTGCTTTCAAAATCGAAATGGGATAATAGTATTACGATTTACTGTCCTAATAATGAAACACTTAATGGTATTCGTGATTTGCCGTATATTGATTCTTTGCTTCCGGTCGCGACTTATCAGTTGACAAAAAGCACAATAGAGAACCCGGAGGCTCCGTTTGCGCCTTATAATGAGGTAGTTCGCGAAGATTCCATTCATTATGGCAATAGTTTTGGCCAAATAGCCATTCACAACGGACATCAACTGCATGCAGCCGGTTATCTCGGCGAAGGCATGCTGATTGCCGTTTTAGATGCCGGTTGGGAGAATTTTAATGTTTTGCCTCGCTATCAGTCGTTGTTTGACAATGGGCAAATTGTGGGCGTTCATGATATGCTGCCCGTGAATAATGTATATGTAGGACATGAGCATGGTACTTACGTAACCTCAATCATGTGTTCC
>CAYYHC010000121.1:0-1688 GCA_964471715.1 uncultured Lentimicrobiaceae bacterium | reverse complement strand
TCCAACATCAATGATTCGTTGGTGGGTACTGCGCCGAATGCCGATTATTTTCTGATACGCACCGAAAATCCTTGGAGTGAAGAGCCGATAGAGGAGGATTTCTGGGCTGCCGGAGCAGAGTTTGCGGATAGTATTGGTGCCGACGTAATCAATTCTTCATTGGGATATACCGTTTTTGATAATGATTCACTTTTTGCGACCGATTATACCACTTGCGACGGACAAACCGGCATTGCTTCTCGTGCGGCGACGTTGGCGGCAGAGCGCGGAATTATTGTCTGTGTAAGTGCCGGCAATGAGGGAATGAGCGAGTGGCATCACATTGGACGTCCTGCCGATGCCTTTAACGTATTGGCGATAGGCGCGGTCGATAAAGATAGTCTTTATGCACCATTTTCCTCTGTAGGACCAAGTTACGACGGACGGGTCAAACCGGATATTGCTTCGGTGGGTTGGAATACGGTGGTAATGACGCCCGGCGATTCCATCATTGAAGGGAACGGCACTTCTTTTTCTTCGCCCGTCATCGCAGGATTGTCGGCATGTTTATGGCAGGCATTGCCACAAAAAAATGCGACCGAAATCATGCAGATTATTCGAGAAAGTGCTCACCAAATTCTTCAACCCGATACGCTCATGGGCTTTGGAATCCCCGATTTCTACCAAGCATTTTTGCAATATTACGAGCCTGATACCAACGCTATAACTACTTTTTGTAAACCGTCAAATGCTTTTCTTGTATATCCGAATCCTTGTCAGTCAACGGTTACGGTAAAAAGTACATTCAATACTATTCAAAATGTGGCAGTTTATGATTTGAGTGGGAAATGCTTGCCGCAACTTCCAATTATTAATCATGGAAACAGTGCCATCATTAATCTTCATTCTGTGCAATGTGGAATGTATTTAGTGGAAATCGTAGATAACAGCGGCGAAAAAGAAATTTTTAAGTTATTGAAAATAAACAATTAATAGAAAATAATAGTTTATAAACCTAAAACCAACAATTATGAAAAGATTATTCATGCTAATATTATCATTAGTAGTATTTCAAGTGGTGTATTCGCAAACGGGTGTAACGGGACCTGATGAACCGGCTGCCGGAATATGTGAGAAGTTTCCTGAATTTCCGGGTGGAATCGATTCATTACAATCGTTTTTAATCCAGAATACGAATTATCCCAAGGTAGCGATAGAAAAGAACGTACAAGGCACCGTAATGGTAGAATTTGTTGTGGAGAAAGATGGGAGCATTAGCAATGTAGTCGTAAAGGAGTCATTATCTCCGGAGTGTGATAATGAGGCGGTGCGGGTGGTAAAATCGATGCCGCGGTGGATGCCGGGGGAGAGTAAGGGCGAGAAAGTGAGAGTGTATTACAATTTACCTTTTCGATTTGCGCTGTAACGCAAAATGGTAGAACCGGTCAACGTTTCTAATCTCTTTTTGTACAAGCAGACCCGCCGGCAGCGATAACACACGCTGCCGGTGGGTTCTTTTATATGAGTAAATATTTTATAATTAAAGAATTACGTAAAAAAATAAAAAAATAAAAAAATAAATTGCAGAATCAAAAAATAAATGTATTTTTGCAGGCTCAAAAAGTAAGCAATAATGGGGTGTTTACTTGGCGAGAAAAGCCGTTGTAGCTCAGTGGTAGAGTACTTCCTTGGTAAGGAAGGGGTCATGA
>CAYYHC010000120.1:6769-7089 GCA_964471715.1 uncultured Lentimicrobiaceae bacterium | reverse complement strand
CTCCGGATTCGCCACCGGGAGGGAAACCGCCGCCACCACCGGAACTAACTTGAAAACGCTCACCTGAAGTGGTAACCGTAAGAATTAAATCTTCATTGGCACCACCCACCGTTCCAATGGTCAAAGTGCCGTCGCAAGTAATGCCTTTGCCGCCGGTGCCGGTACTTCCGCACGTAATATTGCCTCCATTCAAAACAATGTTGGCATCACTTTTTATGCAAGAACTTGTATATGAATCTGTTGTATTACTCGAATTGGTGTAGGTGGCACCATTGCCGGCGGTGGTTACATTGACCACACCGCCATTAATCGTAATCAAA
>CAYYHC010000120.1:0-6759 GCA_964471715.1 uncultured Lentimicrobiaceae bacterium | reverse complement strand
AATTGGTGCCATCATTAATAAAGACGGAATTATCGCTTTTAATGCCGGAACAATAAGATGGTTCGTAGCCTGTGGACAGTTGATTCAAGACGGTAGCACCGGAAGCGGTGATGTGAATATCGCCACCACTTAATACGACGGATTGACCGGCTTTCAGACCTTTGGCTTGTGCGCCCGAAACCGTCAACGTAATTGTGCCACCACTAATCGTAATGACACTGTCACATTTTATTGATTTTCCGTCATCTTGGGAAGTATTTACTGTAATATTTCCACCGGTAATATCGATATAACCCGTATCACCATCCAAACCGGCACTATTGGCAGTTACATTAATCGTTCCTCCGTAAATTTGAAAATAATCGGCATGAAGTCCATCGGAATAGGCACCTGTAACCGTTATAGTTCCACTTAAAAATCGGATATAATCATTACTAAAAATACCATGTTTGACAATGCCGGCAACATTCAAAGCCCCGTTGCCCGAAAAGATGAGTTGTCCTTGGCTGTCGAAAGCGGCTTTATCGACGCTTCCACTGCCATCAGTGAGATAGCTCGTTGTATTATCTTCCAATGTAACAGACACTTTGACATCCAACGGCACTTTAATGGCTGCGCCGCTCGGATTGGTAATGCTGACGCCACTAAAAATAAAATTAAAACGTTCATCACTGTTCAAAATCAAAGAGCCATCGGTAGTTGAACCGGACAGATGATACGTAACATCTTGAATGCCTGAATTTCCGTTCACAACCACATCAGCACCATTGGTCGTAATACTAACGCCTTGATTGGCTAACGGGTTAATAATTGTTACACTGTTCCCATTATATATAATGTAGATGATGCGTGACGTATCTTGTGGAATTTCGCCGGTAATAAATGTAATACTATCAATTCCTACGACCGGAAATTGGAAAGGGTCATCTCCCAAATTATTATGAACGATGGAAATGTTATTGGAGAAATTAACGCTATCCACATTTTCTATTAACTTATTGTAAATAACGTTGTTACCCGTATAAAAAAGTATTCTCTCTTGGGCATTGAGAGAAAAAACAATCAAAAAACTGATTAAGAGAATGATTAGCTTTTTCATAATTTGCTGAATTTAAGGGTTTGTTCATTAATTTTGATAATATAAATCCCTTTTGATAAACTACTTACATCTATCGATTCGGCAGTTGTTGTTTGAGATTTCATTAGAAGTTGACCGCTCATGCTATAAATGGCAACCTCAACGGTTTTCACTTGTTCGCTTGCAAAAAAGAGCTTGTCGGAAGTAGGGTTAGGATAGACCAACAAGGAGGCATCGGTTGAAAAGCTTTCGATTCCGCTTCCTGCCTGCAACGTTATTCTACGAATAGTAGAAACAGCGATGGGGGTTACAGAGCCATTTCCTTCATCTATCATAATCATTCCGTTCTGAAAATAAAATTTCCCGGTATTAGTCAAAGTAAACTGCTGCTCCGAATTATCCAACAATTTAACAGTCACGCCGGTACTTTGTGCAAACGTCTGACTTATGCTTAAAAACAATATAGTCAAACCCAAAATTAAGTACTTTCTTCTCATATAGTTTATAAATTAATAATTTAAGCTGCAAAGATATAAACATAATTGATTACATTAATATATTTTCAGCTAAACAAAATATTAATTCAGCGAATAATTACTACGGAACTTGTGTTTGATGCTGTCAAAAAAAAATATTCCCTTACAAGGGCGAATTGCGCATCAATTCATTTTCACGGAATGAGCAAACGGTTTTACTCTGACAAAGAATAAAATGGTGATTACCAAAGTGATAACAGCTGCTAATAGATAAGAAAGAGCATAATTGAATGCCAATCCCATACTTGGCGAAATAAAAACGAAAGTAACGCAAACCATTGTCATAAAGATAGCGGGGAAAATGGCTATCCAGAAACATTTTTTCTCTTTTGCCAAATAAACGGTAATTGCCCACAGGGTAACGGCTGAGAGTACTTGGTTTGCCCATGAGAAATATCTCCAAATGATGTCGAATCCGTTTTGATCCATTACACTGAATATCAGGATACCGATTCCGGCGGCGAAAAGAGGAATGGCGATTAAAAAACGATTACGCATTGGTTTCTGGTCAAGGTTCATAAAATCGGCAACGATAAGGCGTGCGGAACGGAAGGCGGTATCACCGGAAGTGATGGGGGCAGCCACCACGCCCAACAGTGCCAAAACAGTGCCGAAAGTTCCAAGCCATTCATTACTAATATAATCCACAATGACAGCAGGAGCAGTGCCGGAAGCGAAGCCGGCGCGTCCGATCTCCGTATCAAAAAAGAAGTAGCTCGCTGCAGCAGCCCAAATCAGTGCCACCACACCTTCGGTAATCATCGCACCGTAAAAAATCGGTCTGCCCTGTTTTTCGTTGGTCATACAACGTGCCATCAGTGGCGATTGAGTGGCGTGGAAACCGGAAACAGCGCCGCAAGCAATTGAAATAAACATCATTGGAAAAATTGGCGTATGGGCAGCATCGGGATGTCGATTTTGAACACCTTCCCAAAATTCAGGCAGATGAGGTTGATAATAAAAAATAGCGAACATAATGCCAATTACCATAAAAAGCATACAAAAACCAAAAAACGGATATATTCTGCCAATGATCTTATCAATCGGTAAAATAGTGGCTATCAGATAGTAAGCAAAGACAATGACAATCCAAATCATCACATTCCAAGAGGTCAGATTGGCGAGTAGTTCGGCGGGGGCAGACACAAAAACAGCGCCTACCAACACCATCAAAATCACCATAAATCCTCGCATAAACTGCTTCACACCTTTGCCCAAATATTTTCCATGAATTTCAGGCAGACTTGCACCGTCTTGTCTTAAAGAAATCATACCACTGAAATAATCGTGGACGGCACCGCCTAAAATAGAGCCGAAGACGATCCATAAAAAGGAAGCGGTTCCGAATTTCGCACCCATAATTGCGCCAAAGATAGGACCCACACCGGCAATATTCAAAAACTGAATCAAGAAAACACGCCACGGTTTCATGGGAATATAGTCAACCCCATCTTGTTTCGTAATGGCCGGTGTAACGCGTTTGCTATCAATACCAAAAATTCTTTCAGTTAATTTCCCGTACAAAAAATAACCGACTACTAATAGTACTAAAGAAAGTATAAATGTAATCATCTGTATAATATTTTAAAAATCTACATTTCCCATCCACCAAATCACGCGGCAATGTAATTGATTTGGGTTCCATTCTTTCACCGTGCTCAACACATAACGCAAAAAAAACGCATCGAAAGCGCTATTCGTAAAATGATGAGCCGTCTGCTCCACATAAATAATTTGTTGTTTGTCAGGAATAAAAGGCACACTATCAGGCATTTTGAAGTAAACTTGCCTATCGTTTTCATCTGTAAGACTTCTCATCGTAAATATTTAGAAATTCAGCGTGCAAAATTACTTAATTTTCCCATTGTAGAACCATCGGATAGCAAGTTTTTTGAAGAAAAAGACAGGTTTTCTATTTTAAAGAATAACACCCATGAATAATCAAAATTCCGTTTTTCGAATGAAATCAATTTAATTCTCTCAATATTTTTCATTATTTTCCTGTAAGTTGAAACTATCTCACTTTTTGAAGGCGGTCGCAAAAAAATAAAATTGTATTGATTTCTTTGAACAGCACATTACATGTTTTTCATTATTGCAAACAATATTTAAAATATTGTTTAAATATCTGATTAACATAATATTATAATAAGATACCTGTAATGAAAAATTCGAAAATAAATTGTAATTTTGCCAATTGTTATTGGGGTTGGCTGTGATTGACAGAAATAACGGACAAATAGGACTGTTTCCCTTATATTTTTATCGGGCGGCGAAGACAATATTTTTATAAAATTCTGATTATTAATCAAACTACAATGGAAAAACTTGAAACATCACGACTATTACTTCGGCATATTGTTACCGAAGATGCTGCGGACATTTATGCTTATTGCAGGGAACCGAACGTTGGTCCGGCGGCCGGTTGGCAGCCTCATACTTCGATAGATGAGACGCGAATTATCATGAATGATATTTTTATCGGACAAGAGTATGTTTTTGGCATAATTTTAAAAGAGAGTCAACAAATGATAGGGACGATTGGCTTTCTTCCCGACCCGCATCGGCAGAATCGGGATGTCTTGATGTTGGGCTATTCTCTAAGCGAAAAGTATTGGAATAAAGGACTAATGACTGAAGCCGCAAAAGCAGTTATTTCTTTGATTTTCAAAAAATTACCAATTACAATCATCTCTTGTACATGCTATACCACCAATATACGCTCCAACAAAGTGATTGAAAAATGCGGCTTTGTTTACGAAGGGTGTCTGCGGCAAGGCGAAAAACGCTTCGACGGAGAGCTCATGGATGTAAACCTTTTTTCGATGACACGGACAGAATGGGAAAATAATGATCTATATTTTGCGAAAGGTAAAGATTTTGCCCCTCCGCGCCAACGATTGTAGCGGATACCCCGCAAAAGAAAAATAACAAACTTCATCCGATAACGACCGGTGCATCGCATAAAAAAAGAAAAAATAATAAATAAAAATTGTCGATAAAAAATCCACGCGGCATAAACCATTCGCAAAAATATCTGTAAATTTGCCGCCTGAAACCAAAAAGAGGAAATTGATGAGTAACAATTACAAAGACACTAACGTCATTACATTAAATTGGGATGAACATATTCGAATACGTCCGGGAATGTACATCGGAAAATTGGGGGACGGTTCTGCACATGATGACGGGATTTATGTATTGCTGAAAGAGGTGATTGATAATTCCATTGATGAATTTATGGAAGGTTACGGCAAAGTAATTGACATTTCGATCAAAGACCAAAAGGTGATTGTGCGCGATTATGGCCGCGGTATTCCTTTAAAAAGTGTGGTGGATTGTGTTTCGAAGATGAATACGGGCGCAAAATTTAAAGATAGCGAATCTTTTGAGAGTTCAATCGGCATGAACGGCGTGGGTGTGAAAGCCGTCAACGCACTTTCTTCCTATTTTAAAGTGCAGAGCTTTCGCGACAGCCAACAAAAACAAGCCGAATTTTCGTGCGGCAAAAAAACAAACGAATCCGAAATTGAGGGAAGTTTGGAGCGCTCAGGAACACTTACCGCCTTCATTCCTGACGATACCATTTTTGAAAACTACCATTGGTACACCGACTATATCGAAAAAATGGTGTGGAATTACGTTTACCTGAACCGCGGTTTAGTGATTAATTTCAACGGGAAAAGATTTACTTCCAAAAACGGTTTGTACGATTTGCTGATGAATACGGTGAATCCTGACGAAATGCTGTACGAGCCAATTCATTTGCAAGAAGATACATTTGAATTTGCATTAGTTCACACCAAACGACACTATGGCGAAGAGTATTATTCGTTCGTCAACAGCCAAAATACGACTCAAGGCGGAACGCACCAACAGGCATTCAGGGAAGCCATCGTCAAGACCATACGCAATTTCTACGGCAAAGAGTTTGATGCGAATGATGTTCGTAATTCGATTGCCGCAGCGATGTCCATCAAGGTGAAGGAACCGGTATTTGAATCTCAAACGAAAACACGATTGGGTTCGATTTACATGCAACCCGGCGGACAAACCATTCGCAATTATGTTAATGATGTAGTAGGCAGATTATTAGATAATTACCTTCACATGCATAGCGATGTAGCCGAAATTTTGCGCAAGAAAATCCAAGAATCGGAACAGGAACGGAAAGAGATTGCGGGCATTAAGAAAGAGATGAAAGAGACGCAGAAAAAAGTGAGTCTCAACAACAGCAAGTTACGCGATTGCAAATACCATTTTAATACCGATAATAACGATAACGGAATTAACTCAACGATTTTTATTACGGAGGGAGATTCGGCTTCCGGTTCCATTACTACCTCACGCGACCGCAGAACACAAGCCGTTTTCAGTTTGCGCGGAAAACCCACCAATATTCTGAAAAAGACAGATGTGTATAAAAATGAGGAACTCAGTATGCTGCAAGCGGCACTTAATTTGGAAGACGGGCTGGAAGGATTGCGCTATAATAATATTGTAATTGCTACCGATGCCGATGTGGATGGAATGCACATCCGTTTGCTGTTGCTGACCTATTTTCTGAATTATTATCCCGATGTGGTGCGCGCCGGGCATGTCTATATCTTGCAAACACCTCTTTTCCGCGTAAGGAACAAACAAAAAACTTTCTATTGCTACTCGGAAGAGGAAAAGATTGACGCCATCAAAAAATTGGGAAGCAAGCCTGAAATCACCCGATTTAAAGGTTTGGGAGAGATTTCCCCCGGTGAATTCAGTCATTTTATCGGCAGTTCTATCCGATTAGAGCCGGTGGTTTTGGAAAAAAACACCAAAATTAACCAACTTTTGGAATACTACATGGGCGATAATACCAAAGAACGCAAACAATTTATTATCGACAATCTTCGCGAAGAAATTGATGATGATATGCTTGATGAATAATTTAAAAAACATATAAGATGAAATACGATTTAATAGTTATCGGGAGTGGTCCCGGAGGATACGTAGCTGCCATTCGCGCCAGCCAACTGAATATGAAAACCGCTATCGTGGAACGCGCAGAAGTGGGCGGCATTTGCCTGAACTGGGGCTGTATTCCGACCAAAGCTCTTTTGAAGTCGGCACAGGTTTTCAATTACATGCAACATGCCGGCAACTACG
>CAYYHC010000119.1:0-7136 GCA_964471715.1 uncultured Lentimicrobiaceae bacterium | reverse complement strand
TCAAATTTGTATCTTTGCCGGATGATTATAAACACTGCTGAACTATGAAGTGCCAATGGATCGTTGTGAATTGCTTTCAAATTTGTATCTTTGCCGGATGATTATAAACAGGATGCTTGTAAGTATAAGTGAACCAATAAGTTAATCCTGCTATTTGAAAAAGAAAAATAGTTTATATCACCTTTTTTAGCCTCTGATTTTTGATATTTTTTGTATCAAATCGGAGGCTAAAATAATTCTAATTGTTGTACAACTCCTTCATTTTTTTGCTGTCGTTTTCCAAAAAACAATTCAATACTTCCAAATTGTTTGTCTGTAATACACAAAATACCTACTTGCCCGTGTTCGGGTATGGCATTTTTTACTCGCTTTTGATGAACCTCCATATTTTCGGCACTCGAACAATGGCGAACATATATGGAAAATTGAAACATATTAAATCCGTCTTTGAGCAATTTTTTTCGAAAATCAGTATATGCTTTTCGCTCTTTGGCAGTTTCAGTGGGTAAATCAAAAAATACTAACATCCACATGATGCGATATTCGCTAAATCGGTTCAACAGATGATATTTTTGGATAAATAATTTTTCTGATTTCGCCGATGTAACACTTGTAAAGTGATGCTACTGTGGCTGATACAGCTACCATCAATGGGCTGCGTCTGCCCTCAATCATTACATCTTTTATTGGTATCTGTAGCAACTCGGCTTTTATACTTTGCGTCAGTTCTAACGATGATTCATATTGTTGCATTAAATGAATGACTTTTTCATCAACATATGGCCGATAGGGTTCCATTATATCATCTGCCAAACAGTAAGCATTATAACGATTGCGATGGTGAATGCCGAAAGTAGGTAATAACCCGGTGCTCACTAAAGCTCGGGTTACTATGGCACGGAGAATTGCATAACCATAGTTGAGGAGATTGTTGGGATAATCCCCTTCGCGCTTTCGCGTAAAATCCGGTATTTGTGGGAAAAGATGTGCCCAATAGTATGCGGCTGCTCTTGCTTCCAGATTATCACTGTCGCCACTCTTAACTGATACAGCCCATTTTTGCATATTCCCAATTTCACTATGGGTATAGCGATGAAGAATAGCCGACTGATTTCCTATTTTGGCACTTATGGTTTGTTGCCATAAGTGTTTTTTCAACGGCAACGAAGCGGCTATTTGTTCATGATATCGTTCATGTTGTACGGTATTGCTTTCTAACGGCATCATTAATCCGACCGGCAAGTGTTGATTATCGCATACGATAACAGCGCAATTGTTTTTCAATAATTTTTCTAATAATGCTTGTGTGAGGGTAATTTGTTTATGATCCAACAAAATTACCCCGATGTCTTCTATGGGAATAGTACGAACTGAATCATTTTTGAAAAAATCCGGCAGATTCGATTTTTCTACTTCCGGTATTTTAATAACCAATTGGTCGTTTTTCAACAATAAATATGCGGGATTACTAAAGCAAAGGGTACGCTTGATCATAAATTATTATGAATGTTTATTCTATATGTTTGTTGTCAGAGTTGGATAGAAAATTTTTCTTTGAAACCACGCTGCGTCCCAACTCTTTTTCAGTTTGTTCCCTCGCAACTCCGGCAACATTTCCGCCACGCTTTGCCACCTTCTTACTTTTGTCAAAGGTTTCGGGTTGTTCTTTTTCTGAAATTTCAGTTGTAACTCGCTCGCCTAACATCATGAATATCAGTTCCAAATCATCCATGTGATCACGCAGGTTCTGATTTTTCTTGGTAAGTCCTTTCAATTCTTTGTATTGAGATGGTGTAAGTCCAAATGTTGCCTTTGAAATTTCGGCTGTTAAAATAGCGTAGTCTTGTTCTAATGAAATACCACGTTTTTTCCATTCATCTGTCAGATTCTGTCGGATGGCGATACCACGCAGTCGCTTGTCAATCCAATCTTTGGGATAACCTTTCTGCTCGTAAAGTTCCTTCATGCGTTCCTGAGCCAATTCGGGATTTTCAATCTCCAACATCCGCTCATATCCAACCTGCGACAACCATAGTTTGAATGGTTCAGCCTTAGAGGAGGGAATAGATTGGATGATACGGAATAAACCCTTTACATTTGCTGCTTGTATTTTTCGTTTTTTACCATCTAAAGCAAGCATTTCAATGGGGGTACAAATTGTACCCCAGTTGAGATTAAGTCCTTCATCGCGAGAACGAAGACGCTTTATATACTGTTTGGGGTCAGCACTATCGGTCAGCACTTCTACCACATCCACTACAGAGAAATACCACTGTTCTTCTTTCTCATTCCATGCAGAACGTATCTTCTTGTCTTGAAATAATTTGACGTTACTCATTAATTTGATTTTTAAACGATTTCGATATTACCAAGCCTATCTATTTTGATGGGAATGCAAGTTTCCTTTATCATTTCATTCGTCCAAGCTCTTTGGGCTTTATTATTGCTACCAAGTTCTATAGTTTGAATAATGGGGTTAGCGATATATTCAGGAATAAAATGACCTTCGTTCCCTGTACAACTTACCATTTTATAAATTCTTGAATTATCCAACGGTTCACTAATATGTCCGCTTTTACATTCTTCATTTGTTGGCAGGTACACCAAATCATTGGGCGAAAGGACAAAGAGAAGTGTCGCATCTTCGGAGATGTATTTCTTTTGTTTCAAAACAGCATCCAACTCGCTTTCCCAATTCTTTTTTGCAGTTTTTTGACATTCAATAACAATATTAAGAGGAACTGTTACATAAGAACGAATCGTTTTCTCCGTTCCGCTTTCTTTATCAATTGATCTTGATTGATAAACCGCAAAATAAAGGTTTGTCCCTTTGGCAGCTTCTACATATTTTGTTTTTTTATTACCGGTCTTCCCCACGGTATATTTTTCAGCCTTCTCATATACACGAACTTTTTGAATTGGCAAGTGATTTTTCCCACCATTTAATTCTTTTATTGTACGATTCAACTCATCAATACCATCAGGAGAAAAAGCCAATTCAGGATTGTTCTCTTTCTTTTCCAAATGGCTGAGTAGTATTTTTTGTATTCCAGTATCAGTAATGCTTTCCTCTATCTTCTTCTTGTCAAAAGATATATCCAATGATTTCCTTACAGCAAAAAATCTTTCTTTTTCAGGGTCAGTAACGTTCGTATAATAATAGATGCTTATTTTGGAAAGATTTACCTCACTCCAGACCTCTTTATTATCTTCAAAATATTTTTTAATTCCTTTTTCGTTAAAGTTTTTTGCTAACAATTCCATTATTTTATACTTCAGCTCTTTATCTACTATCGACTGTGGGGACTTCAGTACTTCTGACAAATGTGCATCTTTTATTTTGCGTAAACTTACAAGACCAAAGACGGTATCTTTATGCATTGATTTTCGTATTGCCCAACTATCACCTTCTGTTTGTTTTACTATAACTTTTTTCCTTTCATCATTGTAGTGTTGGTAATGATTGGTTGTCTTGTTAATTACACGAAGATTCTGCTTGAAACTTACTATTATGTTATTCAATACGGAGTAGGCATCTTCCGGAAATGTTTCCCATGGCAATATAAATTCTTTTAAGACACTTCTTTTTTGTCCATTAATTGTAATTGTCTCATGTTTACGAAGTTTATGAGATAAATCATAACGATTCGTTTTGCTTCCTGAACGTGCGGATTCATTGTTAAGTAGGTTGACATGGCTTCGAGTAGCACAGGCAATCACAATGGCATCCATGGCATGATGGCGATGGTCTATCCTCTTCTTGTTAAACCCTTTCTGCAATTCTAATGGCATATTTGGAATAAGGTGTCCATTTGATTCTGCCGTAAATACATTTTTTCCGGTCAACTGATTTAATCGTTCAAAGCGAGGCAATACGATTTTATTCCACACATCATTCATTCCCCAATCTTTCTTTAGCCGGTCAGTAATAGAACCATTGCAAGTAATCACATTTTTTGATATGGCTTCCTGCTCATATTCTCCATTTTCTTCTTTTTTACGGACAATATTTGAAAGTAAAGCCTTCACAACTTTACTAATATAGCGGCTGTCATTTAATTGTCGTTCAATGAATTTGTCAGGGATATCAGACATTAAGAGTTTTGACATCTTTGTTCTGTTTTGTGCATAATCCGTCTTCACTAAAGTTTCGTAGGCATCTACAGATAAAATTTCAATGTTATCACCTCCTGTCAACTGTACTTTTTCACCATGATGTGATGTTATAAATTCATAACCTAATTGGTTGTCTTTTAATTTATTTACTTCGGATTCACAAATCACTTTATTGCTAAAAGAATCATCAAAATAGCGTGATTGAGGAATGATATGTTCAATTTCATAAGCAGGTGTAAAAAGCTTGCCTAAAGGAATCGGTTTACCCGTATATGGTGAACGATATTTCTGATTCAACCAAAGTTTGTAGCGAACAAATTCGTTTCTTGTGGGTCTTTTCTTTTCATCTGTTTGTTTAAACTTATCTAGAATAGCTTGTATGTCATCCGGCACATCATTACCATTCAAAGCTCCTTCTTCATAAATTCTCAAAATATCTTGCTGACTAGGAGAATAAGGACGCACATTTTCTATTTCAAAATCAGGATCGATAAATTCGGCAAGCATGGCTTTAATTCTCAAATTGGTATTTTCGTTTTCCAAGATCTGCTGAGTCATTTTGGCTCGTTTATCCGCCGGATTTTTCATATCCCGTCCTAATTCAACATGAATTTCATCAATATGTCCAACTTGCTTCCAAATGTCACGAACTGTGCGAAGTGTCTCAGTAATAACTTGTTCTACAATAGAATTTCGTAATGAATGCTGTTTGAAATGTTTTAGATAATTGTCTATATCACTGGGAGATTCCCATTTTTCAATTTCTTTAGCTTCACTATGTCGGTCATAAACGATATAACAAACCAACCAAATAGGCAATCCTTTAAACTGATTTATATCGCTTAATGTGATCGCTTTTTCCCTTACACGATTTTGAATTTTCTCGTCGTATTCACCTGTAATGATTTTTTCGATTCTCTGTTGTGTATTGGTGTCAATAGCATTTTTCTCCCAATATTTTCCCATACGCATCAGTGGTAGCAATTTCTTAATCGCTTTTTCGCTGTATGCTCCGTATTCTTTTTTGAATGGCGGGCATTTTTTGAAAGCATTCACAAATAAATCAGAATTCGGTAAGTTCTGTTTTGTTGCAAATGAACGCAATGCCTTCTCAATTTCTTGTTTGTCTTCTACAGAATACAAAATATGCCACAATGCATATTGAAACTCTTTTGTCAGAAGGTCTATTTTAATACCTGCTTTCCCTAATCCGGATATAATTAAAGTTCTTGTTTCGTTGCATGGATACTCTTTGTCTTCCACAAAATTCCAACGATAATTTTTTTCTTTGGGTTTCTTTATTTTGAAGTAGTTATTGAACAATACGTCCTGTTTGATTTCCTTTTTGTCATTAAGCCAATCAAATAAAGCTACTATATCGTTTTCGCTTTTTAGAAATTCGGTTGTTACGTCAACATCGGTTTCAAGTTTGCCATTTACATCTTTTTCTCGCTGAAAGATGCGCAGATTTGAAATAAATTGCCACAATCTAAATTCTTGATATAGAGGATTTGACTTTGCAATACATTTGATAGGGTATTCTTTCCCTTCCTTGTCAAATCCGCTTTCGTATGGGCAATTATCAATCAATGATTTCTTGCTTTTTAATGGACGCTGATAAAATATAATATCATCAATGAACAGATATGTGAAATTACGGTTGCCAACATTATTTTTATGTGCTTCATTAACGACATAGAGTTCATTTAAACATTTGCTGTATAATTCTTTGTTAGTTAGCTCTGAATGAAATAATTTTTGCTTTTCAAGAATCATACGCAATTCTTCCTTATAGTATTTACGTTCGATGGTTCGAATTAATTTTCCTTTTATCTTTTGACTTGGATTTTGTAATAAAGAATCATAAATATATGCTCCAACTGTCTGGTTTGATGTCTTAATGTAATTGTCAATATTCAATTCGGTCTTTTTCTTCACCAAAGTCCAGTCGTCATCTTTAGGCGCACGGAATGACCGCTTAATGTTACCATCTTTATCTTTTTTAGGAGTCCCATCATCATTTATATCAGTAGTAACAATGAACTCTTTTGTTTTCCCAACCCAGTCCAATGGATATTTACTTGACCTCTTATATACCCATCCATTCTCCATATGAATATTATACCAAATATCATCCTTTTTCTTTTCTCCGGAATCTTCAACAGCATTTACTTTTAAAGCATAAAATTCAACCAATTGATTCTTTTTTTCTTCTTCGTCTTCTCCTCTCAATTGATAATAACCTCTTTTCTGATTGAAATTCAGAAGTATCCACGATAATTCTTCTTTCGAGACTTTCTGCGTTAAAGCTTTTTTGCGTAAATAATAAATTGTCCAATCGTATGGAACTTTTCTGTTTTCAGCGGTTAGTAATGGCTGGTTTTGTCTGAAATCAGCCAACATTTCATTAAATGAATTTTTAAAAATGAATTCAAATTTTCCTGATTCATCTTTTTTCCATGCTAATTTTGGTTCAGACTCGTCAATGAATTTTCCGTATCTATTCAATTTCTGAGCATAGTGTTTTGGAAGAAATCCCATCAAATCAAGGATTCTATGCAATCTTTCCCGACGCAATAAATTACGTTCTCTGAGCCTTCTTGTCCCTCTAAAATCAGTACGATCTTTTGTCTGAGATTTAGTTTTTCCATTTCCAAAATTACCAAGTATAGCTGCATCCATTGGTATGATTCTACTGCCGGCAGCAACTATTTCTTTAGGAATAAATGTCTGATTATTTTCGTTTTGTTGGGCATTTATCACTGCCCATCCAATGCTATTAGTACCCAAGTCCAATCCTAATATGTTTTTCATACTTTATTATATTATTAATCAGATACTATATAATTGATTCTCAATGTTTTACAATAAATATAGTTATTTAATAAAAATTTTCCCAAAATTACATTTTTTTTAAATACAAATGATAAATAATCATTTTTTTTTTGTATTTTTGCCGAACAAATTTGAAGCAATTCACAATAAGGATTATTCCGTTGTGGAAAGTAAGGTTTACAAAG
>CAYYHC010000118.1:0-7167 GCA_964471715.1 uncultured Lentimicrobiaceae bacterium | reverse complement strand
GAATTCTTGGTTGATTTTAACGACTTTGAAATCCATGGTTTTATCCACGAAAATATCATAATCTCTGATCGGTTTCACGTCGATTTGAGAACCCGGCAAGAAAGCTTCGATTCCGAATACATCAACGATCAAACCACCTTTGGTTCTGCATTTAACGTAACCGGTGATAACTTCTTCATCTTCATAAGCTTTATTAACACGCAACCAAGATTTGAGTAAACGTGCTTTTTTATGAGAAAGAATTAATTGACCTGATGCATCTTCTTGACTTTCAACGTAAACTTCAATTTCATCTCCAATTTTCAAGTTAGGATTATAGCGAAGTTCAGAAGCGGTAATAACACCATCGGATTTAAAACCGATATTGACAACGATTTCGCGGCTATTGATGGAAACAACATTTCCCATTATAACTTCTTGTTCGTCAATAGATTTAAAAGTTTTGGTGTATAGTTTTTCTAAATCTTCTTTTTCTGTTTCGTTATACTTTCTTCCTTTGTTTTCCAATTCATTCCAATCAAAATTTTCGAGAGAACCGTAAACGTTCTCGATTTCTCTTGGTTTTCTTGGTGCTTTCGGAGTTTCCGGTAATTGATTTTCCTCTGCTACCGGAGTTTCAGCAACAGGCTCAGCAACAACTTCAGCAACCGTTTCAGCAACAACTTCTTCTACAGCAGGTTCTTCTACAATAGGTTCAGCAGTTACTTCCTCGTTTACAACAGGTTGATTTTCAATAACATTTTCTTCAGGAGTGTTTAAAATTTCTTCTGACATAATTTTTTTTCGATTCTTTAGAATCATTTTTTTTTGTTAGACAATGGGGTTGATTACTATTAATTACAAATTATAGAGCCCCTTATAATTTGCGGCTGCAAAATTACAATTTTTTTTTTGAATAAATGAGAACTTAAGGATAAAAAAATGTACTTTTGCAAATTCTTTTAAGCTAAGGAATTACGTATATAAAATATAGTATAAATTTTTGTAAATGAAACCTTTAATAGCCCCTTCAATGCTTTCTGCCGATTTTTGTCATTTGGCAGATGATATTAATATGGTAAATCTTTCCGAAGCCGATTGGTTTCACTTGGATATTATGGATGGAGTTTTTGTTCCCAACATTTCTTATGGGATTCCGCTTGTGAAAGCCATTTACTCTATTGCCGAAAAAGCTTTGGACGTGCATTTGATGATTACGGAACCGCAGCGTTACGTCTCGGATTTCAAGAAAGCGGGTGCCGATATTCTGACAGTTCATTATGAAGCTGTAACGCATTTACACAGAGTTGTTTGGCAAATTAAGAATGAAGATATGTTGGCGGGTGTGGCATTGAATCCGCACACTCCCGTGTCGTTGTTGGAAGATATTATTGAGGATTTGGATATGGTTTTGATTATGTCGGTCAATCCGGGATTTGGAGGACAGAAATTCATTCAGAACGGTGTGAAGAAAGTGGCAGATTTGCGCAAATTAATCATCAAGCATAATTCCAATGCCTTGATTGAAGTGGATGGCGGTGTGGATGGCAATACGGCACCTTTATTGGTAAAAGCCGGCGCAGATATTCTAGTATCAGGAAATTATATTTTCAAGTCAGAGAATCCGACCGAAACAATTGCCGCTTTAAAAAAGGTTTAATTGTGATTTTGGAACAATAATTCTTCGCAACAGAAGAAAAAAGAGTTAAATCTGTTTTTCTTTTCCCAAAAGGTTTTCTTTCAGCCAATCGGTGAAAACGATGAAAAATTCTTTGTAATAATAATGTTTAAAAACATATTTATCGGCATCAACTTCTTGTACAATTTCGGAATTATATTGTAAAGGAAGAATGCCTTGTACTTTGCGATTCAGTTTTCTGATTTTACGTTTTTTATTGTGGAAACCGGTATTATCAATGAGATTTACATTCGGGACGATACTATATCCTTTCAAATTCCATAAGTGAAAGATATATTGATATTCCCAAATGTCAATTGAGGTTTTGCGTAAAATACGATACCGTTTGCTCCAGAACATTTTTTCTTTGGGTTTAGTGACGTATGGCGACATAATACTTCTAAAATCGATTTGTTCCAATTCCAACATTTTCAAATCAAAACCTTCCCAACGATTCTTCCAAGTGGCAAATCCACGCGTAGATGGATAAGCGGAAAAGTAGTATGATTTTTTATTTTTTCGTTCTCGTTTCAACATGTTGCTGCCGCCAATATGAACGATGCGCATGTCATCGCGATAAAGATTGAGCAATTCTTGGCAATAGGCAAAGAAGTCGATATGTGGTATGGTATCATCAAACAAGACAATGCCTTCGGATTCGTTTTCGAAGAACCAATTCACGGCTTGCATCAACATTTTGGACTTGCCCAAATGCTCCTCTTTAAATAAGGTTTTCAGCTGACAATTCCAATTAGGCATAAAAACGCAACGTGATTTCAAACAAAAAGCGAAGTCACATTTATCGCCGGGCATAGCACCATCAGCGGCAACGTATAACCGCGAAGGTTTCACCTGTTTCAATACGGAAAACAGATTATGTGTTTCTGTAAAGTGATTATAAATGATGACTAAAATAGGGACATCAAACATACTTATAAAATTTGCGCAAAATTACATTTATTTTTTAAATTGAGGAATAAAAAATCAACAACTACCATGGCTGCCATTGCTTCCACTACCGGCAAAACGCGGGGCGTAACCGAGCAATCGTTTCGCACATTACTTTTAAAAGATTTTATATTTCCTTGATAATCAATTGTTTGTTGTTCAATTTGAATAGATGGGATCGGTTTAAAGGCAACTTGAAAATAGACCTCCTGACCATTGGTAATTCCGGCTTGAACTCCTCCGTCGTGATTGGTTTGGAAGGAAAAATCGCTATTTTGTAAATCGTTATAATCGCTGCCACACATATCGGCACTTTCAAATCCTTTTCCTATTTCAAAACCTTTACAAGCATTAATCGAGAGCATGGCAGCTGCAAGTCGTGCATCAAATTTATCGTAAATCGGTTCTCCCAAACCTGCGGGCAGATTTTGAATGACACAATGCACCAGCGCACCGGCTGTGTCACCTTGTTGCTGAATGGAAGCGGTTTTAACGCATTCCGCTTGAATTGAAATATTGTAATTATTCAATATTAATTTGGCGATGGCACCGGCCACCACACGACAAACGGTTTGGCGCGCCGACGCTCTCCCACCCTGCTCATTGCACGTATGTCCGTATTTCTCTTTTAAAACAAAGGATGCGTGCGAGGGTTTTATTAATCCATCTATTTCATTATTGACGATAACATTTTGATTCTCAATAATAAACGCAATGGGCGCTCCATTGGTACGTGACTCATAAATGCCCGATAAGAATTGAACTTGGTCTGTTTCTTTTCGTTGGGTGGAATTTTTCTGTGTTGACGGAGCACGGCGAAGTAATTCGAGATTAATGAAATCGTTATCAATATAAATACCTGAGGGACAGCCATCTATTATTCCTCCCACACATGTTCCATGGGTTTCACCGAAATCGGTTAATCTATAAATTCTTCCAAATGTATTCATTTATTTGATGGCAATAGGTTTTGACGTTCCACTGGCAAAAAGAAGATATCGTATTTATTTTTAGGACGATAGAGTTCCATCCATCTAAAGTTTTTCAGCAGTCTCTCTTTTTTTCCCAGTTCCGCATCGGGATAAAGCGTTCCGTCAGGATCGTTGTAAAAAGTAATTGTTTCTATTTCATTATCAGTCAGTATAATACGCATTTCGCTTGTGGCGGCGGAATTGATACCGATGAGAGAGGTGTCTTCTTCTAAAATGTAGTATAGACATTCGGCATTTCCTAATACATCCACGCGGGTCAATTCGCGATCGACAATATGACCGATAATGTTTAAGCCTTTAATTTGATTAAATTCCGTATTTTCAAAAACGGAAGATACGATAAAACCTGAGCGGCATAGATATATTGTAACATTTGCTGAATCAACAATATCGAAGCGAATGGTATCGGCGGTCATTTGATTATCGCCGGACCAAACCACGGGATTATAGAACATTAGTACAATTGAATCTTCAACTAAATATACCAAGGAATCGCAAGCACCTTGTACATCATCGCGAAAGAATTTTGCTCGATTAAAGGCAATCATTTGTTGCGGATTTTGAAGCGAATCAAAGAGTACTTTTAAGGTATCTGCATGCAGATATAGCGAGTCTTGTTGTTCAATCAAGATAAGCATACTACTATCTGTAACTGTGGAGTATCCGCCATTTTCGAAATATTCGATATAATTGCCTCGAACAATGAAATTCTTTACAGAATCGATCAGTTGAACATTATTCCAGGCTTCTCCGTAGTTCAATCCTTTATCGTAATACATGCTGTCGCCAACGACGTGTTGCGATTTGTTGAATAATAAAACATTGCTCACCAATTGAGTAATATCTCGACGGGTATCATACCATCCGCGGTCGGTAAATATTTCGTTTTCGTCGGATACAAGATGAGTACGTGATTGAAAATGAGCGATTTCGTTTTTAGTGTCAAAAGCCACGGTATCACAATTTGCCGTATAAGAATTATTGACAAGCACGACAGAATCATATAAATTTGCCAATTGTGTATAGGTGTTATAAAATCCGGTATGACTGGTTAACACGTTGTCATTATTCACCATTCTCCCACCTGTAAGGTAGTAAGCGACATCTTTATCGAGGTTATAAATTAAACTATCTGTGTATAGTGCCGCGGTTTTATCTTTTAGAACCACATTTCTTGAAATTGAGATTGTGCGGGTATTTCCGTCATACAGCAAATACTGTCCATATAAAGAGACCGAATCATTGATAATAATTCGTATTTGTCTTCCGAAAGCTTCCAACTGATTTTTATTGCGGTCATGATAAGCGGTATCACAATATCCTATTGTATTTTGTTGACGAAAAATGACATTTCCAATATATTGTTCTACGCCGGGTAAAACATCTTCATCGTATTGCAACAAGTTGGCTTCGAAATAGATTTTCTTTTGCGCTTGCGCTGTAGAAACGAGCGCAAGAAGAAGCCCCAGCAATACGATTTGATGTAGTAATTTATTCATTACCACTTTGTATTTCATTATTGTGAGAAACGAGGTTACCATCAATAGAAATCATTCTATCATCCTTATAAACAATTGTTTTAATAACGTTTCCTTGGGAATTATAGTATGTTTCTTCTCCATTTTTGCGATCTTTGATATAATGATTTTTCATTGCAAGCATCCCGTTGCGGTCGTAATGGATTTGATCACCTGTACCTTTATTGAAAGTAGCTTCGCCGGCAATATAGCCTCGTTCATCATAATATTCCCACTTGCCATCGGAGAGTCCTTCTTTGAAAGCACCTTTGGTTTTAATTCGGTCTTTTCCCCACCAAGCGCAATATGGTCCATTTTTGATGCCATTGACATATTCGGTTTCGTACGTTTTAATGCCTTGCAGGTCATACAAAATTTGTTTTCCATCCAATACATCATTTTTGTAATATTCTTCAGTTTCTATGTTTCCATTGAAGAAAAATTTACGCAAACGTCCTTCTTTTTTCCCATTTTTCATTGATATTTCAAGTTCTTTAAAGCCGTCTTGACTGTAAAAAATGGCTAATCCGTCTTGTTTACCGCCTTTATATTCAATTTTTGATTTCAGCACGCCGGAAGGATAATACTCTTCTTTAGCAGATTGACGGCAACCATTGAACAAAATTACCAGAATAATGAAGCAAGGAATTAGAAGTAAATTATTCAATTTCATTGTCATTCGGTATTGGTTCAATTCTTTGTTCAATAATGTCAACAGGGTGTAATGTTTTCTTTTTGCGATTTTTGCGCCAGATGCCGAAATCTGCAAATAAGCTATACAGGATTGGGATGAGTACTAATGTTACCAACGTGGAAACCGACAACCCCCAAGCAACGGTCATTCCCAAGGAATTCCACATTTCAGCGCCTTCCCCATTTCCTGTAGCTAAAGGAATCATACCTAAAACGGTTGTCAATGTGGTCATTAAAATAGGACGGAGACGAGATCTTCCAGCCGTAACGACTGATTCACGGACGCTCATTCCTCTTTCACGGCAAAGAATAGTGTAGTCGATAAGTACAATACCGTTTTTAACAACAATACCTATCAACATCAGTACCCCGACCAAAGCCATAATTCCCAAAGGTGTTTTGGTGATCGCCAAGCCGATGAAAACGCCGGTAAGTGCGAAAGGAATCGAGAACATAATAACAAACGGATAGGTAAACGATTCAAATTGAGATGCCATCACAATATAGACGAGCAAGACAATCAAGATAATCAAAGTAATCATATCGCTGAATGATTCTTGTTGATCTTCCCAGGTACCACCGATAGTATAGGATATTTCGGCAGGTTTATCCATTTGATTCAGCACTTTTTCCGCACCGCTAACCACATTACTTAAAACGCCGTCTTTACCGACAATACAAGAGACTTTGACGATACGTTCACGATTTTTTCTTTCAATAGTAGGAGGAGTAAAGCGTTCGACAACGGTACCCAAATCCTTGATACGAATGCCGGCACCTTTATTATTATAAACCAAGATGTTATCAATTGCATTTATATCTTGTCTGAATTGAGGATCATAACGCACTTTAATATTATATTCGTCACCGTCTTCGCGATAATAAGAAGCGGTATAGCCATTAAAACGATTACGAACGTAGGAAGAAGCGGTAGTCAGGTTTAGTCCGTTTTCGGCTAATTTTTCGCGGTCGAAATCGACTTGAATTTCAGGGACATATTCACTTCTGCTAATATTTACTTCGGAGCAGCCGGGAACTTTCCGCATTCTTGCGGCGAGGTCAGCGGCAAATTTATCGGACGTCTCAAAGTCATAGCAGTACAATTCAATATCAACGCTGCTCTGTCCGCCCATACCGCCGCCACCCACCGTGACTTGTGATTTCGTTATTTCCGGGTATTCAGCCAAATCTTCACGCACGGCATCTGCAATTTCAGTAATCGAACGTTTTCTATCCACTTTATCCGCAAAACGCATATTGTACTTTACAATGTGAGAACCGGTTTCTCCCATAATTCCAAAAGTGTTGTCCTCATCAGGTTGTCCAACCGAGAAATTGCAGACTAATAATTCGGGATATT
>CAYYHC010000117.1:0-7217 GCA_964471715.1 uncultured Lentimicrobiaceae bacterium | reverse complement strand
GTTTTACACACTTTTTGGGATAGTATCATTTCAAAAAAAGGCATAAAACTGTTATTTTAAACAGTTTTATGCTCTTCAAAGTTATAAAAAAAATACAATTAGAATTTATTAGTATAAAAAGCTCAGTAAAACACCGGCGGCAACGGCACTTCCGATCACGCCTGCCACATTGGGCCCCATAGCGTGCATAAGCAAATAGTTTGTTTTATCGTAACGCTGACCTTCGATGTGAGATACACGTGCGGAATCGGGTACTGCCGAAACGCCCGCATTTCCAATCAACGGATTGATTTTGTTTCCCGGTTTTAAAAACAGGTTCAAAATTTTGACAAATAAAACACCGCCGAAGGTCGCAAATACAAACGATATGGCGCCTAAAGCAAAAATAAGTATGGACTCAATGCGTAAGAAAGTAGTTGCTTGTGTGGAACATCCCACGGTTAATCCGATAAGAATGGTTACGATGTCAATCATGGGACCACCAGCAGTAGTGGCTAAACGTTTTGTTACACCACTTTCTTTCAGCAAGTTACCAAAAAATAACATTCCCAATAGGGGTAATCCGCTGGGCACCATAAATGTAGTGAGCAGAATACAAATAATAGGAAATAGTACTTTTTCTCTATGTGTTACCACACGCGGTGGACGCATTCTGATAACCCTTTCTTTTTTCGTGGTCAGCAATCGCATAACAGGGGGTTGAATAACCGGTACCAAAGCCATATAGGAGTACGCCGAAATGGCGATGGCGCCCATCATGTCGGGGGCTAATTTCGAGGAAAGGAATATGGCCGTAGGCCCATCAGCTCCTCCAATAATACCGATAGATGCTGCTTCGGTGGGTGAAAAACCTAATAACAATGCGAGAATATAGGCAGCAAAAATACCCAATTGAGCAGCCGCTCCTATCAATATTAATTTCGGATTCGATATTAACGCAGAAAAATCGGTCATCGCTCCAATTCCCAAGAATATCAACGGTGGATAAACGCCCTTTAATACACCGAAATAGAGATAATTGAGCACCGAGCCCGATTCATAGACGCCAATCTGTAAACCGTCAGTGAAGGGAATATTACCCAAAATAATGCCAAATCCAATAGGGATGAGCAACATCGGCTCATATTCTTTAATGATTGCCATCCCGATAAAAAACAACCCCACAACAATCATGATTAGGTGTCCATATTCGCAATTTACAAATCCCGTATAGGAGAGAAATTGCGCTAATCCTTCTTTAAATGATTCTATCATTGATCTAAATTTTTAAAAAAACAATTTGTCCATTAATATAAAAATTCCCCCGCCTGCCAAGTAACCTAATAAAGCATAAGGAGTTATCTTTTTTAAATACCATATAAAATCTATCTTTTCCATTCCCATCACAGCGACACCTGCGGCGGAGCCAATGATTAGAATACTGCCCCCTGTTCCGGCACAATAGGCTAAAAACATCCAAAACATGTCGTTCATCGGGAAGTCGTACATTCCCATGCAGGCTGCCACCAGCGGCACATTGTCAACAACGGAGGAACAAATACCGATGATAAGGTTGATAACATAATAGTTACCATGGAATGTTTGGTCTAATCCTGTGGAAAGCATCGACAGATGTCCGATAGATTGTAACCCGGCGACTGCCAGCAAGATACCCAAGAAAAACAGAATACTTGACATGTCAATTTTGGTCAAGGTTTCGGTAATACTGCAATACTGATTTTTGTTTTTGCTTCTTCGTTTCATCAGGTCCGTTACAATCCAAAGGATTCCTAAACCAAGCAAAATGCCCATGTACGGTTTAAGATGGGTAAGTGTTTTAAATACGGGCGTAAATAGCAAAGTACCTATTCCCAAGAAAAAAATCAGGTTTTGTTGCCATTTTGGGATAGATAGTGGGGCGGGTTTCGTAGTTTGAGAATCATCGTGATGTTTTTTCTTCATAAAGAAAGAGACCGCAATCAACGGAATGACCATTGAAATTAAACTAGCCACGAAAGTTTGAATAATAATTTGTGTAGCAGATATTTTATTGGCAATCCACAACATAATAGTAGTAACATCCCCGATGGGTGACCACGCACCGCCGGCGTTGGCGGCAATAATTACAATTCCGGCATAAAACCAACGTTCTTTGCGGTCGGAAATTAACTTTCGCAACAACGCAATCATCACAATGGCAGTGGTAAGATTGTCTAAAACTGCGGATAAGAAAAAAGTGATAAAACTAATCATCCACAATAGTTTAATATTGTTGTTGGTTTTAATTCTATCGGTAATAATATTGAACCCTTGGTAACTGTCGATAAGTTCCACAATCGTCATGGCACCCATCAAGAAAAACAGGATTTCGGCAATAGAACCCAAATGGTGTACCAATTCAAATTGAGCGATAAAGTCAATAAACGGAGTTGTGCTTTGGGGATTGTCCAATTTATATTGAGCAAAATTAGCTCCGTAATCCGGAATATCATAAATTCCTTCGCCGGCAATAATGTAGAGTGTCCATATCAGGATTCCTAATATGAGAGCAGTAGCGGTTTTGTTTATTTTCAGTGGGTGTTCGAGCGCAATAAAACAATATCCTACAACAAACAAAAGAATGATAAATATAAACATAATTAGTTTGCTTTAGAAGATAGTAATCTCTTTACGAAACCTGCATTTTTGTCTTTCACAACCACCACTTCAGATGTGGGTTGGTAATGATAAGCCACATATTCTTTTATTTGCAGTAAAAAGAAATCACTATTGGGAGCGCCCCAAATATCCAAGCAACAGCCGGATTGGAATTCGCGCCTAACATCTTGCAAAACCGATAAATTGTTTGATGTGAAACAATTACGTATTTTGGACACATCAGACATGCTTACATAAATGGACTCTTTTTTTAGTTTTTCTTTTGTAGGAGCATAAATAAAAATAAATTTATCTTTCTTTTTTATTTTTACAAACATTGAAATACCAACAATGAGTGTAATTAAGGTTATAAAAACAATGGTCAGTGATAAGTACTTACCGGGGATAATCGGGGTAGCTCCAATAATCATTAATGCGAGAGAGAATACAATCAGAACAACAGCGGGGATTAAACTTTTTGGTTTGGCTTCAATATCAATATTTTTATTGTTTTCTAGATATTGTACTATAGTTTCAATTTCATTTTCCATAATAATGCTTATTAATAATTCATAAATAATATATAATTCGTGCTTTTACAGCGTAAAAATTCCAAACTTTTTCAAGTTTAGAAAATAAAAAATAAATTATGAATGAATCAAATAAGGAGCATGCCTTGCCGGTAGGTGTAATAACCATAAGCTTCCTGCAAAGACAAAAAGGAAAGGGATGACAGTAAAATATAGTGTGTCTGAATTTTACAATTTTCACTCCGTAATATTTCTTTTAATATGGTTTGCTGGTTCAGTTCTTTACCTATTGTATAAACAATGGCAAGGGAAATGGTTTGCGTGGAACAAACCGCACCGGGCAAGCCTTCTTTGTAAACGGAAAATGTATTGGCAATATCTTGTTGTTCTTCAGTAATGGTTGAGGAATCACTACTGCCGAGAATTTTAATATCGGCTTGGTTGGTTTCCATTTTAAAGAAAATAAAACAGACAAATAGAAGCAAGCTGCATAAATAAAATACATTCTTTTTTTTTCTATTTTCCATAATATCAACTACTTATTCAAGTGTTATTTCCAAATTCCATTTCGGATATTGCGCAGCAAAGATACAAAAATAGTTTTTCGATTAAAAAAATAAATACAAAATTTAGATTAAAAACGTAATATTATTTTACTAAAGCTAAAAGTGCTGTGCTTTAGCGTTTAATAACCTTGTTTTGTAATTATTTATTGTATAATTTGCAACGAACAATCGACTTGGGGGATGTCAGATAGTGGAGCATGCTCCGCTATCGATAAATGGGAAACGAAGATAGATAAATGTAATGTATGGTACCACGCTACCTCAACAAGGTCACATTCCCCTTTTTGAAGAATTGCTTCTGCCCCAAACAAACAACTTCCAAATAGTAGTCATACACGCCCGGCTCACAAGGCTGCCCGCGATAGGTGCCGTCCCAGCCCATATCCAAATCGGAAGTCTGAAAAACTTTCTCACCCCATCGGTCAAATATTTCCAACTTAATACTGATAATTACCTCCCCCCGCACGTACAAGAAGTCGTTTTTACCATCTCCATTAGGGGAAAAAGCATTCGGAATAAAAACATACGGCTCTTCACAAATGATGTCGTTCACGATGATGCGTACCGTATCGGTTTTCGTACAACCGTATTCATCGGTAACAATTATCACATAATTAGTTGTAGATAAAGGAACTACATTTGTATTAGCCGCATTCGGCGATTGTATTCCCGTTTCAGGACTCCACTGATAGCTGAACGGAGCCGGCAACTCGGTGGAATGCAGTTCGGTACTTTCGCCTGCAAAAAGAGTGTCGGCATCACTCCACGCATAAATTTCGGTACTAAAATGAGATGAATCCACCAACTCTATCGTGAGTTGCGCCATACATTGGTAACGATCGCTGACCGTGACAGTGTAAGTTCCGGCACACAAGTTACTGATTTGTTGCGTACTATGCCCATTATTCCATAAATAACGATACGGAATCGTACCCCCCTGAACGAAAACAAGAATGTTGCCCAAACACTTTTCGGGACAAGGCGGTGAAAAATGCTGCTCGGAAAGGGCAAGCAACTCAGTCGGCAAAATGACAACAGTGGTATCAACTTGACAATGGTTGCTATCTTCCACAACAATAATGTACTCGCCGGGGAGAAGATTGTTAATTTCAGAAGACGCCGGCATACTGTTGACGAAATAGAAATAGGGCAAAGTGCCACCGTCAAGACTCATGTAAATTGTACCATCGGAATCACCATAACAAGAAGGCGAAACGGCATAAATATTATTAAAAATCAGAGGATTAGGTTCCTGAATCTGCAAATACAAATGATAACGACATCCATTTTCCACTTCGGCATAAGCGTGATAATTGCCGGCACACAAATCCACAATAGAATCCTGAAAAACAGTATCATTCCAAGTGAGTTGATAGTCGTATTGTCCGAAATCGGGCTGAAGAAAAATGGCGGCATCACAATCACCGTAACAAGAAATCGGAGTAATTTGATACGGTATTTCATAATTGGAAGTATCGGTAATGGTGAAAATAGAAGAGGTGAAGCAATTGTGGGCATCAGTCACTACAACGGTGTAACTTCCACCGCACAAGCTATCCGCAACATTGCCGACAGCGCCGTGAACCCACTGATAAGAATAGGGCGAAGTGCCGCCGGTGGCAGCAACCGTTAGCGAACCATTACAGATTTGATCACATAAAACATTTTGACTATCTATCATATTGACAACGACTTCCGTTGGCTGAACTAATCGAAAACTATCTATTCCGCTACATCCTGTGGCATCAGTAATGGTCACCGAATAGACACCGGCGTCAAGATTCAATAAAGCAGATGAAGTAGATCCGTTAGACCAATCGTAATAATAGGGCGAGGTGCCACCGGTAACCGACAGCGTGATTCGTCCGTTAGAACTACCAAAACAAGTAGGCATCGACACTTGCGGATTAGACTGATATTGTTTAATGATGACCGACACATCTGCCACCGCCATGCAACCGAATTCATTGGTAACAACAACAGTATAAATGGTATTGACCAACGGCATCACTAACGGATTTTGTGTATGATGACCGCTCAAAATCGTAGCTGCAGGTTGCCAATCATAACTATAAGTCCCGGTGTTGGTCGGCTCAATGCCAATAACAATACTATCTTGATAGCAAACAATATATTCATCGGGCGGGAGTAACTCCACATAAGAAACCTGAACGGTAACACTATCCCACGCTTCGCAGTAATTTCCTTCTACACGCAAATAGTATGTAGCGGTTAGAGTCGGACTGATGTTTAAATTCGGATTCGTAATGTCGGAATTGATGCGCGATTGCATTTGCGGATGATCATACCAATAATAGTGAACGGCATCACCTGAAATACTCGGTTCAAGATTGATGGAATGTCCCAAACAGATGGTTGCGTTGTTACCGGCATCAACGGTTAAATGTTCCACATTGACCACTTGAGAAATAGTGTCAATGCAAATTCCATCCGAAACAAAAAGCATATAAGATGTTGTAAAAGATGGAGATGCAATAGGATTGGAGATAAATGGATTACTCAAGTCTGTTTGCGGCGTCCATTCATAAGTAATGCTTTCGTTGCCGGAAGGCGGGATGCCTATTTGCACGAAATCGCCGTTGCAAATAGAGACACTGTCAATGACGCTGTTGGAATTAGAAAGGACGACGATATTTCGAGAAATAGTATCGGCGAAATTGCAACTTCCCAAATCCTGCGCGATCAAAGTAATGGTGTAAGTCCCTGATTCTGTGTATCGATGAATAGGGCTGTCGGCAGTGGATGTAGTTCCGTCGCCAAAATCCCAGAAAAAATTAGTGGAATCGCTGATACGCTGTGAGGTATTTTGGAAACCGAGATCAATAGGCGCACAAACGGTATTGGGAATATGGAAATCCGCAACGACAGCGGGCAGATTGAAGTCAAATTTGATGACACCAATATTGCAATTGGTGCTATTGTTGACTTCCGACCAAGCCCCCTGGGTAGTCGGGAAATCGTCATATCCCATACAGCCGGCGCATACCGCTTGATAGATACGACCTTTGTTATCGAATCTGCTTGTTCCGCCATCCACGTGCTCGCGCGCATTAGGACTTCCGAAATAGGTAGCATAAACCAATGCGGAAGCATCGTCGCTGATACATATAAAGTAATAATCGTTGTTGTCGGTCGTCAATTGAAAAGCGTCATTGGTCACGGGCAATCCCGACGTACCGCCCTGCCCACCGTTGGTAATGGGACTTCCCCACCCCGACATATAAATATTGTTGCACAAATCCACTAACAAGGCAGTGGGAGAAATATCCAAACCACCATGTCCCGTTCCGAAAGCCGTTGACCAAATCGTGCTATCCAATGTAGGTGTGAGTTTGATTAAAAATTGTCCGCCGCTCGGCACAAACCAATTGGCATTCTGAATCCAGCTATTACCGGACGCATTGGTTTGCCCAAAAATGTGCGGGTTGTCAAATCTATCTTTTTTAATAAGATACGATTGGTCGTAGCCTGTTTTACCAAGATA
>CAYYHC010000116.1:0-7297 GCA_964471715.1 uncultured Lentimicrobiaceae bacterium | reverse complement strand
TTTTCGTGTAATTCAGCATCATTTTGTTGAATATTTTCAGATTGTTCGTAATAACTTACTATTAAGAATAAAAACATAAAATCATTAAAATCTGTTAATCCTTTAAAATATAAAACAATAAAATACAAAAAGAGAGAGTTGATGATTATTTTCTTATTGTTCATCAATAACCATTTTGAGTAGAATAGTTTATAATAGTATATCATAATTGAGATTAGGGCGAAAACGCCAGAATAATAAATTATCCTTAAGTAACCAATATCAGTTCCTTGATAAAAAAATGAAGTAGTTGGATCAACAAAATAACCATCTCCAAGTATATATGTGTAAAATGATTTTGGAAATTTTATCATTTCCATCAAATTTTCTGAAGAAGAAGTTTGTATCTTCCCTGTTTCTATGAAATTATAATAATATTCAAATCCAAATCTGGTAATATGAGTAATATTCATTTTTTCGCTATTAGATATCATATACATTGCTATCCAAAATAGAATTAGCAATATACCAGTAATTGGAATCAAACGCTTTATTCTAAAAGAATTAGTATTAAAAATTAAAATGAATATACTAATGAAAAATCCTATCAATGTTGTTCTCGAAGCTAAAAGGCCACTAAATAAAACTGTAATATATACCAAAATATAGAGTGCATACGACACCTTATAATCTAGTTTTGATGTTAATCTAGATGACAGCAAAATTAAACCTAACCCGCTCACTACGCCTGCACCAAAATCCAATTAATCTAAATCCAGTGTTATTCAGAAATTCTTGTTCGTAATTTGAAGACCTAACCGTAATTGATAAAATTAAATCTTTAAAATCAGGAAATGCAAACATTAGTATGCCAGATATTTCAAAAATAAATATCGAAACGATAGCAAGGTCTATTATTTTATCTGAATTATATTTGAATTTGAAGTAAAGAACATAAGCTAAGAATAGACTTGAAAGTAAAGAGTTCAACTGGCTTATTATAAAAGAAATAAAATAGAAGTCTTTTGTTCCATAAATAGTGACTGATATTAAAGATAAACCTCCCCATATAAATAGATAACCAAAACTATTTACTATTCCACTGGATTTAAAAAATAAATTAAGTTGTTTTGATTTTAGAATTAAAAACAGTGCTAGTATTGAATATATTGTTCTTGGTCCCAATGGGAAAAAAGAAAAATTTATTGATAATAATCCAAGATATAATAAAATGATTGAGACTACTGTTTTAGTAATCGCCATATTCTTTGCATTAATGAATTAATATTTTTTGTTTTTTCTATGGGGATGTTTCGTAACAAGTTGTGACCACCGTAGTTCGCTTTATTTTTTACTACTATCTTTTTTTCAAATGGAATATTCCAACCTTCTGGGAAAAGATATCCTGAATCAAGTATTTTAATGTCGTTATAATTTGAAAGATATTTATTTATGTGTGACTCATCATGCCAAACAGCAATTGTTCCCGTAAGTAAATCTTTATCGATGTTATTCTTCAATTCAGTTATAAGTCTAATATACGAATTAGATGTTCCACCATTTAGTCCTCCGGCAAAATAATGTTTTCCCTCTTTCTTTGGAATATAAGCCAGCGATTTTTTATTTTTTTCATAAGGGAACTTACTTGGAGGTGAATTGTGATAGCCAGGATGAAGACATGCAACTATTTGATTTTCATTACTTGGCAGTATTTCGCTGCCAATAGTAGTTAGTATTTCGGTATTTGCATTTATAAAAAAAATAAAATCAAATTTTTTCAATTCATCTATCACTAACGAAAACATATGAAATCTTTTTAATGTATCATAAGGCCAACCCAATTGGTCTTGATGTATCACTGTAATATTCTTGTTAGAATTTCTTTTTAATTCTTCGTCATTAGTAAATACAAAATAATGTTTGTCAAAATCTTTTAATAAAAATTTTTCAGCACTTACATAGAAATCTTTCCAAAACACACTGTATTTTCCAGTGCATATATAAAGAATAGCAATTGATTTATTTTCCATAGTTATTTATGAAGATATTTTGTGATATTTGATGGTTTTAAGTAAAGGAGAAAATAAAAATTCTTTTTGTTTAAAATTTTATTTTTTAATACAATATGATCCAACTTAAGATTCATATATGTAATAAGTTGGCCATTCTTCAATAGTTCAATATAAATTAAATCACGATAGACTCTTAGTAAAGAAATAATATAACGTTTTCTTGTTGAACCAAACATATTATTTGTCAAGGAAGTGGGTGTTTTCCTATAAATAACTGTCGGTTCATCTAAGTAGCCAAATTGAATTTTATCCTGAAATAGTTTAATCCATAAAGGATAATCTTCAATCATACCATATTTTACATTAAAACCTTTCTTTTGTAATAACATATTTCTATTGATGAAAGCAGTTGGTGCATTTATCCAATTGTCTTTCAATAAATATTTGTATTGCCTATTATATGAAGAATTTAATATTTCTTCTCGCTGTTTAACAATTTTAATTTCATCATCTTGATCTAATGACAATAAACTTGAATGAATAATCATTGGTTTTTTATGCAACAGAATAAAGTCAATATAAAGTGAAATACAATTATCGATTAGAATATCATCCCCTGCAATATATTTTAACCATTCCCCATTTGCGATAAGCAGTCCTCTATTACAATTAGCTGTTATCCCAGTGTTTCTTTTTGCAGTAATTAGTTCAGTTCTAATGAACCTTTCTTTATTCTCATCGATCCAAGCTCTACAAATCTCAACCGTATTGTCTACTGAACAATCATCACTTACTATTAATTCAATATTCGCATAAGTTTGTCTTTTTGCACTTTCAAGTGTTTCCAGTACAAATTTTGAGGAATTGTAAGTGATTACTATAATGGAAACCAATGGGTTGTCTTTGTGCATATTTTGTGGATTACTTTCTATTTTAATTAAATTGATTAATGTTTTTGAAATTTAAGTAATATTTGTTTAAGATTTAATCTTTTATCCAACTCTCTCACAGAAAACCATCCAGAAATTCCAACTAAAATAGTTCCTATAATATAAGTATAAGGTTTTGGAATAAAGCTGATAATAAGGAAGCAGATTATTGCAAGTATGAATTGAATGCAAAATAATTTGACAAATTCCTTTTCAAATGAAAATTTAAAATATTTCTTACTGATTAAAAATACTTGAACAAGGTAAACAAAATAGGCAACCATAAATGATATTCCCAGTCCAGTTAACCCCCATATTTGATATCCAAAAATATTAAGAGTGAGAACATATATATTTGCGGTCAATTCATTCCAGAAAAAGAGTTTACTGGTGCCTTTTGCAAGAAAAATGAAGGCAATTGACCAACTAGCAGCTTTAAAAAACATGCCTAAAGCAGCCCAGTAAATCATTACATTAATTGCCAAAAATTGCTTAGAATACAATAATATGACAGCCCAATCAATAAATACAAAAAAAATCATCAGGATAGGTGCCAAAATTAAAATGGCAATCTCCGCTTGTTGATTTATTGTCTTTTGGCAAAGTTTATTGTCGTGTGCTATTGCCGATAAGCGAGGATAGTAATCGGTGGCCATCGCGTTAAAAATCAGTCCCACATAATTATTGATAATGGCAAATCCTGCGGTGTACAAACCAACCTGATCGGTACCTCCAGTTTTGTTTATATATACTCTTATAATGTAAGATGCTCCTACTGTTAATAATCCGCTCAGACTGATCAGGAAGCCCATTTTGAGCATTTCTTTTCCTTCTTTAACGGTTTCCTTTCTTGTAACCGTGGCCTTTTGGGTATTCAGTTTATTGGCGTAGAACCACGCGAGTAAAAGTGTTGCTACCGATGATCCTATTATGCCAGGAACAATACCATCAATTTTATAAATATAATATAGCGGTAAAGTAATAATCAGCCCAAGTGCACTACCTAATACATTGGCTTTGGCTAGGTATTTTAATTGTCGAAATCCCTGGAGTATGACCAACTGACCAGAGCTTAATTGAGAGAACAACAAGGTTACCGATAACCAAACAAAAGCCAAGTTATAATCTCTATTACCAAAGGTTAACTGGCTTAACCAAGGTGAAAGACACAAACAGACAATTACACCCAAAACACCAGTGTACCAAATCAAATTTTTGAATACCGCAAGGGTATGGGCAATTTTTGCTGGATTACCTTTACTGTGAGCTTCTGCAATATTTTTTACACCACTGGTTCCAAGACCAAAGTTTGTAATACTGGTAATCAACCCAGTGGTAGATGTAAGCAACCCCATGATTCCCATACCTGTGGGTCCTAAAAGAATTGCAATAACTTTAGAACGGATTATTTGAATCAGTATATTAAAAACCTGAACACCTCCAAAAATGGAGGTCGCTTTCATTATTTGGCGGTAGGATGATTGTTGTTCGGACATATACCCCTTAGTCCCCTAAAGGGGAAACTTCTTTATTATTTCTACCACTTTTTCTACTTCTTCATCAGTCATTACCGGACTCATAGGCAAACTCAATTCCTCATTATGGATTTGTTCGGTAATAGGATAGCTCAAGCTATTCCATGCTGCATAAGCCTGCTGTTTGTGTGGTGGAATGGGATAGTGAATAAGAGTTTGAATGCCGTTGTGGGCAAGGTGTTGCTGTAGTGTGTCGCGGTTCTTGCAAAGAATAACAAACAAATGCCAAACCATGGATTTATTATTTATTATTGATGATTTATTATCAATAACAGGTAAAATAATCTCTGGATTTTTGATGTTTTCACAATAGTATTGGGCTATTTCGCGGCGGCGTTGGTTGTCGGCATCGAGGCGGGGCAGTTTCTCGCGCAACATTGCAGCTTGTATTTCGTCCAATCTGGAGTTGAGGCCTTGGTAATCGAATACATATTTTTTACCCGACCCATAATTGGCCAACGAGCGTATTACTGCTGCTAATTCGTCATTATTTGTTGTTACGGCTCCGCCATCGCCCAAACAACCAAGATTTTTACCGGGATAAAACGAATGACCAGCTGCATCGCCAAGTGAACCAGTCCTAACTCCCCCTTTAGGCTTCGACGTGAGCTCAGCCGAACGGGGTTGGGGGGTATATACACATCCATTGGCTTGGGCGTTGTCTTCAATCAATTTCAGGCTGTATTTTTTGCACAAGTCACCAATGCGCTCGGTGTAGGCACATTGCCCGTAAAGGTGCACAATCATAATGGCTTTGGTGCGTGGTGTAATGGCTTGTTCAATCAACCGATCGTCTATTTGGTAGGTGTCAATGTTGGGTTCTACCAATACTGGTTTTAATCGGTTGTCGGAAATTGCCAATATGGAGGCAATATAGGTGTTGGCAGGTACAATAATTTCATCACCTTCTTTCATCATGCCCATTTCAATATAGGCTTTCATAATTAGTCGCAAAGCATCCAATCCATTGGCTACACCTATGCAATGGTTGGTGCCAATGTATGAAGCATATTCCTGTTCAAAAGCTTTTACTTCGTTGCCAAGGAGATACCAACCACTTGTGAACACACGGTCGATGGCCTGTTCTATTTTGGGTTCAAAAGAGTCGTTGATTGCCTTAAGATCAAGAAATAGTACATTTTTATTTTCGGGTGAATTTATTTTATTAAAAAAATCGAGTGGCGTCTGGGCTATATCTGGGTAACGGGTAATCATTGCTTTATCCCAAGTTAGAACCGTTGTATGGCAGCCAAGTGTTTTTGCAGAAGCAATGATCAATGAATCTTCAGTATCGGCTAAATCTAATTCAGCATAAGCCGGGGTTTTAACCAATTTGTAATTTGAGTATATATTTTGAAGTATTTCTTTCTTGGCACTCGTTGAATCTTCAACTAATTCGGGTTCCAATTTTTTTAAATACATACCGACCAAATAGTCAATTGTAGGAATAGCCGAAGTTGCCAGGTAGATATCTTCGTTCTGATCCTTTAACCAAGCAAAAGCTTTCATCGAATCGGCACACCTATTATTTCGTTGTACGAATGCCACATCGAGTACCATGTTTACATCAAATAATACCTTCATCTTCTGCTCTTTGTTTAAAGTATTCGTCTAATAATTCATCATCATTAGAGCCAATCATCCATTTTGAAATGAGTTTATCAATAGCATGTAACTGAGGATATTTTTTCCTCATTTCAAGTAATTCATTTATGTTTTCGGGTAGTTCAGACTGGTTTTGTTGAGTTGTATTCATATCAGTGATGTCTTTTTCGTCTATCTGAACCGAAAACTTTCTATGCTTAATTGGCGGATTATTGGTGATTACCCAACGAGTTCCTTTTTTTTCAATTTGAAGTAACATAACTATTAGTATAAGTTGTTGTAGAAATATATCCTTAGAAAGTTACTAACTTAATTAACCAATATTCCATATTTTTCGGAGCAAGCATCCTTTACATTTTTTTACAAAGTTATGATTTTTTTTTGTGTGCATTGTTTCGTGGTGTTTGCCCAATAAGAACCAGTCGGAATCTAAATTACGTTTTTTTTAATTAGCAAGTTTGGATTAAATGCTATCGTTTATTGCTTTAAGGTAGAGAAATTTGATCATTGTTCAAAAAATTCATTGTTGCATTGTACGTAATTCTTTTGGCATTTTTCGCAAAACAACAATTCGTTTAATTTATTGCCGCATTTGCATACATTCCCTTTTTTTTGAGCAGGATTGCCATACCACAATGTGTACGGAGGGATGTTTTTCGTTACTACACTGCCTACCCCAATGAGGGCGTATTTGCCAATAGTTATACCTCCAATAATAGTTGAGTTTGCACCAATACTTGCTCCTTCTTCAATGGTTGTTTCTAAAAACCGATCGGGATATTGTTTGGAACGGGGAGCAAAATCGTTGGTAAATGTAACATTAGGCCCAATGAAGACATTGTTTGAAATTCGTAAACCGTCCCAGATTTGAACACCACTTTTTACAGTTACATTATCACCAATAATAACATCGTTTTCGATAAACACATTAAAATTAATGTTGCAATTCTTGCCGATTTTGGCATTTTTTAATACTACACTATATTGCCAAATTGTGGTTCCTTCACCTATGTCTTTTGTTTGAACTTCAGCAGTTGGATGTATCATTTTATAAAGTCTTTAAAATGCGGATATTCCCTTATGTAATCTAATTCATTGTACTTGTGGGATGTTAAAACCAAGCAAACCGACCCTGATGAAAATCCTTTTTCAGCAGCCCAGATTCCAGGGGGTATGTGTAGTCCATAATAAGGTCTATTCAAGGAAACTGTTCGTTTATTTATTCCGTCGTCCATTT
>CAYYHC010000115.1:0-7374 GCA_964471715.1 uncultured Lentimicrobiaceae bacterium | reverse complement strand
AAAATATTTTTTGTTGGTAAATTATTGATTATTAGAATATTGAAAAAATAAGAAAATCTGTTATTAGTATGATCAATTAATTAAATGCTTTGGTTACGTCGGGTTATACTAAAATTATTTTTTATAGTTTGCCATGATGAGTAGTTTGGCAGCTAATGCATTATTGTAGCAATTTCTATTGAATTGGTAATAAAAATCGTTAAATAATATTGAGGGTATTCAGGTTTTTATCGTGGAAGATGCAAGAGAATTTTTTATTTGTACTTGTAGTTTTTTATAGTAGAAAATTGAATGATGAAATCGAACTGCTTCGTAATTATTAAGAATTTTTAGACTGCAGATTGAGAAGTTTTAGGTTAAAATATTTTTATTCCGCTATAATGTTTTCGTCGCTAATACGACTTTGGGAAAGATGTATTATTTTTGAAAGTGGAGACGTTTTCGCTCACAATCATCCGGCAATTAATTTGACGATTCCGTCGGGCAGGGTACAAGCTTTGTAAGCCATCCAACCGGCGAAGGCAGAGAAAAGCAATGCCCAGAAGAAAGCCGGAATATGCGTTTGCTTTTCTAAATTGGCGGCATCACCTGCAGCGGCAGAGTTGGTAACCGACAAATACAATAAAACTAAAGCCGAATAGACCGATTCCCAAAGAACCATCAAAGCGTAAAACCAAGCAGCCACCAACGTATAAACCGGATTGTTGACGTAAAAAAGCCAACCGTTAATCGCGACAAAAAGTAATATCCAAATTAGTCCGTAAAGGTTTCTTATCCAAAGAATTAGCATAAACAGAAAAAGGATGGAGAGTCCGTAAACAATCCATTGTTCATAGCCGACAGACAAGAGAAAAAAGCAAAAAAAAGCCGTGGCGGACGCGAAGGGATAGCCGGCAATGCTGACAAAGAAAGCGGTCACTGCCGATTTGGATTTTGTTTGAGTAACGCCGGAGGTATCGCTTAAAATTTGAATCTTTTTGACCTCTCCTTGAAGTATCAAAGCGACAAAAGCATGACCAAATTCGTGGATGAGAGTGTTGATGATATTGAAAAATTTACCTACAACCGGGATTTTTGGAAGAATAAAAGCCAAGGCAATTAAGTAGTAAATGAGTTGAATATTAAACAAATATAATTCTTGCATGTATTAAAAATCGGTGTGCAAAAATAGCGATATTTTTTTTGATAGGGTAAACTTTTTTGCAACAAAAAAATGTATCTTTGCAGCCGTAAATTAGGGGCAAAAAAAGGGAAAATTATAGTATATATATTTTAATGAGTTATACATATAAAAACAATAAAACGACACACAAATTATGACAATGCAAGACAAGATTAATGAGCTTTTGGAACTAAGAGAGAAAGCTCGCGTTGCAGGTGGCGAAAAGCGCATCGAAAAGCAACATTCCCAAGGGAAATTTACGGCACGAGAACGCATTTTAATGTTCTTGGATGAAGGAAGTTTCGAAGAATTTGACATGTTTGCGACTCATCGATGCACTAATTTTGGATTAGAAAAAGAAAAATATCTTTCAGATGGCGTAATCACAGGCTATGGTACTGTTGAAGGAAGATTAGTATATGTTTATTCACAAGACTTTACAGTTTTTGGAGGTTCACTTTCAGAAACAGTGGCAAACAAGATTTGCAAAGTGATGGATCAAGCAATGAAGATGGGTGCACCGGTTATCGGATTCAACGATTCAGGTGGAGCACGTATCCAAGAAGGTGTGAATAGTTTGGCAGGTTATGCCGAAATATTCCAAAGAAATATCTTGGCTTCAGGTGTCGTTCCACAAATATCTGCCATTTTTGGACCATGCGCCGGCGGAGCAGTTTATTCTCCTGCTTTGACCGACTTCATCATGATGACCAAAAACACAAGTTATATGTTTGTTACCGGTCCTAAAGTGGTAAAAACCGTTACTAATGAAACTGTTACTGTAGAGGATTTGGGTGGAGCATCCGTCCATTCCACCAAATCGGGTGTGGCTCATTTTGCTGTTGACAACGAAGAAGAAGGCATTGCCATGCTTCGTCAGTTGATTAGCTATTTGCCTTCCAATAATATGGAAGAAGCACCAACCATCGCTTGCGAAGATCCTATTAACAGATTGGAAGATTCTTTAAACCAGATCATTCCTGATAATCCAAATAAACCTTATGATGTAAAAACCGTGATTAACGGAATTGTGGATAATGGTGAATTTTTGGAAGTACATGCCAACTATGCCCGCAATATCGTAGTCGGTTTTGCACGATTTAATGGAATGTCGGTGGGTATTGTTGCTAATCAGCCTCAAGTTTTGGCAGGTGTATTAGACATCAACGCTTCTCGCAAGGGCGCTCGTTTCGTTCGTTTCTGCGATGCTTTCAATATTCCGTTGGTAACATTGGTAGATGTTCCCGGATTTTTACCCGGAACAGGTCAAGAATATGGCGGTATCATCTTACACGGCGCCAAATTACTTTACGCTTACGGCGAAGCTACCGTTCCAAAAGTTACCGTTATTCTTCGTAAAAACTACGGCGGTGCTTATTGCGTAATGAGTTCCAAACATTTGCGCGGCGATATCAACTACGCCTGGCCGACCGCTGAAATTGCAGTTATGGGCGGAAAAGGTGCAGTGGAAATCTTATACAGCAAAGAAATTAAAAATATTGAAGAACCCGATAAGAAAGCCGAATATATGTCAGAAAAAGAAGTTGAATATACTAACGCTTTCTCCAACCCTTATGTAGCTGCCAAATACGGTTATATTGACGACGTGATCGAACCTCGCAACACCCGTTTCAGAGTTATTCGTGCTTTAGAATCTTTACGCACAAAGAGATTGGAAAATCCGGCTAAAAAACACGACAACTTACCTTTATAATTCTTCATTAATTAATTACATCGAACATAAAATGAATAAATTAAAACATATAGGTCTAATATTGATTGTCGCAGCTGTTACTTGCTTTAACGTTTCTGCACAACAAATTACCGACTTGCGATTGAATGAAATCTTAATCAAAAATGATACGAACTATGTCGATGAATACGGCAGACATGTTCCGTGGGTTGAGATTTTCAATACTGCTTACAATACCGTCAACGTGGGAGGATGTTATCTTACCAATGATACGACCGGTATTTCCCAAATTGACAACGATGCCGTTGCCGAAAAATTAAAACGACAATGGTATGCCATTCCGAAAGGGGACCCGCTAACGGCTATTCAACAACGAAGCTGCGTTGTTTTTTACCTTGATGCCAACCCTACTTATGGAACTTTTCATGTAAATTTTGACCCTTATAAAACTGATTATGTGGCATTGATCAGCTCTAACGGGAAAAATATCATCGATATTATTCAATTTCCGAAAGAGATATGTGAAAAAACCGTTGCTTACGGATGCGAAAAAGATGGTGACATTACTACCAGAAAAGTACTTAGCAATTTTACTCCCGGCTCTGTTAATGAGATTGCTGCCGGCGAATCGAAAGCCGACAAATTGGCAAAAACAGACCCTTACGGCATCAGCTTAACCATTATGGCTATGGCAGTCGTTTTTTCTGTTCTTATCATTATTTATGTAATGTTGAAACTATTTGCTCGTTTTTCTAAAACAAAGAAACCGGCAAAAGAAACCGTTGTCGCTGCTGCCGCTACTGTTCAACCTAACCTTGCCAAAGAAGAAGATGACAGTTTGAACGGAGAAGAAATTGCTGCCATTACTACGGCATTACATCTTCATTTGAATAGCCAACACGACCAAGAAAGCGAAATTATCACTATTGAAAGCCCATCTGCACATTACTCTCCTTGGGCACAGAAGAATCTCATTTTTAAAAAATCACCCAGAAAAAATTAATCATTTAATCATAAAAATCAATGAAAAATTACAAATTCAACATCAATGGGAATAAATATTCTGTAGATGTTATTGATATAGAAGATAATAAAGCACAAATTGAATTAAATGGGACTCCCTATACGGTAGAGTTGGATATGCCCGATATAAATATTCCACGCCCGGCTGCTGCACCCAAAATAGTGAAGTTGGCTACACCGCCCGCACCTAAAGCCGCCGCTGCTACCACTACCGTTCCGCCCGCACAAACTGCTCCCGCCGGCACTACTCAAGTTAAATCTCCACTCCCGGGTACTGTGCTTGATGTCTTCGTTCGCCAAGGTGACAAAGTTAAAGCCGGTCAACATATTATTCTTTTGGAAGCCATGAAAATGGAAAACAATATTGATGCTCCGAAAGATGGTACCATCGCTTCCATAAGCGTACAACGCAATGATTCCGTTATGGAAGGAGATTTACTATTGACCATTGAATAATAAAGAATGATAGAAATACAAAATCTGCATAAAAGTTATGGCAACTTAGAAGTGCTGAAAGGTATTGATTTATCACTCCCCAACTCCTCAGTTATCAGTATTGTAGGTGCTTCCGGAGCCGGTAAATCAACACTTTTACATCTTATCGGTACTTTGGATAAACCCGATGAGGGAAAAGTTATCATCGATGATGTAGATTTGTATAAACTATCTGACAATCAATTAGCGACTTATCGTAATCAAAATATCGGTTTCGTTTTTCAATTCCATCATCTTTTGCCGGAATTTACAGCGGTCGAAAACGTTGCTTTGCCGGCACTGATAGCCGGCGAAAAGAAAAATAACGCCCTAAAACACGCAACCGAATTATTGGATTTTCTCAAACTGAGTGAACGATTATCTCATAAGCCTTCGCAACTTTCCGGCGGCGAACAACAACGCGTCGCCGTAGCGAGGGCTTTAATCAATAATCCTAAAGTGATTCTCGCCGATGAACCTTCCGGAAACCTCGATTCCGAAAACGCCGGAAAACTACACCAACTTTTCTTTGACCTCCGCGATCAATTCGGACAGACTTTTGTAGTGGTGACCCACAATACCGAGTTGGCTAAACTGTCGGACAGAACAATTGTGATGAAAGACGGTATGATACACGAAACTTAATTAATGTTCAACTTAAATTAATAAAATATGAGCACACTTTCTAAATTGTATCCATCAGCATTGTGGGATAACTTTGCCAATATTTGTGCAATTCCACACCCTTCAAAACACGAAGCTAAATTATTGGCTTGGTTAAAAAATTGGGCAAAAGAAAATAATATTGACTATCAACAAGATGAAATAGGAAATATGATTTTCCGTAAACCTGCTACGCCGGGTATGGAAAACAGAGTTCCGATTATCTTGCAAGGTCACGTTGATATGGTTCCGCAAGCCAACAGCGATAAAAAACACGACTTTACCACAGATCCTATCGAACCACGCATTTGCGAGGATGGTTGGGTTAGAGCCAACGGTACCACTTTAGGCGCCGACAACGGCATCGGCGGTTCCGCCGCATTAGCCATTTTGACCGCTAAAGATCTTCAACACGGTCCACTTGAAGTATTACTTACCATTGATGAAGAAACCGGCATGACCGGCGCTTTTAATTTGGAAAAAGGCATTCTGAAAGGCGAAATTCTCATTAATTTGGATTCTGAAACTGAAGGCGAATTGTATGTAGGTTGCGCCGGTGGTTTGGATGGTGTTTTGACGATTGATTATAAAGATGTTCCTACTCCTGCCAATATGAAAGGCTACAATGTAGTGATTACCGGTCTCAAAGGCGGTCACTCCGGAATGGACATTATTTTAGGAAGAGCTAACGCCAATAAAGTCATTACCAGATTGTTGGCAAAAGCAACGAAAGAATTCGGTATCCGTATGGCAAATATCAACGGAGGCAGCTTGCGCAATGCCATCCCGCGCGAAGCCAACGCATTGGTTACCGTTCCCGAAAACAAAGAAAAAGACTTCGTTCAATTCTGCGAAAAATTCTATCAAGAAATTAAAAACGAATTCTCAGCCGTTGAACCTGACTTCACTATTCAAGTAACTCCTTGCGACACTCCTGCTCAAGTAATGTGCAGCGACTGCCACCAAACAATATTGAACGTTGTTTTCGCATTGCCTAACGGTGTGATGCGCATGAGCAACTCAATGGAAAATTTGGTAGAAACTTCCACCAACCTCGCTATCGTTAAATCAGAAAACGGAAAAGTGGAAATTGCCTCTCTTTTACGTAGTTCCGTTGATTCTGCCAAAGAAGCCGTCGGTCAAAAAATGGCTGCTATTGCAGAATTGGCAGGCGCCGAAATCGAATTGTCAGGTGCTTACCCGGGCTGGAAACCCAATATGGAATCTCCAATATTGAACACCGCCATTGCCGTTTATAAAGAAAAATTCGGCAAAACTCCTGAAATTAAGGCTATCCACGCCGGTTTGGAATGCGGCTTATTCGGCGTTCATTATCCCCATTGGGATATGGTTTCCTTCGGACCTACCATCTGCCACCCACACTCTCCCGATGAAAGAGTAAACATCGAAAGCGTAGGCAAATTCTGGGATTTCTTGGTTGCCGTTTTGAAAAATTGTCCGGTAAAAAAATAGTTTCCCCTTAAGATGCCCCGACTTGACAAATTATTGGTCGAACTGAATTATTTTCCTTCACGCGAAAAAGCACAAGATGCTATTATTCAAAGAACGGTCACTATTAATGGTAACATTGTGGATAAACCGTCAAAAGAAGTAGAAAATGACGTTTCAATTCAAATTATTGATGTTTTCAATAAATATGTCAGTCGCGGTGGTCTGAAATTGGAAAAAGCTATCGCCGATTTTAATCTCAACTTCGAGCATAAAACGGTATTGGATGTGGGAGCTTCAACCGGCGGCTTTACCGACTGCGCACTTCAACACGGTGCTGCTCACGTAACCGCTATTGACGTAGGAACCAATCAGTTACACGATAGCTTATTACATAATACGAAAGTTCTTTCAATCGAAAATAAAGATTTTAGAACACTTACCATGCAAGAAATACATCCGACACAATACGATTTTATTGTGTCGGATGTTTCTTTTATTTCCCTTACCTATTTGATGCCCTTTTTTAAACAATTTCTACTCCCCGACGGACAAATGATGCTGTTGATTAAACCGCAATTCGAAGCCGGTACGTCTTTTTTGAATAGAGGAGGCATTGTTACAGATGAAAAAGGATATAAAGTTGCTATTCAGAATGTTACACAAGAAGCTGTTAATCAGGGATTTTACACCAATAACATTTCGATTTCCACATTATTTGAAAAAAATAAAAATGTGGAATTTCTTTCCCTGTTTTCTATGAACAATAATCATTTTAAAATAGATTATTTGTCTCTTTTTAAAAATATTAAAACCATCAAAAAACAACTCAAGTGAAAAAAATCCTTAGTTTTCTTGTTATTTTATTTTTTGTAAATATATCATTACAAGGTGCTTATCTTGAAAAAGT
>CAYYHC010000114.1:0-7414 GCA_964471715.1 uncultured Lentimicrobiaceae bacterium | reverse complement strand
ATGGGTAGTAAGGAAAACATTTTTAGCGGTTTGTTGTGAGATGGTGCTTGCACCTCGTTCTCTTTTACCGTCTTTGTTTTCGTCAATTGCCCTTTGCACGGCTTTCCAATCGAAGCCATTGTGCCCCAGAAAGTTATTATCCTCAGCAGCTACCGCGCAATTTACCATATAGGGAGAAATATCTTCCAAGTCTTTCCATTCTTTTTCGATAGTTGCGCCATTAGCTACTTTGCGAATGACCATCAATGGCGTAATCGGTGGATTGACCCAGCGATAGAGAATTGGGAACAAAATGCTAAGAACAAACAATACTAAAACGGTGATTCCCACTATTTTAAAAAATTTGCGGAGTTTGATATTTTTTTTACCGGATTTTTTGCTTTTGGATTTTGCCATAAGGTTTATTTTTGATTGATAATTGCGAGATTGCAAAAGATTAGCAGTTGTTTTTTTTGGTTTGCAAAAGTAGAAAAAAAAAAGGAATGAGAACAAAAAAGGGAGCATTTTATTGCTCCCCTTTTTGTTGAAAGAAAAATGACTATTCAACAATAAATTTGCGTACTACATTGCCTTTAGAACTTTGAATAGACAACATATAAATGCCTTTTGAAAGATTGTTGAGGTTCATTTTGTGGTGTAAATTGTCGCCGAAATAGTTAACATTTTCAGTAGAAACAACTTTTCCGGTCATATCCATAATGTTGAGTGACAAGTTACCTTGTACTTCGCTGGTTAAGTCGATATAGAGATAATCGCTGGCAGGGTTTGGATAAACGGCAACATTGTGTAAACCGCTATTATCATCAATACCTGTGCAGGTTTGGTAGGTCATTTCGAATCCGTTTCCTTCGATCCAGTTATCGGATACAAAAGTAACTTTGATTCTTCTTGCGTCGCAAGTAAGGATTCCGTCGGGGAAGTTATAGATATCGTATCTTCTAAGAAGGACGGGTTTATTGGTAACGGAAACGTCGAAAATATCAACGAAATCACCGTAGCCCATTTCAAATTTTTCAACAGAGAAATAAACGCGATATTGTTCACTTTGGAAGAATCTCCAATTGCAAACGGATTGTGCGCGGTATGGGGTATCATCTTCAAAATCTTCGAAGTTATCGCCTTTATCGCTTAATCTTCCCATTTGGTCAGTGATTAAGCCGGTGCTGTTGGTGCTGTTTAAAGCGCAGTATTGATTTCCAATAACGGTAGAAAAGTTGATAACGAATCCATAATCAACGATGTCATTACCATTTGAAGTAAAACGAATGAGGACGCTGTCAGCATCGATAACGCGATTGACAGGTATAGTATGACCGGAGTAACTTGCAATTTCTGCATTGGTACCGGCATTGTAGAATTTAATGATGTCGCCGCCTTCTTCAGTTTTCAATTTTGCGAAGTCGAAAATGTAGCGAGTAGCTTCAGGAGTAGCGATGACCCATGTGCGATCGGTATTAGGTTGATATTTTTTGCTACCGGCACCGTCGCTGATAGAACCTGTAGAAGAGGTAATACGAATATTGCCTTCTGTTGGTTTGGTAATGTCACCGGCAGGATAGAAATTGGTAAAAGCAGCTTCGTTTTCAGCATAACCGGATAAATAGCCGGACCCGCTAACTCTGAAGTAACCATTACTTGCACCGCCCCATCCCCAATTAACGTGGAACATATTATGTAAAAATACGGTATCAGCCACAACTGTAGAGTCAGTATAATGTGCAATGTAATTTGTATCAACAATTGTAAGAGTTCCAATGACTACTGTGATAGGAACACTATCGAAAGTGACAATTCCGTAAATAGCAGTTGAATCCACTATAACTTCATCTTCAATAATATAATCCCAATGTAAGAATAGGTCGTTAGAATCTGTTGTTTCAGTAGTATCGATAGTTACGTTGTAACCGGTAGTATCGTAGATGTCTTGATAAGTGGTATCATAAACAGATTCCATAATAGAATCCGTGTAGGTAATGGTAACATCGATTTGATTAACACGTTGGTAACCATCTAAAATGAAAGCGTGACCGCCATCTGAACGACTTGCAGAATAATAAAGAGGACGCATAGAATCCAACTCATTCGTAAGAATATTTTCCCATTCTACAACTGAGTGACCTGTTCTGCTTTCCATTGCAGCAGTTTGGTTATATTTCCAGTTTAATTTCATTGCTTCTAAAGCATTTGCAGATTGTGCACCGGAACCGGTTGGGCTATATCCCATAAAAGTGGAAACGCCACTATGCCATAAAAGTTTAGCAACCTCACCGGTGTATTGGTCAACATTATCGCACATTGCGTTATAGTTATAGTTGGTTTGACCAAAATTTACAGTCTGACGAGCATAAGTAAACGTATCTGTAGGATTGTTTTCTTCATCAAATTCATAGCTTACAGGAACATAAGAAACACCACCTACACCTACTTCAGGGTAACGATAATAATACATAAGAACTCCCATATTTACAGCTACACAACCTACAGGAACGCGGTTGTCAAACTCAAACGAAGATTGTTGAGAGGATGTTGCCGCAGAATGGTAAGGACAATATGCATTGTAAAATTTGGTTTGATTCCAAATGGTAGTGATTAAAGGTTCAATTTCTTTGGAAATATAGTTATCAGCTCTTACACTTCTGGTGTTAGATTGATTGTTTAATAAATAATTCCATTCTTTCGCCGCATCGGTATTTACAGAATTGTGTTGTTTTACATAGATAATTTGTTCTTTGTAACCTTTAACGATAGCGTCAACTTCAGGATTGGATTCGAAGTTGGAAGTTACGGAATACGCCAACACAGGAGATACCAAATCAGTGGCTGAAATGATAATAAAACCTTCTTCACCAATCGAAAAACGATAGTAAACTGCTTCCCCATTTTCATCATATTCAGTGTGTTGTAGCGTAAAATCCGACAACTCGAATTGAAGATTTTGAGAAGAGCAAGTGGCAGAAATAAAATTTTTGGATACCGTTTTGGCATTATCTACAGTCACAACATTTCCTGCAAATAAGAACGAAAACAACGATAGCAAAATAACTAATAGAACTGTTTTTTTCATAATATAATTTTTTAATTACAATTTCAATTTTAGGGTACAAAAATACAAAAATATTGGTATAAACAGAGTGCCTGATTAAATTTTCTTCCAAAAAGGATTCTGCTATATTATTTATAATATAAATTGTTGATAATAAATATTTTAAATTGGTATTTAAAAATAAAAATTGTAATTGTAATTATATTTCGGAATATTTTCTTCTTGAAATAGGATGATTTATAAGGTAAGTTAAAGAATAAAATTTGATTTTTTAGGGCCGGACATCAATTAATGACCTCTATGATAAATCGTAATAAGCAAAAAGAATTACAATTTAAAAATCCAATCCGATTGATAGCATGAACATTCCCCGTTTATCGACGATGTTGTAGTTTTCAACTCCCCACGCATAATCCAACCGCACAAAATACCCGAAAATTTTAGCCCTTAATCCTAATCCGAAACCACCGATAAAAGGTTCCACTTGTCGTTTTACCTTTACCGTAATATCGCCCGAAGTAACATATCGGGTGTAAAGACAATTATCTTCCGAGTATGGAGTTATCCCCGTCCATGCAGTGCCGAAATCGCCAAATGCAATGATTTGCAATGAGTTAAGAATAGAACTTGATAATTGTTTATGAGCCAATAGTTGCACAAAAGGGATTCGCAATTCGGTACTCAACAATGCAAAAGAAGTACCGTTACGGATGTTCTGTTTAAATCCGCGCATATTGGTCGCAAGAGTTTGATAAGCGTATTCTTTGCTTTGATCCACCCAAATGGTATTATCAAATTTTGCTAATACCCAATTGTCAACGCCTCCCATAAAATATACCAAACGGCTGCTGCCGTAATTGGTACTTGCTGCCAAGCGAGTAGCCCATGTCATATTTCGGTAAACTTTAACAGATTTACGAACATCCAGTCCTAATACCAATAAATTTTTATGCTCATTATCAATACGATGCTGGTATTCTGCAAAAATCTTCAATTTAGTGCCTCGCCACAAATTCGTATATAATTCTTTCGATGAATCGAAAATATATTCCATTTTTATTCCGCCCCAACCATGCTTCTCATCCTTGGCTTTCAACGAATAATCATTCAGTGCTGCCATTATATATGTGTCATATCTTCCTGTAAATGTGAATCTTAAACTATTGAATTTATCAAACGGATATTTCATAATGTAAAAAACACTGTTGGAATGCTGCTTATAGTAATAATTTGATATCGTTGATTTTATGCTTTGTCTGTATAGAACCAGTTGATGATCTAATCGTTTGGACAAGTCTTCATAGCTGAACATAAATTCATTGCTCAACAGGTCAAAGGAAATGCGAAATCCTCCCGTAATGCGGTAATCTTCAAATAAATCGTTGATACCAAACATGATAAGTGCGTTCAATCCTGTATTCAGGTATATAGGTGAAGTGCCTCCCGTAAATTGCTGGTAGGTTGTATTCAAAAAGCTGAAATCGGCTTGTGTAACCAATTGATTAATAGAAAATTGTGTATAGTAATTCCGTGCGGGGGCATGTACAAAGGCATTAGAATCGGATGGCTCTACCGAATCAGTCGCAGCGGCAGGCAATTGCGAGGGAATCATCTGCGTACGATTAATGTCGCTTTTCTTAATTTGATAAAATCCGTGTGGTTGTTTCAGTAAGTTTACTTCCGCTTTTTTTATGTTGGCAATACTGTCTTTTACTCTTTTTTCTTCTTGCATTTGCAATTGAAAAGCCGACGTTTTAAGTTGGATGGAGGGAGTTGGGAGTTCGTACGGTTTGCGATACATCTTTTGGGAACCTTTATGCAATATAATTTCTGCAATTTCTTGTCTGTCTTGTGCATAATCTTGCTCCAAAATGCTGTAAGCACAGTCCGTAATCGGTGAAGATTTGGCATAATAGGCGTAATGAATGATGGTATCCACCTTGCTGATGGCGCTATCAAATTTAGCGACGAAGCGATTATTAATGCCGTTTTCATCACTTAGAAAAAGAATGGATTGAGCGTCTATCTCTCTGGCATCTATTTCATTAGCGTAAGGAGTGTAAGTGACTTGCATTAATTCGTCACTTTTTTGATCATAATTGTACAAAAACAAATCGTAATGCTCTTGCGGCATCAAATTGATAAAGTTTTCTTTAGAATTGATGATATTATTCGGGCGGTTGGAAGAAAAGACAATTTGTTTGTGATGATTAATGAAACGCGGTGCAAAATCGTCATAAAAGTCGTTCGTCAGGTTTTGGTAGGAGCGGGCGCGTAAACTGAATACAAAGATATCGGATTGCCCATTTTTGAATCCGGAAAATAGGAGCAATTTCCCATCATCGGAAAAAGAAATATCGGTAATTTTTTCGACATCAATCAATATTCTTTTTTCAATCTTCTGTGTTTCAATATTATATGAATAATAATAACAGCGACCGGCATCTTCAATGGTAAAACACAACATTTTATTATTGGGATGCCAAGCCAATAGTGGAAAACTCAAGTCGGGATTATCTTCGGTTTTATGAAATTTTCGAAATATTTTTTTTGGTTTTTCCATCGTTTCATCTTGCACCCAAATGATAACTTTTCCGGCTTCATTAGTGACAAAAGCGTAATTCTTTCCATCAGAGGAAAGTCGAAATTGACTATAATTTCTACTTCTTTTCGGTTTGGCAACGACCGGTTCACTATCCGGTTTTGTTCTCCTAATATCTTTCTTGAAAATGACGTAATAATATCTATACCAATTAATTAGAAGTTGTTTGTAAGGAACGCCGGTTACTTGATAAAAACCGCGTTTGTGGCTTCTGTTGGAGCGTGTCGCATACAAAATGGCGGGAATGGCATCTTCACCGTATTTGTCCACAATGAATTTCCAGAAAGAGTGTCCCGCATAGGTGGCATCTACAGGATTCAATTCTTCAAAATCGGCATATCGCTCTGTTAATATCCCGTTTTTGACGTGCGCATCAATTGTGCTGTTCCAATTTTCGCCTATATAAGAAGACAAACCTGAATAATACCAATTGGGAACCTCCAACAAACTTTCGGAGGAAATGTTGGCACCAACCGATTCACCATCAATAATTAAGTGAGCATAAATATTCATTATCCCACTTTTGAGCATTTTATCGAAATGGGCGTGGTTTCCATCAAAATAGAGATAAATTTTGGTGCCGTAGATATTGGTAACGCCGCCTTGGTTGTAAAAATCGTCGTTATCGTAAGCAAAATTGGATTCACGAAAGTCGGATTGTGTGTTATAGACGATAAATTGTAATTTTTTGGAAGTGGTCACATTAAGCATTCTTTCCACTTCTTCAATCATTTGCGGAACTTTTGCCAAGGTGTATTCCGCCAATGCCTTTCCTGTGGGATAGAAGTAAACGTCAAATTGATTGGTACGATAGTATTGCCAATTTTGGTCTTGATATTGAACTCGATTTTTGCCGAAAGATAATTGAGAACCATTATAAAACTGGGCAAAAGCGCTGTTATTGGCGTAAATACCTATTAAACAAAAGCAGAACAATTTGAGTAATCGTGAGAATCTCATCATTTCAAAATTTCGGCGGCAAATATACGTTTATTTTTCTTATTATAATAGGTAATGCTTTAACAGAACTCGGAATACGTATATTAAATTGTTTAAACAATATGGTATAAATGTTGGTTTTCCCATCAATCGAAAATTGCAAATCTATTGCTCTTTTCTTCCAAAATTGATTCAATTTAATTGTCGGATGAAAGTGTTGCGGTTATTGTCCCTTGTTCGTTTATTGCGTCAGCCGTTAATTGCTGTAATAATTTTCTTAATAAATGTAATTTATAATAAACTGATAATCAGATATTTATTTAAAATCATTCTTGTTTTTTTTAAAGAATGATGTTATCTTTGTCGGCAATAAAAATATAAAAGGATAAGCAATGCTCATAAGAACTTTTAGTTGTGCTTTGATGGGAGTCGCTGCGGTTCCCATCACTGTAGAGGTTAATGTTGATACCGGCGTTAATTTTTTTTTGGTAGGGCTTCCCGATAGTGCCGTAAAAGAGAGCCAACATAGAATCGACTCCGCTTTAAAGAATTATAATTACAGAATACCCGGGAAAAAGATTATCATTAATATGGCACCGGCAGATATACGAAAGGAGGGTTCTGCTTTTGACTTGACTTTAGCCATTGGTATTTTGATTGCGTCGGAGCAAATCAAAGGTGCGGAAATTGTTGAGGATTATTATATTATGGGGGAATTGTCATTAGATGGGAGTTTGCAGGCAGTGCGAGGTGCGTTGCCGGTTGCCATCGAAGCCAAGAAAAGAGGAAAAAAAGGATGACAAAGGTTAAAAATTTATTAAATGGAAAAG
>CAYYHC010000113.1:0-7446 GCA_964471715.1 uncultured Lentimicrobiaceae bacterium | reverse complement strand
AGCCGGCGGGAGTCGAACCCGCGTCCAAACTTGCTGCAAAGATGCTTTCTACATGTTTAGTCATCGTTTAATTGTCGGCTTTAGGCAGGCACGCGACCAACCAACCTATTGCGTATCTTCTAAAATTTCGCTTGTATATCGAAGCCTATACTTGCTATCCATCCCTTTATGATACTTCTTGCCGAGCGCCGGAGGGCGAGGCTTCCGGGGAAGCACCCAAAACTCTAATCCTTGATTAGGTTTCGAGATTCGCTGCAATTAAGCGGCGAATGCATAATTGTTGCCATTTATTGGCTACGAGAGTTAGTTTTTAACGGAACCGTCTCACAACCTCCGACATGCTTACAAATCCACATACATGCTGTCAAAACCAAACGACCCCTGTATGTATTATTAATTGACCTTTCCTCTTAATTTTAAAATGACTCTATCTGTTTCCGCATTCGACATTACCGTCACCCATTTACTGATTAATCCTGACGTTTTTGCCGTATAAGTAGCTTTGATTTTGGCAGTTTTCCCGGGCATAATCGGTGCTCTTGACCAATCCAAAACCGTACAATCGCAATTAGAAACCACATTATCCAAAATAAGGGGTTTATTTCCGACGTTAGTAATCGTAAAAACGCCAACTTTTACATCGCCAATATTGAGTGTTCCAAAATCCATAGTAGTTTTATCAAACGAAATTTCCGGTCCGTTTACCGGAGCTTTTTTGGCTTCCTGACCATAACTTGTTGCCATAAAAGCAAATAATGCCAAGATAATAAAGGTATGTTTCGCTTTCATTTTTGATAATGATTTAATGTTTATAATACGATTAATTGGCTTTCATCATAGGACTTTGAGAATTTTCGGGAGCGGCTTCAGTAGGCGCTTCTGCGATATTTCCTTTAATATGCAAAACCACATTATTATTAATTGCATTCGATTCTATCGTAATACTTTTGCTGATGGTTCCCAATCTCTTGGTATCATATTTAACTTTGATGACACTTGTTTTGCCGGGAGCGATTTCTTCTCTTGGCCATTCAGGAACCGTGCAACCGCAAGATGATCTGGCATTAGTAATTACAAGTGGCGCTTTACCGGTGTTTTTAAATTTGAACTCACAAACGCCATTATCCCCTTTGTAAATATTACCGTAATCATGTTCCAGCGATTCAAAAGTAATTTCAGGAACTTTAGCTTTGTTCTTTTTTCCATTATCGTTTTGAGCATGAAGATTGAATGATGCGAAAAGTAAAGCAATCATTGATAAATAGATAATTCTTTTCATTTCTTCTAATTTTATTGTTGTTTTATATGTTTAGAATATTGTAACGAGCCATTGACAATATTGTTGAATAAAAGTTTAATTTAAAAATGACAAAATCGCCAATTCGTATCCTTTCAGGCCAAAGCCGGAAATAAAACCGCTGCAAGCACCTGCAATCAGTGAGTTTTTCCGATATTGTTCCCGTCCGAACAGATTGGAAATGTGCACTTCAACTACTTTAGTATGAATAGTTTTAATAGTATCTGACAAAATAATGGAGGTATGCGTAAATGCACCGGCGTTTAAAACGATCCCATCATAACCATCGGAATCGAGAAGTTTGGCAGTAATGTCATCAAAATTATCAGATTGGAAACAAGATAATTTAACATCAGGAAATTTGTGTTGCAAAGAATCGAAATATTCGTCAAAACCAACGAACCCATACACATTGACCTCACGTGTTCCTATCCTGCTCAAATTAATACCGTTAATAATCAATATGTTTTTCATCTTACTTATACTCAACGATAAACACGTCTTCATCTGCTTTTTTCATATTCAATTGTTCTCTTGCATATTGCTCCAACAATTTTGGATTGTTAGAAATTTCATCATAGCTGTAAGAATTTTGAATATAATTTTGAAGTTTGAAAATTTCGTGTTCCAATTGTTCGGCTTTTGCATTCAATTGCCTATGGCGCATTAAATTATTGTCAGATACAAAGAAAAAATAGACGAGTGCTGCCAAAACTGTGCCAACGTATAAGAAACTCATTAAATGTTTCTCATTTTTCTTTATTTTGTCTTTCAATGATTTGAAAATACTGAAGCGCATGTTCATCCATAATTACAATAGGCGGCAAAAATACACTTTTTTATCTTGATATGGCGTATAATTAAAAATATTTTAATTTATTTTATAGGAATTGAGGAAACAAAAAAAAATGTATCTTTGCCAAAATTTTTAATATGAATTGGGCTGTTGTTATCTTATTAATTCTGTTTGGATTAATTGCACTTGTTTTAGAAGTTTTAGTCATTCCCGGAGGAATAGTCGGCATATTGGGTATAATGTCTATCGTAGGCGGAGTTATAGTTTCGTATGTTGCGTATGGCAGCTTAGCGGGCAATATTACGTTAGGGGTTACTGCCTTGGTGGTTATTGGCTCACTAATCCTGTCCATCCGAAGTAAAACGTGGCGAAAACTGATGCTGAGTACTCAAATTGACAGCAAAATGAATATTTTCGATACCGACAAAATCAAAATTGGTGCCATCGGGAAAAGTCTTTCACGGTTGGCTCCATCAGGGAAAGCCTATTTTGATGGAGAAACGGTTGAAGTTACCTCTTGGCAAGAATTTATTGATGAAAAACAGGAAATTACTATTATCAAAATAGATGGAAATAAAATTATTGTTAAACTAAATAAATAAAACATTATGGAACCCATTACAATTATCATTTTCGTAGGCTGTCTGTTGCTATTTTTCTTTTTATTATGGATGATACCGGTAGGACTTTGGTTCACGGCACTTGTATCAGGAGTACACGTATCACTTCTTCAATTGATTCTGATGCGTTGGAGAAAAGTACCACCAAGTATCATCGTTAATGCTATGATTACCGGTTCAAAAGCAGGCATTCAGATCAATCGCAACGAATTGGAGGCTCATTACCTGGCAGGTGGTCTTGTAAAACCTGTTGTCAATGCGTTGATTTCGGCAGATAAAGCTAATATTTCGTTGGATTTTAAATCGGCAACCGCTATCGACTTGGCAGGTCGTAACATTTTAGAAGCAATTCAAACATCTGTCAATCCGAAAGTTATCAATACTCCGCCGGTAGCAGCCGTAGCCAAAGACGGTATTCAGCTTATTGCCAAAGCGCGCGTAACCGTTCGTACCAATATTCGCCAATTGGTCGGTGGAGCCGGTGAAGAGACCATCATCGCCCGTGTAGGCGAAGGCATCGTTACCGCCATTGGCTCTGCCACATCCTACAAAACCGTATTGGAAAATCCGGATTCCATTTCTAAAGTTGTACTTACCAAGGGATTAGATTCGGGAACTGCCTTTGAAATCTTATCTATCGATATCGCCGATATTGACGTTGGTAAAAACATTGGAGCTATGTTGCAAATTGACCAAGCCAATGCTGACAAAAATATTGCTCAAGCAAAAGCAGAAGAGCGTAGAGTAATGGCAGTTGCTTCCGAACAAGAAATGAAAGCCAAAGCACAGGAAGCCCGCGCTAAAGTGATTTTGGCAGAATCGGAAGTTCCTCTTGCATTGGCAGAAGCATTCCGCAATGGCACATTTGGCGTTTTGGATTACTACAAATTGGAAAACCTGAAAGCAGATACTCAAATGAGAGATACTATCAGCAAAAGCGGACAACAACCCACCAAAAAAAATCCAACTGAAGAAAAATAAAATAATTCTATGAATAAATTATTTTTATTGATGACTATTACCCTAATATCTTGTGCGGAATTATCCGCACAAGATATTGTTTTACCGACACCCCAAAAGACAGGTGGAATGCCGTTAATGGAAGCATTAAATGCGCGACATTCAGCACGGGAATTTTCTAATAAAATGCTCACTACTCAACAATTAGCAGATTTGCTGTGGGCAGCTAACGGCGTTAATAGAGCAGACGGCAAACGCACTGCCCCATCCGCTCGCAACTGCCAAGAGATTGACATTTACGTCTATATGGAAAACGGCGTTTTCTTTTATGATGCCTCGCAAAATAAATTGATCTTAAAAATTGCCGGCGACCATCGAAAAGATGTTGCTATGCAACCATTTGCAAATACTGCTCCCGTCCTTTTAGTCTTTGTTGCCAACTATGATAAAATGAAAGGAATGGACGAAGATGCCCGGAATCTTTACGGCGCCACCGACTGCGGAAACGTAAGCCAAAATGTTTACCTTTATTGCGCTGCCAATCAACTAAATACAGTAGCATTAGGCAGCATCCATCGCGATAAAATTAAAGACTTATTAAACTTTAACGGAAAAGCTATTCTCGGACAACCCGTTGGATATACCAAATAAAATGAAGATAACTAAGTATTTCTGCTTGTGTGCACTATTCGTACCAATAATTTTATTTGCTCAAGAACATAAACAATTTGAGATAACTTATCAAAAAGATACTCTGAATGGAAACTACCCTATGAGTCAAAACATTCGAGCGAATCAGTATTTTGATAGTATCAAAGTGATTCATGACAAAACAATGAAAGATCAAATAGCCTACAGCGAAAATATGTTAGAAGTTTTCCGTCCGCAAAGTCCTCTTTCAAACTATCTTACCGATGCCTTATTTACTATCGGAGATTCTATTTCTCAATCAATAAACGGAAATAATATCGATTTTTCAATTCTGAATTTTGGCGGCATTAGAACCAATTTACCTCAGGGAAATATTACTATTGGAGATGTTTACAAAGTGTTATCATTTGATAATCACATTGTTATAGCATCTGTAAAAGGAAGTGATGTCAAAATAATGTTAGAGAAATTTACACCACTCACATGTCAAGCGTACTCAAATGTACAAATCACCTACCACAATAATCGTCCTTTCCAGATTCTTGTAGCCGGCAAACCTATTGATGAAAATCGAATTTACCGTTTTGCCACTTTGGATTTCATTATTAAAAATCACGGCGACCATATTATTGATGGCGTTCAAATCCTGCAATGTGATGAAACTACGATCTTATGGCGTGATGCGTTCATTCAATATCTGAAAGAGAAGATAAATATTTACGCCAAAACCGACAAGCGGGTTATCATTCCCCCTCAACCTTAATTTCTAATAATTTATACCATTAATTATCAATATATTAGATCAATGCAATATCCAAATATTTTTGAAAGTAAAATAAAAGTTCAATCCTATTTGATTGATGATGAAATGCAATTGTCCATGCCCGGATTATTCGGACTGATTCAGGAAATTTCATCAGAACATGTAAGCTTATGTAACATCGGTTGGCAACATTTGAAATCGAAAAATTTATTTTGGGTATTATCAAAAATCCAACTACAAATCCAACGATTACCGCAATGGTCGGAAAATATTATTCTTAGAACTTGGGGCAAAAAACCTGATTTATTGGTCAATCCACGTGATTATGAAATAGTTACAGAAAACAATGAACTCTTATTAAAAGGGACATCCACGTGGTTAATATTGGATGGCATTACAGGAAAAATTCAAAAATTAGATCAATTTGATGAAAATTTAGTCTATCCTAAAGATTTATCCGCCATTGACGAACGTCCCGGCAAAGTACAAAAGATTGATATTTCAGGGAAATGCAAGTATAGTCACGTGCTTAATTCGGATATTGATATGAACAAGCACGTCAACAACTCTCACTATATTCAATGGGCAGTTGATTCGGTAAGTTTGTTTTTTAAAAAGAGTTATCGACTGAAGAACGCCATTGTCAATTATATTTCGCAAGCCAAATTGGGAGATATGTACGGTGTCATTTCCAAGCGAATTTCGAAAAATCTATTTATAACATCTATTTTTTCACAAGAAGATAATAAAGAATTTTGTCGAATACAATCGGAATGGGAAGCGAAATAAAAGCATCCGAAAAAATGTGTAAATTCGCATCCTCATTGATAGTCAGAGACTTACTTTCTATAATTGAATTAAACATAAATCAAAAATAATGAGATACATTGGTCCACACGTCAGTACTTCCGGCGGTGTAGAAAATGCACCTATCAATGCACATTCAGTTGGGGCAACAGCTTTTGCACTATTCACAAAAAACCAACGACAATGGGAATCCGCGCCACTGACACCCAAAAGCATAGAACAATTTAAAGAGAACTGCCACCAATTTGGATACACACCCGATGTTATTTTGCCTCATGATAGTTACTTAATCAATTTGGGACAACCTGACAACGATTTGCTTCAAAAATCGCGTGATGCTTTTTTAGATGAAATGCAACGATGTGAGCAATTGGGAGTTAACATGCTGAATTTTCATCCGGGAAGTCACCTGAAACTCATCACCATTGATGATTGTCTGACCAAAATTTCCGACAGTATTAATTGGGCTTTATCACAAACAAATGGCGTTACGGCAGTCATTGAAAATACCGCCGGACAGGGCAGCAACGTAGGTTTTAGTTTTAGCCATTTGGCACAAATCATCGACAAAGTGGAAGATAAAAGTCGCATCGGCATTTGTATTGACACTTGCCACACCTATTCTGCCGGTTATGACCTAAAAACTACTACAGGTTATGCAGCGACGTGGCAAGAATTTGACAACGTTGTAGGAATCAACTATTTAAGAGCCATTCATCTCAATGACACCAAAAAGGAATTAGGCAGCCGCGTGGACCGACACGACAGCATCGGCAAAGGTCTCTTAGGAATTGATTTTTTTGAAAGAATAATGAAAGACAACCGGTTTCAACACATTCCCTTCATCTTGGAAACACCTGATGAAACACTTTGGCAATCGGAAATAGAGCTATTACAAAAAATGTCGAAAATGATATAAGATTTTATTCACTTTTTTTAACATTACTAAAAAAAAGTCTGTATATTTGCAGCCCATTTTATAAAACCACAATATATGAAAAAATTTACCCTTATTATCGTTTGTATTCTTTTCGGGATGAGCGTTTTTGCCCAAAAAAATGGCTTTTCCGAAGCGAATATTCCCCAAAAAATGCAAGAAATCGGAACGTTCAAAAATCATGGAAAAATCATAATGATAAAAGAAAACTTCCAAATTCCTGCTAAAAACTTCTTCCAAGAATACTATTCCTATTTCGGTTTAACCTCCGCGCAAGACATGGTACTCAAAGAAGAAATTGTGCATAAAAACGGAAATAAGAGCTACAGATACTGCCAACAATGCAATGGCGTGCCTATTTTGGGTGCGACCATCATCCTGCACGAAAAAAATGGTGTTGTCACCTATCTTAATGGATTGTTTGTAAGTAATTTGACATCCTCAACAGGTACACTTTTTACGAGCGAAGCCGCAATATCTCTTGCACTTGAAACCGTACAAGCTACTCAATATGCTTGGCAGGTAAACGATTTGGAACAGGACTTAAAAACGATGAAAAACGACAAAAATGCGACTTACTACCCCACTCCAAAGTTGATTTTTTATGACCAAAGT
>CAYYHC010000112.1:0-7541 GCA_964471715.1 uncultured Lentimicrobiaceae bacterium | reverse complement strand
TAAACGGGGACAATGTCCATTGGTATATTTTTATAAAAAAAATAAAAATATAAGCCAAACCCTTGCTAAAATAATGGAAAAAACGCTTCATTTTAAATTATCAACCATACATAAACGATTGAGTACCTCGATTATTTTATTTTCAATGAAAATATATGGCAGTAACTCTTTTCCTATAAACGTAATGAAAATTTCGGCGCGCACTTGATGTTGAGCGGTAAATGAGTCCAATATCTCGCGATGATGAAGTCGATATGCTTCGCGAATGAGCCGTTTGAGGCGATTGCGTTGCACAGCGTGTTTAAATAATCTTTTGGGGACGGAAATCAAAATCTGATTGGGACCATCGGTGGTGGTTGCGGAGAAACTGTAATAACATCGAAAAGGAAAGCAATACAGAATTTGCTTCTTTTGTATCAAGTTTTTGATGATGAGGTCGGAGCAGATTCTTTCTTTTTTATTGAAAGTAAATGATTGATTATTAGCGTTTTCTTGTGGCATGTTCTTTTAAGAAAATATCCAATGCAGCGGTGATGGAAGGAGTTTCTTTGGTAGGTGCTTTCACGTGTACGGTAAAACCTTCCGCTTCGATGGCTGCCACCGCACTTTCACCCAACGCACCGATGGCAACTTCACCTTGCTTAAATTCAGGAAAATTGTATTTAAGGGATTGTATGCCGAACGGGCTGAAAAAGACAATCATATTATATTTGTCAATCTCAACCGATTCTTTTAGATTGGCAGGTACGGTTTTGAATATAACAGCTTGATTATAAGCGATATTGTGTTCTTTGAAAAAGTCGGTATATTGAGTGTTTGATGAGTCTGCGCCACAGGGAATGAGAAATTTGTGGTCGGCATTTTTCAATAGCAAATCAAATAACCCTTTGGGTGAGTTGTTCTTGTTGAAGAAAATTTTGCGTTTTCTGAATTGAATGTATTTTTGAAGATAAAAAGCGATGGCATCGGTGGTGCAGAAATATTTCATCTCTTCCGAAATGTCTAAACGCAACTCTTTGACCAAGCTAAAGAAATAATCAATAGCATTTCTGCTGGCAAAAATAACCGCGGTGTGTTCCAAAATATTGATTTTTGAATCGCGGAATTCTCTCGAAGAAATTCCTTCGACTTGAAAAAATTTAAAAAAATCAATATTGATACTGTACTTCTTTTTTAAATCTGCGTAAGGGGATTTTTCGAAGTCTGCCGGCGCATTTTGGGAAATTAGAATGTTTTTTATTTTCATACGGCACTTTATTTATTTTCTTTTATACCAACAAGTTATCAATTGATAGGAGTGCTTTTAATAAGATAAGATAAGGCAATATTTCAAGTGTGCAAAAGTACAAAAAAAACTGAAACAGATTCAATTTTTTCGAATTTAATGAAATAGTTTTATAGATCATCAAAAAGTAAGTTGCTAAAAAAACAAGCAGATACAACAATAATATTGCTTTCAATCCGGTATAAGAAGCCACAATCAGTATCGGCAGAAGAACGATGGAATTGATGGTCAAATAAAAAAATTTATTTTGATAGAAGTAGTTTTTTTCTTCTTTATAATCAAATAAATAACTTAGAATGACAACATTCAATTCTTTTAAAAAATAATCTAAGATGACTACGCCAAATGAAATTCCGTACAAGGCAATGGGCAGAAAAGAGTGGCTGACATTGGGTATAAAATACTGCAAAAGTAGAAATACAAACGTGGCTTGTACCGAAAAAATATAAACCAACAAAATGGGATATATCCAATCTTCAAACAATTTAATCTCTCTACTGAATTGTGCACGAACTCGTTGCGAAAACAGCGACTGGAAAATAAGATGAAATTTGCGACGATTGGTGGCAATGGCAAGGGTTAATATCAATATTGAAATACAAAATAATAACGTCAATAGGTCAATATAGGGAGCATTCGGCATCGTTCCCAATGGAAGTATCCGTATTTCTAATCGACAAATATTTGATATTAAGTTATTTAGCATTAATCGGTTGACTAAAAAAAAGTTCTGCAAAATTATAAAAAATTACGGAATGAACCGATAAATTCTTGTATTTTTGCATTTTAAATGTTGTGATATGATTATTCGTCAAAAAATTCAAGAACATATTTCGGTTACTCAAAATTTATTGCAGAATATTGAATTGTTGAACAAGGTTGAAAAGGCTGCGCAGATGATGTCGCAATCGTTGACCGATGGCGGAAAAATTCATTTTTGCGGAAACGGAGGAAGTGCCGCCGACGCACAACATCTCGCTGCCGAATTGTCGGGACGCTTTTATTTGGATAGAAAACCGTTAAACGCTGAGGCACTGCATTGTAACTCGTCCTACATGACTGCCGTGAGCAATGATTTTGGCTTTAATACGGTTTATGCACGGTTAATAGAAGGATCGGCGAAATCCGGTGATGTGCTGGTCGGAATTTCTACTTCCGGCAATTCCGAAAACATTATTCTGGCTTTTGAACAAGCACGTAAAATGGGCGTTCATACCGTTGCAATGACCGGTTTCGACGGAGGAAAATTGAAAGAACATGCCGAATTGCTCCTGAATATTCCCTCTTCCGATACCCCCAGAATACAGGAATGTCACATTATGTTGGGACATATATTATGTGAAATGATAGAAAATACCCTTTTTGTAGATTTAACAGTATGAAAAATAAGATTTTACAACTCAAAAAAGAAAAGAATGCGATTATTTTAGCGCATTATTATACCCGCCCGGAAGTGCAGGAAATTGCAGATTTTGTGGGCGACAGCCTCGCTCTTTCTCAAAAAGTGGCTACTACCGATGCCGACATTATTCTTTTTGCAGGTGTCCATTTTATGGCGGAAACTGCTAAAATTCTTAATCCCAATAAAAAAGTGTTAATTCCAGATATGTCCGCAGGTTGCTCATTGGCAGACAGTTGTCCGGATGAACAATTCGCTGACTTTTTAAAAAATTATCCCGATTATACGGTCTTGAGTTATATAAATTGTTCGGCAAGAGTGAAAGCCCTTTCCGATATTATTGTTACGTCCGGAAATGCGCTGAAAATTGTGAAATCTTTTCCTGAAAACGAAAAAATTATTTTTGCTCCCGATAAAAACTTGGGGCAATATATTAATCGTGAGTTGGGAAGAAATATGGTGCTTTGGGATGGTGCTTGTCACGTTCATCACCAAATTAAACCGGATGATGTGCAAAAAATGAAACAGCAATATCCCGATGCGTTGGTTATTGCACATCCCGAATGTCGTGAAGTGGTGTTGAAATTGGCTGATTTTGTGGGTTCTACCGCTGCCATGCTCAAATTCGTGGCACAAAACGACGGACAACAATTTATTGTTGTCACCGAAAAAGGAATTTTGTATGAAATGCAAAAACAACACCCTCAAAAATCTTTTTATCCGGTTTTGTCCAAACAAGAAAATGGATGTGACTGCTGCGAATATATGAAAATCAACACATTAGAGAATATTTATCAAGCACTTCTGACGGAACAGCCCGAATTGATTTTAGATGAGGAATTGATCAAACAAGCAAAAAAATCGATTGATAGAATGCTCTCTTTTTAATAGTTCAGCGTTGTTTGAAAAAGAATTCATTGATGGCGTGAAAACAACTGCTACGATTGTCCGGATTATTCGTTAATCTTGATATCCGTGATAATTTGTTTTTTTATTGAAAAATGAAATTTACGGTGCAATTTTGAGACGATGAACGTCCAAAATTAGGCAAATTTTAAAGAAATAAGTTTCTTCTGAGTGAATTGATAATTCGTAAATTGTTGTAAATCAATTTATTATTCATTTACCGAATTTTTGCATACAGTTGAATATTTATAATAAATATGACTTATATTTGCAACAAGTTTTTTTTTAATATTTTCACATTTTAAAAAACATTAAAACATTATCAGTTCTCCGTTTCTTCTCTTTAATAGGTCTCTTCTATCACAGTTTGCAATATAAAAAATGATTACCTCTTCCAATGCCATAAGACATATCTTTCTCAACTAATTCCCTTTTATAACTATAAAAATCCCTTTGTTTTTTCATAACCTAAACCCAATGAAGCCCAAAACCTACGGCAATGCCATTGATATTCCGCAGAAATGTGTGGACGAAACAAATTTTTACGAATTTAGCAATAATGAAAATCCGTTACGCAGGAAAGCAAAACTAAATTATATGAATACACTCCGAATAATTAGTATATTTACATTTCTATTTCTTTGTACAAACTGCATTTGCCAAGTTGAGGTTACTTGGGAATTGTCGGAGAATAGTACTCCCAAAAAAGAAAAAATTCCACGATTTTCCTACCGCTCTGTCAGGTATTTTGATGCCATAGAATTTGCAAGACATTGTATAGAATTATACGATCAAGATAATAACCTCAACCATTTGGAAAAAGGAATTACAAAATTGAAACGGGTGATAAATATCTCCAAAGACACTGCTTATATAGATGAATTAGGCTATTATTTATTACGTTTTTATTCGTTTACTCAAGAATATGATGCGGCAATAGAGATTGCAAAAAAATATGAATATGCATTTAAAACGTTCTACCCTTATGGGAAGAGCGTTTATTATGACCGCTTTTGTGCAATAAAATATCATGTTCAAAACGATACGGTAATGCGCAATCGTCACATCCGTTCCATGCTTGACTCCATTCACCCATTCATTGATGCGCATCAGTTGGAATTGGATTCAATGTGTCGGGATTGCACAATTATCGATACCGAATTTTGGCCAAAGGTAGTCAGACAATATTATTATTACATGTATGTAATTGATCCTCAATATACTTCTTCTATTTTACGAAAAAAAAATTATTGTAAAAAATCATTTGAAGATTATTATGACAATTTAGGCGATTTTTCACGATTTATTGTTTATTGATATTCACTTTTATATACAAAATTTCCAAATAAAACGCAATCAATCAACAATTTATTACAGATTTACCTTTTTAAACCTTAACAAAACCAGCTTAATGAACACTCCACACAGATAATGAATACCAACGAAATCGACAACCCGCTTTTTGCGGGTCGAAACAGATTGATAAAGGTTAATGGGGTGAAACATTATTTTCCCGCCACATTGTAAATGAAAGTATTATCCTTGCTCTCTTGCAGCAGATCTTTCGAAATGCGTCGAATCGTTTCCGGCGTCACTTTGCGGTATCTGTCTATTTCGTTGTCCAAATCTTCAATTTTGCTAATCGTTTCGCATATTGCCAAAATAGAGGAACGACTGTCAACTTTAATTTTATTATTGAGTAGCAGTGATTCGTTTTTATTTTTAACTTTTTGTAAATCAACATCTAAAGAATCACCGTATTGCAAGTTATGATAAATAAACTCGTTTAATTTGTCGTTGGCTGCGTAAATATCCACATTGTCAGCGGGTCGAGCATAGAGTACAAACATTCCCGGACCGGCCGTGGCGGTTATTGAGGTGGAAATATCCGTGAATAGATGTTCGTCAGTTACAAATTTTTGATATAAAATAGATGATTTTCCGGTGCCGATGATGTCGGAAAGCAGGTCGTAGGCATAAAAATCCGGGTCCAAGCGCATTCCCATTTTCCATCCTTTATGCAACAAAGAATAAGGAGCTTCTCTTTTGACTTCCAATATTTTATTGTGCATTTGGGGTGCATCGACGGGAAAATCCTTCTTTACCGCCTCGCCACGCGGAATGTCACCGAACCATTTTTCTGCCAATCGCACCGTTTGTTCAAAATCAATATTTCCGGCAATGACCATGACTGCATTATTGGGACGGTAGAACCGGTAGTAAAAATCTTTAATATATTCCATCGTAACATTCTGAATATGAGAAATTTCTTTGCCGATAGGCATCCATTTGTAAGGATATTTTTCATAAACAAAATCGTTGAAAAGTCCCCATAAATCTCCGAACGGACGGTTCAGGGAAACCTCTTTAAATTCTTCAATAACCACCTGTTTTTGAATTTCCAACTCTTTCGGATTAAATGCCAATTCCAACATTCGGTCTGATTCGAGCCAAAGCGCCGTTTCCAAATTATTGGCGGGCAACGTGATATAAAAATGGGTGTGGTCTTGCGAGGTGTAGGCATTATTGAATGCCCCCATTTTTTGAATATGATAGTCGTAGTTGCTGATATTTTTTGACCCGCTAAACATATAGTGTTCAAACAGATGTGCGATGCCGGTGCGGTCGGGATGCTCATCGCGCGATCCAACGTTATACACAATATTACAAGAAACCAATGGGGTAGTGTGGTCTTCATGAACAATAAGTCGCAATCCGTTGGAAAGAATGTGACGTCGAAAAGGGATTGACATATTATATATTGTGTTTTTTGGTTGCAATAAAAACGAATTTCTTACTTATTTTTTTGTTGAATTTCCAAATTATCAGGTAGTAAATGGCGGTTGCGGATAGGGCAATCAACACATTGACAAGTTCATTTTTACTCCAGATTCCGATAACAAAAAACGTAATAATCAATACTAAAAAAGGGAATAAATAGCCTATAAGTACGGCTTGTGTGGCGAGTTCTTCTTTCATTTCCACATTGACGCATTCCCCAATTTCAAAAGTTTCGTTGTTGAGATTGAGAGCGGTGACGGCGCGGTTGCTTTGCTCCGAAGCACCGCACATTCCTTTCGCATGGCAGGCGGCACATGCTGATTGTACGGTCATCACAACAGTAATAGTTTGACCATCAATTGTTTTTACAATTCCTTCGTGGCTTACGCAATCATTTTTCATGGGTATTCCTTTTATTAATTTCGGCATCAATTTGTGCAGCCAATTCAAAATCTTCAACAGCAATGGCATTTTTGAGCATGATTTCCAGTTCGGAAATATCCATTTTATCGATTCCTTCCTCCACCATTGGCAACGGCTCTTCCAAATCATCATTGTCATTATTACTGATGCTGAAATAATCTACATCATCGTTTTCGTCTTGACTGACTTCCCACATCGAATCCGCCATCGGATTATTATTTTGAGAATTGAGAGGCTGACTCATGGCAATAAAAATATCTTCCATTATAAAAATAGGGATATTTTCTTTGATGGCAATGATGGCAGCATCCGAAATACGGGAATCAATCGTCATCGGAATATCACTTTTCAAAAGTTCAATTTGAACCTCATAAATACCATCTTCAAAGTTAGAAATGATCATTTTTTGTAAAGTACATCCCGTTTTTTTGCACAATTGTATAAATAAATCATGCGCACAAGGTCGTTTCAGTTTAATGTGGTGCGCCTCCATAATAATTGTTTTTGCTTCATTCAATCCAATGATAACGGTAATAAACCTATTGCCTTCTTTCTCTTTTAGTGTGAGCTTAAATACTTCATTTTGAGGCTGTGGAGCGTCTAAATTAATAAATTCGAGTTCAATTTCTTTCATTCTTTACGCAAAATTTTAGGGAGTGCAAATGTACATCTTTTTTCGATATTTTTTTAAAAAATATTTTTTTCGATATAATAAAACCATAATTGCATCGTTATTCACGCGTCTAT
>CAYYHC010000111.1:0-7656 GCA_964471715.1 uncultured Lentimicrobiaceae bacterium | reverse complement strand
TGGTACCATCACCGGCTTGGTCATTGGTTTTAGAAGCTACTTCTTTTACCATTTGTGCACCCATATTTTCGATAGGTTCACTCAATTCGATTTCTTTAGCTACGGTAACACCGTCTTTCGTTATTTGTGGAGCACCGAATTTTTTATCAATGATTACGTTTCTTCCTTTTGGTCCCAAAGTAACTTTAACTGCATTTGCTAATGCGTCCACGCCCTTTTTCAAACCGTCGCGTGCTTCCCAATCGTAAACAATATTTTTTGCCATAATAATTTATTTTTTAGTTTTTAATTTAATTAAGATTAGATAGTTGCGTAGATATCACTCTCTTTCATAATCAGATAATTATTTCCATCAATAGAAATTTCAGTACCTGAATATTTCCCATAAAGAATGGTATCTCCAACTTTCACAGTCATCGGCTCATCTTTTTTGCCGGGACCTACAGCAATAACAACACCCTTTTGAGGTTTTTCCTTGGCAGTATCGGGGATAATGATGCCACCGGCTGTTTTTTGTTCAGCTTCAGCAGGTTCTACTACAACTCTATCTGCTAATGGTTTAAGTTTAATTGACATAATAATTATTTTTATAGGTTAAACATTTTAGATTTTGTGATTTTAGCAAAGATAACAATTCTTTTTAGGATTTGTTCAACAAATTTTAGTGAAAATCTTCTCTACATTTTTGGTGGTTTCTTCGGCTACTTTCTCGATGGAAGTCTCAAAAATATCAGCCACTTTTTGTGCAATAATGGGAATGTTGGCACTTTCATTTCGTTGACCGCGTAAAGGTGAAGGGGAGAGAAAAGGTGCATCGGTTTCCAATGCAATATTCTCTAAACCAACATGTTTTACAATATCTTGTAGTTTATTATTTTTAAAAGTGACCACTCCACCGATTCCTAATATAAATCCGAATTTGACCGCCCAATCCGCTTCTTGTATGCCACCGGAGAAACAGTGCAAAATGCCTTTAATTCCGCAGTGGTCAAATTGTTGAAGTATTTCCAACGATTCGTTATAAGCACTTCTAATATGCAATGAAAGTGGGAATTGCGTTTCTTTTGCCCATTGTAGTTGTGTGTAAAAACACTCTTTTTGTGCTTCCAGAAAGTCTGTCTCGTGGTATAAATCCATCCCTATTTCTCCAATGCCTACCACCCGGGAATCGTGTAAAAAACCTTTCAATATTGCTAATTCTTCACGATAATTCTCGGCTACATCCGTAGGATGTAAACCGATAAGTGAAAATAAATGAGCCGGATAACTGTCAACAGCGTCAAAGATGTCGTTGAGGGTTGGGGTAGAAACGGAGGGAAGTATGACTTTGGCTACATTGGCGTTGATAGAACGTTCAACGACTTCTTTCCAATCATCCTGATAATATTCTTTGTATAAATGTGCGTGTGAATCAATAAAGTACATAATTCTATTGAATACCTAACTTTAGTTTTACTTTAGCAGTAATGTCTTCGGTTTCCGCGTAGAAAGAAAGAGTACTTGTATCAAATATATATGTGTAATGATTTTCTTTGGCTACTTCGCTGATGGCATCTTTTAATTTCTTTTGAATAGGTGCCAAGAGTTCGGCTTGTTTGGCAAGGAGCGTGTTTTGGGCAGATTCCGAAAAACTATTTAAACGTTCATACATCGTTTGCAACTCTTGCTGTTTTAATTTTGCAACAGTTTGAGAATAAGTAGATTGCAAACGTGTAAATTCCTCGTATTTAGTTTCCATTTCGGTCTGCATCTGTGCTGCTTCGGTTTCAAGTTCTGTTTTTAATGTGTTAATATTGGCTTGCGCCGTATCAATGCCGGGCATCAACAAAAGCACTTCGTTATAATTCAAATGTCCGAATTTTACTTTGGTTTGGGCCGAGGAGGTAGCGGGCAGAAGTGCGAGTGCCAATACTATTAAAATAGCGATATTTTTAATCTGTTTCATGATTTTTGCAATGAGATTATTTTAAGATACCAAGTTTCTTTTTTACTAACGGAGTGATGTCTTCGCCTCCATCTGTATAGAGTAAAGTTGCTTGTTCAAAAATGTAGGTAAAACCGTTTTCTTTTGAAACATCTGTGATGGCTTGTTTAATTTTTTCTTCAAAAGGAAGCATGAGTTCATTTTGTTTTGTCTGCATATCGCTTTGAACATTATTTTCAAATTCTCCGATTCTGTTACGTAAATCCACCAATTCTTGTTCGCGAAGTTTACGAACGGCTTGTGACATGGTACCTGCTTCTTGGTCGAATTTATTGGTTTTAGCCTGATAGTCAGCCATCATTGTATTGTGATATTCCAATAGTTCATTTTGAAAATTTTCAAGCTTTATTTTAATGGAATCGATTCCGGGCATAGCTTCAAAAATTTCTTGAGAATTCACATGTCCATATTTTTGAGCTTGAACTGAGAAGGTGCTCAACATAAGAGCAGCGACAAGTAATAAAAATGTTTTTTTCATAATTGATTATAAAAGTTTGAGTTATAAATTATTCTTCACTATCTTCTTCTTTTTCAACGGAAACACCTAATTTTTGCATGATTGCGTCATTAATATCCCATTTGGGGTCGGCATAAATGATGGTCATTGAACCGGCAACATCAAAAACAAAAGCATATCCTTTTTCTTTTGAGTATTCGTCAATAGCAGTAAAAACGCGGTCTTGAATAGGTTTTACCAATTCTTCTCTTTTTTTGAAAAGGTCACCGTCTTTGCCGAATCTTTTCTTTTGCAAGTTTTTAGCTTCTTGTTCAGCGGCAATAATTGCCTCTTCGCGTTTCTTTTTCATGCCATCAGGTAGTGTGATTTGTTCTACTTGGTATTTTTTATACATAGAATCGATGGCTCTGAATTGAACTTCAATTTCTTTTTGCCATTCAGCGGCAATTCTGTCCAATTCGGCCTGTGCTTCTACATAGTCCGGCATATTGCTTAAAATGAATTCCGAATCTATATATGCATATTTTTGTCCAAAAATAGGCAAAAACATAAAGATTGCAAATAAGGTGATAAAAATGTTTTTTTTCATAATTGAAAGGTATTTATGATTAAATAACGATATTAATTTTCTGATATTATAATTGTTTGTAAAATTAGTCAATAGATTGATTAATAGAAATATGGAATCTGCTTCCGGCGGCATCGGATCTTCCCGGCACGTTATCGAATCCGTATCCCCAGTCAAATCCAAGCAATCCAAACATCGGCAAATAAATTCTGATACCTAAACCTGCTGATTTGTAAAGATTAAATGGGGAATACTCGCGAATGTTTTTCCAAGCTTTTCCGGCTTCCACAAAACCGAGAACATAAATGGTCGCACTTGGATTCAAAGTGATAGGGTAACGTAGTTCGGCGGTAAATTTGTTGAAAACGGTACCACCGATCTCTTCGCCATTGGATATTGGGGTTAATGCACTGTCATCATAACCGCGCATTCCGATAATTTCGCGCCCATCTAATGCCCAACTTGACAAACCATCACCTCCGAGGTAGAATCTTTCAAATGGTGGAGCACCAATGTCTTGATTATACCAACCGATAAATCCGGTTTTAATTCGCACATTCAATACTAAATTTTCTACAATTTTAGAAAACCAAGAAAGATTAAATTTCCATTTGTGAAGTTCAAGGAATTTATATTTTTCCTGATCTGTTGCTGTAGAATAATCTTTATTAGTGAATAACGAGTATGGTGGAGTGGCTTGCACGGAGAATAAAATTTCCGAGCCTTCACGTGGATATATCGGTGCATTTACGGAGTTACGCATAATAGTAAACTTGTAACTGATATTGTTTGCATATCCATTGCTAAAGATAAATACACTTCCGTAATTCTGAACTTTATAGTATTGATAAATCAAACTATGGGAGAGTTGGAAATAATCATCGGGCCATTTGAGTTTTTTGGCAAAAGTGACATTCGCACCCAAGATATTAATGGAAGCAAAGGCATCATCTGTACGCGAATAACCATTGGTTTGCACCTGATAATAAAGGGATGCGGATAATGTATTTGGCTTTTTGCCTCCCAACCAAGGTTCAACAAATGATAAACTATACGATTGATACCAAATCGCATTGGTAGATATTTTTAGAGATAATTTCTGTCCGTCACCAGAAGGAACAGGCGTCCAAGCTTTTTTATCAAAGAACTTTTTGAATGAAAAATTATTGAAAGAAATTCCGGCGCTTAATACTAATCCCGTCGCACCATAACCTGCCGACAATTCCAATTGATCAGAGGATGTTTCTTCTACAACGTATTCAATGTCAACAGTTCCATTTGCTTCGTTGGGCGTCGGAATAACGTCCATCTTTTCTTGATTAAAATAGCCGAGACCTAAAAGTACTTGTTGTGAACGGATAATGTCCGCACGATTGAAAAGTTGCCCCGGCAAGGTTGTCACTTCACGCAAAATGACGTTGTCGTTTGTTTTCGTATTGCCGCGAACACTAATTTTATTATAAGTGGCTTGTTGTCCTTCTCTAATTCTAATTTCGATGTCAATGGAATCATTCTCAATTAATACTTCTGTCGGATTGGCGTAGAAAAATAGATAGCCGTCATTCATATACAATGAACTAATATCGTTGCCGTCGGGATTCATACTGATATTTTCATTCAATCGTTTTAGATTGTAAACATCACCTTTCTGAATGTTTAATAATTGATGCAATAATTCGGATGAATACTTGGTATTTCCCACAAAATTGATATTGCGAAAATAATACTTATTTCCCTCATTTACAGTTATATCAATGTAAGCGAGGCTGTTTTTTATGTAAAAACTATCTTTCACGATGTAGGCATCACGAAAGCCCAATTCATTGTATTTTTCAATAAGTTTGACCTTGTCACTTTCATACTGACTCTTAATAAATTTCGATAATTTAAAGCGAAAGCTGACACGACCGGCAAAATAGTCACTCAAATGTTCCAATATGTCCTTAGATCTGTAATAGTCAGGATGCTTAATCATATAAGCAATGACCGTATCGGCTTTGTAAAATGGGGCAAAATGAAATCGTTCTTTTGTCTCTTTCATTGCTTTGAGCAATTTTGCCTTTGAGACCTGATTGTTGTTGATAAAGCTAATGCAGTCAATCTTTACCTTTTTACCTTTATTAATATTGAAATAAAGGTTGACGGCTTTTGAAATTTTTTCATCCGGTTTTTCCTCAACAGAAATATTACAGTTCAAAAAACCTTTTTCGATGTAATAATCTTTAATAAGGTTGATACATGTCCTTTTAAGGTTGTCATTGACGATATTTCCTTGTGAGATTTTTATCTTTTCCCGAATATCGGTCTCTTCACTTTTTTTGGCTCCTACAAATGCAAAAGCAGCCAATCGGGAACGATTTTCCAAATAAATATCAAGAAAAACAGTGTTGCCGATAATCTTGGTAATAGATATTTTAATGTCTTCATAAAGACCTGTTTCCCAAAGTTTTTTGATCGATTTGGATATTTTATCGCTTGGAATATCGATAAACTCGCCCACATGAAAAAGAAGGAAACGTTGATCTAATGTACCACTTCCGGAAATGGTAATTCCGCCAATTTCATAATTTTTCGGATTGGAATAATCAAAATAGGAAGGGACAACCGTATCCTGAGCACCGATTATTACTTGAGAGTAACATACTAATTGACAGAACAATAAGACTAAAAATAACCCGAAATAGCGAAAAGATTTTATCAACATTCTATGTTTAAAATTAGCGTGCAAATTTAATAAAAAATCAACACAAATTTACTTGCTCGCTTGTTTTTCCAAATCTCCTTTCCCGAGACTGAAATTGAGCGATAATTTCGTGCAAATCTCCTTCGTTAAAATCGGGCCACATGACAGGAGAAAAAAACAACTCGGTATATGCAATTTGCCATAAAAGGAAATTGCTGATACGGCATTCACCGCCGGTTCTAATCAAAATGTCAGGGTCGGGAATGTTGGAGGTGTTGAGTGCATCGGCGATGGTTTTTTCATCAATACTATCAAGGTCGATTTTTTGCGTTTGTACTTGCTGTGCAATTTTTTTAGCGGCTTCTATTAACTCCCATCTTCCACTGTAGCTTAATGCTAATGTTAGGGTAATGCCAGTGTTGTGAGATGTCGTTTCAATAGCATTTTGAAGTTCTTCCTGGCAGGTTTGTGGCAAATCACCGATATTGCCAATCACTTTGAGCCGAACCTGATTTTGCATCAGATTGTCAATTTCATTGTGAATAGAGCGTACCAACAATGTCATCAAGGCTTCGACCTCGGCGGGGGGACGGTTCCAATTTTCGGTGGAAAATGCGTATAAAGTCAGATACGGAATGCCCAATTTGCCCGTCTCTTCTAATATCTTTCGTACGGTATTTGCTCCTTCCTGATGGCCGTAAACTCTATCTAATCCTTTTTCTTTTGCCCAACGCCCATTCCCATCCATAATGATGGCAATGTGTTGAGGTAAAGTATTTTTATCAGATGAATCCGTAATATTATTTTTCATGTACAGTTATTTTGTTATACCGCTTTTACGTTTAATGTTGGTGCGTAAATCGCAAGTTTTATCAACGTCGCCAAATTTGAAAGTAACGATCACGCCGGCAAAAGAGTACCAATCTTTGGTGGTGGAATTGCCACGCGCGGTGCCCGCCTCGTGCAAAATGTCGGATTTATCGGCTAAACGCGCAACTGCTTCTCCTCTTTTAATGCTAAGTGCTTGATTATCATAATAATTGCCGCTTACATCGTCTAAGTAATCTGTGAAAGTGTATCGCATTCCCCATTCGGCACCAATGGAAATGTAGCGCGCAATATTAAATCGAATGCCTATTCCGAAAGGAATTGCACAATTAACCAAGGAGTAAAAATCTTTTTCGCCATCCATTCCCTGACCTTCCGTGCCAATATGTTGCAGCGCATAATAAGTGCCGTCTTTGTCTGCTGCCTGCGGATTAAACGAGAAAATGGCTATTCCTGCGAAAATGTACGGTGAAAAAAAATTCTTCCCTCGTTCATTATATAGTCTGAAAAAATTAAGCTCCACTTGTGCCCCTATTTCTGTGATAGGAGATTTAAAGGATAAATTCCGCTCATATTGTTTATTTGTAATTGCATCATCACCTTTTATTTCGGCAAAAAGAATGTCGGCTTTGAGTGCCCATCGTGGCGAAAAATTGTAACGATAAACAATCCCTCCGGCTACTTGGGGCATCCCAAAAACAGTGCGCGGGTTGAGGTCTCCCAAATAAAATGAGCTGCCAACCATGGCGCCGATTTCCGATTTTTGCGCAAAGCACGGGAGACTGAATATAATTATTAGGCAGAGAATCAGGTGTCTTTTCATTCGTTTATTTCTAAAAAACAGTATCTTTAACGTAAAGTAGTACTTATTATTGTTTTAATAATGCAGCATTTTCAATGAAGTGAAGTGGCGAAACATTATCTGAAATGAGAAATCTGTAAGGACGAAGCGCATCGTCACCGGCATAATCAACCCCAATGCGGGACGTGGCAACAATTACTTCGGACGGAATATCGATTTGCCTGTCTTCCAACCAAATAATATCCGAATTGAGTGATTTTGCATTATGCGTTCTGTTGATTCCCAATAAATTGCTCACTCTTCCGGGTCCTTGTCCCAATTGTGCTGTCATGGT
>CAYYHC010000110.1:7087-7713 GCA_964471715.1 uncultured Lentimicrobiaceae bacterium | reverse complement strand
GTGGATAAAACAGTGGCAAAAACAGCTGTTAAAGAGGCACTTGCAGAGCAAAAGAGTTTTGAAAAATGGTCTTATGATATGGCAAACGAACTATATCAAAATGCTGTCGCCAAAGGACAGACCATTGTGGTTTTGGTGGGACGCCCTTATCATATCGACCCGCTGATTCAACATAAAATTTCGGACACGATAGCCAATTTTGGAGTGACCGTCATTAATGAAGATATTGTGCGTTACTATTCCAATTCCGTATTTGGTAGCACCGATTCCGTTACGCAATGGGCTTTTCCGAACCGAATACTGAATGCGGCAAAATGGGTTTCGGAACAAGGAAAAGATGTGCATTTTGTTCAACTGACCTCGTTTGGTTGCGGACCGGATGCGTTTTTAAATGAAGAAATTAAGCAGATTTTACAAGCCAAAGGAAAGAATTTGACACTGCTGAAAGTAGATGATGTGAACAACATCGGTTCGTTGCGATTGCGCATTCGTTCGCTATTAGAAAGTAGAAAAGAGGGTGCAACGCTGTCGTCCATTCCCCAGAAAAAAACACCTTTGTTTGAAAAAAAAGACCGATATCGTAAAATTGTTGCGCCCTATTTCGCTGAAGGTTATTCCGAGTTGAT
>CAYYHC010000110.1:6555-7058 GCA_964471715.1 uncultured Lentimicrobiaceae bacterium | reverse complement strand
AATTGGAGACACTCCCCTCTTGCAACACCGAATCCAATGATATTGGGCTGCAATATGCCAATAATGAAATTTGTTATCCCGCCACGTTGGTTGTGGGTGATATTATGAAAGCATTGAAATCCGGAAAATATAACCCCGATGAGATTGCGGTTGCCATCACGCAAACCGGGGGACAGTGCCGGGCGACCAACTACATTTCAGTCATTAAAAAAGCGATGATTGCGGGCGGATTTGACAATATACCGGTGGTTTCCGTCTCCTTTGGAAGCGGAATTTTGAATAATCAGCCCGGATTTCAGATGAAATGGTCGAAGTGCATTGTTACCGCTTTCCACACGATGTTGTTTGTGGATGCGCTTTCCAAGTTGTATTATCCGGCAGCGGTGCGCGAAAAAGAAAAAGGATTAGCTAAAATGTTGAAATATAAATATTTGGAATTAGCTAAACCTTTAATCGAAACACAGAATCGCGAAGGATTGATGCAGACCATTGCAGATGCAGTT
>CAYYHC010000110.1:0-6545 GCA_964471715.1 uncultured Lentimicrobiaceae bacterium | reverse complement strand
AGGACTTTTCTGATATTATTACCCCTAATGCCATCCGACCAACCATCGGAGTTGTTGGCGAAATCTACGTTAAATACAATTCTTTCAGTCATAAAAATGTAATTGATTGGTTGATAGAGCAAGGTATTGAGGTCGTGGCACCTTCGATGTATAATTTCTTTATTTGTGAATTTGTTAATAATCAGGTAAAGAAAGAGTTGCATATTGACAGTACTCAATTGCCGTTGTTCATTAACAATTATATTTTTGGTTTAGCCAAGAAGCTGACGGCAAAATATGACACGATTTGCGCCGATTATCCTTATTATCGTCCATTTTCCAATTTGGAAGAAGAATCGAAAAAGGCGAAGGACATTATCAGTTTGGCGGCGCAGTTTGGCGAGGGTTGGCTAATAGCAGCGGAGATTGCCTCTTTTGCGGAAAGTGGAATTGACAGCGCCATCAGTCTGCAACCTTTTGGCTGTATTGCTAATCATGTGATTTCTAAGGGAATAGAAAAACGTATTAAGAAAAACTATCCCAAAATGAATTTGCTGTTTTTAGATTTTGATGGCGGCACTTCCGAAGCCAATGTGTTGAATCGTCTCTATTTTATGATTGACCATTGTAAACAAACATGTCAGGAGGAAAATGAGGAATCTTAAAAAAGATACTCAAAATCCATCTCCCCAGCCTTCACTTTTTGACTAAAAAACGCTACTTAAAAAAACAATTTTCCCATTCCTTATTGGCAAGGGATGGGAAAAAATTTTAATACCATTTGAGTTTTATTCGACAACAATAATCTTTAATTCTCAATTTAGATTGTACATTGTCAATCGCGGTGTCTTCTTTTGTAAATCTCAAATCCAACTATGCTCAAAAAACCGGCTAAACCACACAATAATCCTTGCCATAATTTGATGGGTTCAAATTGAAACAAATCTCTAAGAAATGGCACAATATTAATCAAGACCAAAAAGACTAAAGCACTTACAACCACATACTTAACAGTTTTATTGGGTGTTTTCAAAATGGTAAAAATATTCTGTGTCCAAGACCTATTGGTAAAAATAACGCCGATGTTTCCGGCTATCAATGCAATGAACGACAAAGCACGTACCGTACCTTCGGACAGCTGCCAAAAGAATAATCCAAACATATAAATGAATAACACAATGAACAGAATGCTGATACCTTGAAGACAGCTAATCAATATTTTACGATTAGTAAAGAAGGGATCTTTCCTACTTTTGGGTGGTCGATTCATAATGTTGTTTTCTTCTTTTTCTGCTTCAAAAATGACGGAACAAGCCGGGTCAATGATAAGTTCGAGAAATACAATGTGGACGGGCCATAAAAGCAAAGGCAGATTTCCAAAAAAGACAGGAATGAGCGATAAGCCGGCAATAGGAACGTGAATGGCAAAGATGTAAGCAAGTGCTTTTTGCAAATTGTCGCAGATTCTTCTTCCCATTTTTACGGCTCCCACTATTGAACCGAAATTGTCATCCAATAAAACCAATGAAGAGGCTTCGCGGGCAACATCGGTACCTTTTTCGCCCATGGCAATTCCGATATGAGCAGATTTCAATGCCGGTGCATCATTCACACCATCACCGGTCATAGCAACAACCTCCCCGTTTTTCTTCAAAGCATTTACAATAATCAATTTCTGCTCGGGAACCACTCTGGCAAAAATATTAACGGTTTTAATTTTTTCTCTCAGTTCCTCTTCACTCATTGTTTTAAGCTCCGGACCGGTAATACACTCGCTGCAATTATCCAACCCTACCTGACGCCCGATGTTCATGGCAGAAACGGGATAATCGCCGGTAATCATGATGACGCGAATGCCCGCAGTATGGCACTCTTTAACCGCTAACGGCACATTCTCACGGATGGGATCCGTCAAGCCGATAAGTCCGACAAAAGTAAAATCAAAATCATGCTGATGCTCAGGCACTTCCAACGTCACGGTGCGTCCCTTCGCTACGCCCAAAACACGCAATCCTTGGTTAGCCATTTTTCCTACTTGTTCTGATAAACGCTGTTGTTCATCTGCCCGAAGATGACATAAATCAAAAATCGCTTCCGGTGCACCTTTGGCAGCAACTACCTGATATTCCAAATCTTGACACGTAAAAACTCGCGACATCGCCAACAATTCTTTCGATAACGGATACTCTTTGACCATCTTCCAATTGTGATGAATATGCTCGGTAGATGCCAATTGAGCAATGCCCATCGTCGTAATCGCTTTTTCCATAGGATCAAAAGGATCCACCTGACTTGCCAAGATACCATATTCAATAATTTCGTGAAATTCTTCCGGCAATTCATCCTCTTTTGTTGGCGAAAAAAAAGTTGAACCATTACATAACTGACTGATAGTCATTTTGTTTTGCGTCAGTGTCCCGGTCTTGTCGGTACAAAGCACCGTCGCAGCACCCAACGATTCTATTACGGAAGGTTTTCTGGTTAGCACATTCTTTTTTGAAATACGCCAAGCTCCCAATGCCAAAAAGATGGTAAGGACGACGGGAAATTCTTCCGGTAACATAGCCATAGCAAGGGTAATTCCCGCCAAAAATCCTTGTAACAGATTGTGACGTGTAAAATAATATAAAACAATAACCAATAAGCACAATCCGGCACCGACAAGCGTTAATTTTTTCACCAATTTGCCCATCTCTTGGTTCAACTTGGTAGGTTCTTCTTTCACCGACTCAATTGAACGACCGATATGTCCGATTTGCGTATGAATGCCGACAGCGGTCACTTTGGCGATTCCGATTCCCTGTACGACCATAGAACCGGAATAGACAAACGGACGATTATCGCCACCTGGCTGTGTATCTTCCTCATTTCCTGTAAATTCCGATTTATGAACCGATACCGATTCACCTGTCAGCAGTGATTCGTCCACCAACAGATTGACACACGACAAGACAGTTGCATCCGCCGGCACTCTATCCCCTTCGCGCAACACAATAATGTCATCTATCACCACTTCGCGCCCCGCCACACGCATCTCCTGCCCTTCCCGTATCACCAATGCGCGCGGACTCGACATATCTTTCAAGGCATCTAACGCCTTTTCCGTTTTGCGCTCCTGAAAAAACTCAATTCCCATAATCACCACCACAAATCCCATCAACATAATGCCTTCCCGCACATCCCCCAAAACCAAATACAACGTTCCGCAAAGAACAAGCAGAATGAACATAGGCTCCTTCAATATGCCCAACGCAATTTTTCCTATTGATTTTGATTTGGATGAAGGCAATTCGTTATACCCATCCGTTTGATGTTTCTTTTCTACTTCCGCAGCCGATAAGCCTTGATATTTTGTGCTTTCAATATTCATAACTTCGTTTTTAAAGGTATTATTAATCTTTATTTTACCACGTTTGTACCATTTTTTCCAATAACTTGCAGATGCTTTCCATCTCTTCCGGTTCCAAATTTTCCTGCATTAATTCTGCAAAACGACGGTGCGCATATTCGTGCATGTTGTTGATGCTACGCCCCTTTTCCGTTAAATGAAGATGCGACGTTCTTCTATCCTCATCCGATTGAACCTTAACAAGATACTCTTTTTCAATCAATTTGTCTAACGCCACTGTTACCGTGGGTTTCGTCAGCTGCAACGCCGATGCCAACTCCGTAATGTTCGGGTTCTCCAACGCATTCATCATCTCCAAATAGTGCATCTGTGTCAACGTCAACTCTTGCAAACCAAAATGATCTTTTGCCAATTCCTCCATCTCGCCCAACGTGTGCGAAATCTTTGAAATAATTGAAATTATATTTTCCATCTTTTTAAAATTAGACGCCGCAAAATTAATTAGAAAGTACTAACTAACAGTTATTTTTTTATCAACATAGATTGGTAACAACGATTATTTGTATCAATTTTATAATCAGTACTTTATATTTACCCTTTTTATAATAATTATCCTAATCGTTGACAAAAAAGTAATATAATGTTGGAATAAAAAAAGGATAACATCAATATTTGTAAGAAATCTCGAAATTTTTCTGCAAAATTGCAAGAAAAACAAAAAAAATTCCGATGAACGATTGCATTTTCATTAAAAATAAATACAATAATTTGACAACTTCCTTAAAAATAGTTGTTTATAAGATTTGTCATAATTTGTTTTTATAGAAGAAAAAAATGTACATTTGCTGCCGCTAAATTTGTATTCATTACTCTTTAAGGCAAGTGTTGTGTACTGCTCTCATTGAACTTAAATAAAAATTTCATAAGTGATTAATTACTACAAACATAGTGAGATAGATAAAGAAAAATGGAATCGTTGCATAACGAAATCTTTATCCGCCACTATTTTTGCAGATTACGATTTTTTGACAATTTCAAATCCTCATTGGGCAGCATTAATCAAAGATGATTATGATGTCGTGATGCCGCTACCCAACAGATCAAAATTAGGTATTCATTACATCTATACCCCCTATTTTTTTTCAAGATTGGGGATTTTTTCAAAAGAGATTATTTCTAAAGAAAAAATTGACGCGTTTATTGATGCCATTCCGCGCAAATTTTGGCAGGTGGATTTGAATTTGAATGAATGGGATCAATCGACTTCTATTGATAAAAAGGCCATTCAATTGGTTTCTTATCAACTGGATATGCAACAGCCTTATTTGGCTTTGTACGGTAAATTCTCAGAAAATCTGAAGCGCAATATTCGTTCCGCTCAAAAATATGCACTTTCAATAGATAAAGAGGTTCAGGTTAAAGATATTATCAATCTTTTTCGACATAACAGGGGAAAAGAAAAAAAAATAAAAATAAAAACCACCGATTACAATTTATTTATGGCAATGGTAGCGCATCTTACCTCACGCGGAAACATTGATGTTTGGGGTGTGCGCGATGAAAATCATCAACTTCTAGCCGGTGCCTGCTTTTTGAAAGACCATTCGCGTACTTGGTTTTGGTTTTCCGGGCGTGACGAACGCTATTCCGAAAAAAAAGCAATGTTTTTTTTGCTCAATGAATATCTGAAAGAGAATTCGTCGCAACAGATTATTTTTGACTTTAATGGTTCGATGAACGAAAATATTGCTCGTTTTTACAGTCAATTTGGATCTGTAAAATACACATATCCAATGCTTTGCTTTTCTCAACGAACTTATCTGAACCGGTTGATACACTTCTATAAATTGATTAAAAATTAAAAATTAATATAAAACACATTATTATGAAGACAATCAAAAACTTAGGATTAGAAAATTCGCTTTTCAATCAGTACATTGCTGAAATTAGGAGCACTACCGTTCAAAAAGACAGTATGCGTTTCAGAAGAAATTTAGAACGTTTGGGTGAAATTTTTGCCTATGAAATCAGTAAAACTTTTAAGTACAAACCTGTTGAAATAGTTACTCCGCTAGGGACGACCACCATTTCATTGATTGAAGAACAACCGGTTTTGGCGACCATTCTTCGCGCAGGGCTTCCCTTGCATCAAGGAATGCTCAACTATTTCGATAAAGCTGACAACGCTTTCATTTCTGCATTTCGTAAACATTACAAAGACGGCACATTCGAAATTCAAATCGATTATATGTCGGCACCGGATATGGAAGACCGTATTTTGATTATTTGCGACCCAATGTTGGCAACAGGACAATCAATGATTTATACCTATAACGAGATTGTTTCCAAAGGAATGCCGAAACACGTACACATTGTTTCTGCCATTGCAAGTACACAAGGCGTGAATTACTTACAAGAAAATTTACCCGAGATTGGTTGTACAATTTGGGTGGGTGCCATTGATGATGAACTTACTGCCCAATCATACATAGTCCCCGGACTTGGAGATGCCGGGGACTTAGCATTTGGAAATAAAACAGACTCTTTGTTTAGTTAAAAGCTGCTTTTATCTTATCAACGTAATCTAATTTTTCCCATCCGAAGAAGGTAACTTTCTTGAAAGTCTTACCTTCTTTGGTATAGGTATTTTGATCTTGATAGAAAACTTCTACCTCTTTTTCGTAAGTATCGCGTCCGAAATGACCGTAAGAAGCTGTTTCTTGATAAATAGGACTCTTCAAATTGAAACGTTTGATAATGGCAAAAGGACGTAAATCAAATATCTCTTCAATTTTCTTTGAAATTTCGCCATCACTCATATTCACTTTCGCAGTTCCATAGGTATTGATGTATAAACCAACGGGTTGTGCAACACCGATGGCATAAGCAACTTGTACCAATACTTCATCACAAAGGTTGGCAGCCACCATATTTTTGGCAATATGACGTGCAGCATAAGCAGCTGATCTATCTACTTTTGATGGATCTTTTCCTGAAAATGCGCCACCACCGTGAGCACCTTTTCCACCGTAGGTATCTACAATGATCTTACGACCGGTCACACCGCTATCGCCATGAGGACCGCCAATGACAAATTTTCCGGTTGGATTCACGTGCAAGGTATAATTGCTTTCAAACAATTTTTTAATTTTATCGGGCAATGTATTGATGACGCGCGGCAATAAGATGTTGCGGACATCGTCGCTGATTTTAGCCA